>NZ_JALLGL010000030.1 GCF_023072675.1 Streptomyces sp. XM83C
CCGACGTGGTCGGTATCTTCCCCGACCGCACCGCCGTCATCCGGCTCGTCGGGGCGGTCCTGGCCGAGCAGAACGACGAATGGACCGAAGCCCGCCGCTACATGGGCCGCGAACTCCTCACCAAGGCCCGACTCCACCCGATCGAGTCAGAAACCGACGACCCCGCCCTGCCCACCGAACTCACCGCATAGCCTCAGACCGAGATCACCGAGTGGCCGTCGATACACCACTTCAGCGGACGTGACCCGCGAGGTCGAAGGCCAGCGGAATGGTGTACTCGGCCTTGTAGAGATCGGCGATGTCGAGTACGAACGAGAGTGAGTTGCCGGTGTGGACGAAACCGAGCGCGGGACTGGCGCCCAGGCCTGTGATCGCGGCGTGGCTGATGCCGTAGAGGGCGGAGTTGGCCGCGGACAGGAGGCGGTTGACGTCGTCGCCGGCGGCGAAGGCATCGCCGGGCTTGTAGTCGCGCTTGCTCCAGGGCACGCCGGTGCGCGCTGAGTGTTTGGCGTAGAGGCGGCGGATGCGGGTGCCTTCTCTGCCGCGGAGTTGCTGGAGGGTCAGGCCCGTGGTGTCTTCGCCCGGGAAACGCATCTCGTACATGCGGCGGGCGACAGCGACGCGTTCCTTGGGCCGCGTGACGAGCCATGCCTGGCGGAGCTGGAGTCGGGACCCGCGGGCGGTGCTTGTCCCGGTGGCGTAGAGGCGTACGCCCTGCTCGCCGACCCAGCACACGGCGGTGCCGGAGTCGGCGAGCAGGGTGACGGCGGGGTGGGTGATGCGGCTGCCGGGGCCGACGAGGAGGACGGCGAGCCAAGCGGCCGGGACGTGGACGGTACGTGCCTTGTTGACGAGGACGATGGCGTTGTCGTCGCGGTCGATGTGGCAGCGTTCGGCGTAGAGGCTGCAGATGCGGTCCTCCAGGCGGTGGACGTCCTGTGGCCCGGTCCGCCACCACGGTTCAGCCATGGGTGGCTTCCTCTGCGGTGCGAATCGGAGCCAGGGTGAGGAGGCCCTGTCCGTAGCCTTTGGCGGGTCCGATGCCGCCGAGGAGAGCGGCACGCAGGGCATCGGGGTCGGTGACGCGCAGGCGCCCTTCGAACGTGGCGGTGGACAGGGTGACGCGAGGGCCGTCCTTTCGCTTGTTGAAGCGCAGGATGTCCCGGTCGACGACGGTGACCGCCGGCCCGGCGGCAGGTGCCTGGTCGCCTGCCCCGTCTTCTCGAAGACCGGGGCCGGGCGGTGTGGCGGCGGCGTCGGGGATGACGAAGCCGTGGCGTTCGCACCGGTTGAGAAGCCACTCCAGTTGCTGGGCCACGGTGCGGTGGGCGACCCGGAAGCCTCGGGAGCGGCTGCTGGTGTCGGCGTCCTGCTTGAGGCGCGCGGTCTGCTGCTCGCTCGGCCGGGCTGGTCGGGAGATGTTCTGGACGGGGTTGGCGGTGAGGCGGAAGCCGAACTCCCGTCCGCGGGCGATGCGCTTGAGCAGGGGCGTGTAGTCGGCGATGAGCGGGGCGCCCCCGTCGGCTCCGGGCCACCCGGCCTCGTCGACGAGGTGTGCCCAGGATGGGTGGCTGTCGGTGAGTACGAGGATTTCGGCTCGATGGGGACTGTTGTTCTCCAGTCGCCACAGGACACGTTCGGCGACGGGCTGGACGGCCAGCCCGGCCAGGATGGCGGCGTGCATGCGATGGGGGCTGGAGAGGAGGGAAACGGCGGCCCGTCGGCGCGGGTTGAGGGCGATCTTCGACAGATAGGGCATGTGGTCACCAGCCCAGGAGGGCGAACGGATCGTGGCCGGACTGCCCGACGGCGCCGGCGTCCTGGTGGGTCGGCTGGGTGCGGCCGGTGGGGACGGTGACCCAGAGGTGTCGTACGGCACGGCGACCGAAGGTGGTTCCGGTCTTGAGGTTGTAGGTGTCGGGGACGTCGACGGCGAGATGATCGCCGTCCGGGTCCTCCACGGTGGCTTCCAGGGACACGGTGGAGTCCGTGACCTGGCGACGGCGGTGGCTGCCCGCCTGCCAGGGCACTTCCCGGAGTGCGTCCTCCAGTCCTGTGTCGGGCCGCAGGCCGAGGCTGACGGGGCCGGTGGGCGGGCAGGACCGGCGGCCGAGAGAGAGTGGGTGGACGGGATGCCGGACGGCCTCCTCCAGGCTCTCGACAAAGGCCTTGGGACCGCGGAGGGCTACGACGAAGACGGCGTCCTGGAGGTAGAAACGCTGGGTGACCCCGGTGTACTTGGCCGGTGTGGTCCGGGTCTGCTGCCCCTTGGCGTTGGTCTTGGCCGACAGCAGGGGGAGCCCTCGGTAGTCGCTGAACGTGTGGTAGTCCCGCAGGAGGGTGCCGGGCTGGTCGGACCTGACACCGAGCTGCAGCCCGACCAGGTCGGCGATGGTTGCCTCACGGTCGCGGCCCTCGGCGGCTGCCAGGAGACCCAGGACTCCGGACTTGGTGGGCTGGGGGCGGGTTTCACGCCGGTTGTAGCGGGACGGGCCGCCCCAGGACTGCAGGGGCCCGGCCAGCCGCAGCAGCAGGATCGCGTTCTCGGTGCCGGCCATCAGGCATCGGTCTCCGCGCCGTCACCGGTCTGCGCGGCGTCGGCCGGGGCCAGTTCCCCGCGGTCGAGCCATTCGCCGACCAGGGTGTCCAAGGAGTCGAGGAGCACGGGGAAGGGCAGGGAGGGGCCGAACACCTCGGTGATCTTGTCACTTTCGGCGGAATAGGTGGCCAGCGTCCGCAGCGGCTTGTTGCCCCACGTCTCGCCCACCGTCCTGAGCTCGTCGGCGAGCCGCGCCACGGATTCCGCGGCCAGGCCGGTGACACCGGTGACGGGCTCCTCGTACGCGGAGACCAGGTTCACCGGCTGGTCGGTGCGGAGGGTCAGCAGTACCAGGTGGGGCAGAGTGCGGTGGGCGAAGGAGTTCTGGTGCCCGGTGGGCATCGAACGGGCGAACGCGTCGATGAAGCGGACCGCCGTCTGACGGGTCTCTGCGGTGTCGGAGAGGTTTGCGCGGAGCTGGTGCACGCCCAGTACGGCGTACCGGTACAGAGTGGAGGAGTTGAACTCGACAGTGCCGATCATTCCGGCGCCGTGGTCTTCGGTGTTCTCGTCGTCGACCGCGGTGTAGTAGTCGAACTCGGTGCGCACGGCGTGGGTGGACAGGGCATGCGCGACCTGTACGGAGGCGTCGACGTTCAGTGCGGGCAGGTCTGCGACCATGCGGCCGAAGAGGGCGACTTCCGCAGGGTGGCCGGTGGACAGCGTCGGGACGACTGCGAGCTTCTTCACCTCGCCCTTCAGCTCTTCGTCGGGCAGAGCGGCGAGTTCTGCTGCACGACCGTCCAGCAGCTCCACCAGGGCGTCGAGCTGCTTCTTGCCGAAGAACAGCAAGTACGCCGACTCTTCCTCCTTCTTCGAGGACTTGGTGATGCCGAGAGGCTCCAGCAGCGCGGCGGCCAGGCGGTCTGCCTGCTGCTCCGCGAGACCGGCGCCGCCCTTGTGGGCCGGGCTCGCGAGGCGCTGTGCGAGCAGGGCGGCGATGCGCTTGGTGCGAGTGGCCCGGTCGGTCTCGGGCACCTGCCGGGCGTACTCGATGCGGGTCGCGCGTTTCCACGCCTGCGAGGAGACGCGGGCACGGCGGGCACCGCCGAAAACAGCCTGCTTCGGGGTGCCGGAGTCATCGCGGTTGACGTTGGACGGCGGCAGGCTCTGCAGGATGTGGGCCTCGACGAACAGGTTCGGCTGGTTCATGGAACGGCTCCTTGACGGCATGAGGCACCGCCCGGGGCGGCACCCAAGGGGGTGAGGATCGAAGTGGTGAGGGCGCGCAGAGTCCCGAACGTGCCGGGAACCCTCCGCACCAGGGCAGCCGGGTGACCGGCTCCGCCGGGAGAGGTGTCAGGACGTGGCCGTGGCGTGGAAATCGCGGTCCCAGGTCTGCCGGAAGTACACGGCGGCATCCGGGCGGCGCGGGTCGTCCCAAGCACGCAAAGCTTCGTGCAGCAGGTCGTAGTCGAGTCCGACGGCGGCCTGGTGCAGCAGGGGGACGAGGGACCGCAGATGCATGACGAGTTCGTCGGAGTCGGTGGAGGTGAGCAGGGCTCCGAAGCGCCGCTCGAGCGCCGTGGTGGCGTTCTTGCGCTCGCTGCCGGTGGCCGCCTTCTTGGCAAGCAGACCGGCGGCGGTGCCTGGGCTGGTGCCCGGCACGTGCATACGGCGGGCATGCGTCTGCTGGTGACGGGCGAAGAGGGTGAGCGCCGCATGTTCGGCCGCCAGGTCCCGTGTGAGAGCTCCCCTGTCGCGCCACGCGGACTCCATGCGGGTGCGGTAGAACGTCCACATGGCGGCCACCGTCCCCGCCTCACGTCCGGTACCCGACCTCAGCGCGGCCAGTTCCGCGCCGGCGCTGCTGCTGCCGGGATCGAACGTCGTCCAGTACAGGGCGGGCCCACTGCCAGGCTCTTCACCCCGCGCGTCCGTGTCGGTCTCGTCGGTGCGGGGAACGAGGGCTCCCGGGTCGGTGTACTGCAGGCCCCAGGAACGCAGCGTGCGGTTCCTGTCCGGGCCGTCCCACTGGGCCAGCTCATAGAACAGGCGTGTGTAGTCGAGGCCGATGCCCGCGCTCCGCAACAGCGGTACCAGCCGCTGAAGGTGTTGCGCCAGTTCATGCATGTCCTGAGCGCCGGCTGCCGCGAACAGCCGCCGTTCCAGCGCACTTTGTGTCAGTGCTTCGCTGCGCCGCAATCTCAGGCACGCGTTGCCGAGTCCGACGCCGGGCCGGTGGACCGGTTCGGACGCGCCATGCTGGTGGAGACCGAACAGCGTGAGTACGTGGTGCTCGGCGATGTAGGGGCCGGGAAGCCGGTCCCAGCCCCCGTCCGGGAGGGACATGCGGTGGATGGTACGCATGGAGGCGACGGTGCCGGCTTCTCGGCCCACCCCTTCACGCGCGGCCCTGAGGTTGCGTACGACGTATTCGGAGAATTCCGGTCGTCGTCCTTCGGCCTGTTTCGACTGGCAGTCCTGGGCAGCCTCCTCCCAGAAGAACCGCCGTGCCCGCCGCCCCGTCGACGGGCGTGTACGGGAAGTACTGTGGAGCGACGTCATGCCGCGGCCTCCTGCGTCATCGCACGCCGTTCGTCAACGGCCCGTTCCAGGATCTGGGTCAGCTTCGCCCGGAAGACGCCGATGGCTTTGCCGCTGCGGTAAACGAACTCCTTGTCGCCCTTCTTGACTGTGCGTCCCACGACGGCACGCGGTGGGGCTGCTGCGAGCAACTGATCGGCCTCCCGGTCCGCGGCGATCTGCACGGACTGCTCCCAGGCCAGCCGAGCGCGCTCCAGGAGATCATCGTCGTCGTCACCGACGGTGCGCAACCCGATGAGGAAGCGCCGCACGGTCTGATCGAGGGAGTGCAGGAAGCGGGCGGACGGCCTGCTGCCCTTGTCCCTGGGCAGCGGATCACCGCCAGCGGCGCGCCGAAGATCGTCGTTGAGCGCGTCGAGCGCACGTGCCACCTTGTCCGCCTGGTCGACGCACTCCAGCAGCACCTGACGCAGCCACTTGTCCTGGGCGAGCAGGGCGTTGACGGGCAGGGGCAGGTCGTCGCCGATGGCGTTCTCCACGACTGCCGACTGCGTGCCGTACTCGAGGCCGGAAGTCTCCGCGCCCAGAGGGTACTGCTGGGAGAGCACGTGGTCGGCCCGGAGGTCCCCGATCTGCCGGAACAGCAACGACGTGTAGGGTCCCTCGCCCTGCTCGGGGAGGTTCAAGGCGAGGAGGGTGTTCAGCCCTTGCCAGGCCGCCCGGCCGGAGGTGTGCCGACGGGACCGCTGGTGCGGCTGATTCTTCTTCGGCTTGGTCGTGTACTGCCACGCGGTGTGCGGCTCGTACGAGGGAGTCCACGCCAGCCGGTCACCGGCGGACACGATCACCCGGTGCACCCGCACTCCCTGCTCGGTCTCGCGGGTGAAGAGACGCACCCTGCGCGCCTGGAAGGTCAGCAGGTCCAGCAGCCCGGTCGCCGGACGCTCCGACCAGGCGGGGGCGGCAGGTGACTTGCAGCCGAGGCTCGCGGGTCGCTCGTCCCAGGCCCACTGCGGGCGGTCACCGGCTTCCAGACCGTCGGGCAGTACCGGTGTGTTCAGCAGCAGCGTGTCGTACAGTGTCGCTCCGGTGGGAACGACGACACCGAGCTGGCCGAGAGGCCCGGTGGGGTTACCGGTGGTCTTTCCGTTCTTCGCCTGCGGGTCGCCCTCGGCGCCCGTCTTGATCGACGCGGTGTCCCAGCAGTGCACATGCAACAGCCACAGCAGGGCGTCGGCGGGGGCGAGCAGCAACTCGTCCGCCTCGCACAACGCACTGAACAAGGGCACGTTGTTGCCCGAAGCCAGCGACGGCACCAACTGCGCGACGGACTTGGTCTCCCCGTTCAGCGCCTTCAGCCCCGCGACCTGCGCGAAGGGGCACTCGTCGTCGAAGAGCCGGAACCGGTTGCCGTAGCGGCCCGGTCCCAGGTACTCCCCGAGGCGCGTCAGCTCCTCCTCTGAGAACCTCCCGCGCCGGAACCGCTCCCCCCACTCCTGCCGGCTTCGCGGAACCCCGAGGGCGTCGAACACGATGGGCAGCAATAACTGGCGGAGCACCACCGGCAGCATCGTGTGCACCGGCAGTTCCAGGCGCCTGATCCTGTGTGCTTCGGACAATGCGCTCAGCAGACCGTCCTGGCGAGTGTGGCCGTCCACATCGACCCCGGTGAGCAACGGGTCGTGGACCAGGTCTCCTTGGACATCCATGGCAGCTTCCCCCTCCCTGAAGCAAGCCCGCGCTCTGGGCACAGGGCGGGCAAGACGGTGCACCCCCTGACACCACCGTCTCGCCGTTCACCATCCTTCCACTCAACCTTCAATGCTTACAAGCCGATTCATCCTTCTTGGTGATACGGAATCGTGCACCCCGAGCCGTGGCCAACGATTCAGTAAGCTTCGCGTGCGAGTGCGGAGCGCTCTCGCCTCCCCGCTGTGCCGGGGGTGTTCCGCTTCACTGCTTCATGTGGTCCCCGCATCCGCGGGGTCGGCGGCCCCGCGGGAACGCTTCGCACTCTCCCGACTCACGCAGGTGCGACGACGAGGCCGAGTACGTCGTCGTACGAGACCCGGTGCGCCCCCAACAGCGTGGTTCCGTCGTCCTCCAGCACCAGCGCCGGCCGGTACTTGAGCCATGGACGATCCGCCCATCCCGGAAGGGGGCGCAGCGCCTCCACAGCCGGGGACGTGAGCCGTGCCGGGAGGCGGACGGTACCGCCCATCAGCCGGTCGGTCGCCTCGTCGTCGTCCACTTCGCCGTGCACACCCAGCCAGGTGCCGTCGTACGCCCGGTAGCCGCCCGGAACCCGGTGGACGATCACCGCCTCGATGGTGGGGTCGCCGTCCCGGACAACGGCATCGAGCTGTTCCTGGGTGGCCGCTCGGCTGCCCGCATAGTGGAGTCCTTCGAGTGTGGGAGCGGCCCACTCCCGCTGACGGCAGAGAAGGAACTCTTCCGCCTTCTTCTCCCGCTCCAGTTCTTTCGCCCGCCACTCTTCCAAGGCTTCGGCCTCGCGCCAGCCGGACGGGCAGATCTCGTCGTCGCTGTAGGCCCGGGACACCAGACCCGGTACGTCGGCGGGGATGCTCCACCCCTTCCCGGGCCGTGAACGCGCGCCGTGCGAAGCCCCGGCGGCCGTAAGGGGACCCGCGCTCTCCGCGACCAAGGCTGCCGCCCGCAGCAGGGACCACCTGCCGTAGATCGACTCCGAAGCGCCGAGGAATCGCGGGACACCGTCCTGTTCCGCCACCACACCGGTGATCAGAACCCTCGGCGCACGGTGTGCCTCGGGGCGGCGTGTGCCGCTGTGCCGGTGCAGCCGCCCGATGCGCTGAAGGAGCAGGTCCGTGGGGGCGAGGTCTGTGATCAGCACGTCGGCATCCACGTCGAAGGACTGCTCGGCGAGCTGGGTGGCGATCACCACCATGCGCTCCGGCCGTTCCGCGCCGGCCTGCGGTCCCATCAGGCGCAGGCACTCCGCTGTCCGGTCGGCGCGGTGGGCGGCGCACAGTCGCGCATGCAGCAGATGCAGTTGGCCGTCGAAGCCCGCCGCACGCAGCTCTTCGTACACCGCTTGTGCACGGGCGACCTGGTTGACGACGACCAGGGCCACTCCGCCGTCGGCCACTGCGTCCCGTACGGCCTCCGCCACCCGCGCACCGGAGACCTCGGTGTCGGGCAGCCAGGCGAGTTCCACCGGGATCGGCTCCCGCCAGGAGTGCACTGCCTCGCGCGACGTCTCCGCGATCGCCCGGCCGTTCGCACCGTAGGCGAGCGTGACGCACGGGTACCCGGCAGACTGCGGTACCGGTTCGTGCACATCCGCCCTCCCCAGAACGCCGGACAGGTAGGCGTTCACGAACAGCTGACGCTGAGCGGGCGGCAACGTCGCCGAAAGCAGCACCACCGGGACCCTCGCCTGGCCCAGCCAGCGCAGTGCCTCCACGAGGAACTGCCGCATGTAGACGTCCGCGGCATGCACCTCGTCGACGATCACGACCTTCTGAGCCAGCCCGGCGAACCGGAGCATCACATGCCGGGTACGGGTCGCCGCGTGAAGCAGATGATCGACGGTGCCGACGGCGAACGCGGTGAGGAGCCCTCTCTTGGTGTCGAGAAACCAGTGGGCAGGACCGTCCGCGTCGAAAGACGAGAGGCCCTCCGCCGGCCTCTCGGCCGGGACCATACCGAAGTCGGCATCCTCCTCGATGGCACCGAAATCGTCGAACCCGCTCGCGGTCCCAAGTTCGGCATCTCCCCGCGCACAATTGGGTTCAGCACCGTCACTGCCCTCGCCGTCACCGTCCGGAAGCGGCTTCCCCTCCCAGATCGCCCGCCACGAGGCCTGGAACCGCCGACGTCCGTGCAGGAGGGCCACCTGGGACTCGAGCTGCGGGTCGAACGAGCGCACCCACCGCAGCACCTGCTCGTACATCGGGTCGCTCGTCGCCTGGGTCGGCATCGCCACGAACACGCCGTCGAGACCGAACCGCGCCGCCAGGACCTCGGCGGCCGCGAGCGCAGCCTTCGTCTTGCCCTCCCCCATCGGGGCCTCGGCGATCAGGAGCCCCGGCACCGGAATCGACCACGCCCGCTCCACCAGCTCCCGCTGCGACGGACGGGGAATCACCGCCAGCCGGTCCGTCAGCGGCGCCAGTCGGGTCCGCGGCAGCGGAAGCCCCCGCCAGCCACCGCGCAACCGCAGCCCCGCCCACCACTCCGCCATGGAGCGCCGAGCCTCGTCGAGCGATACCAGTCCGGCATCCGCGAGCCCGCGTCCCACACGGCCGCCGCTCGCGATCCAGTCCGCCATCACGATCAGGCCCGACAGCGCGAGCTGCTCCGCCTTCTTCAGCGCACCCACCGGGCGTACGTCGGCCAAGTCCGCGAATCCCACAGCTCGCGTGAACACGTCCACCACCGCACGCTGTGCCTCGGCCCAAGCAGGCCCCCGGCCCTGCACCTCCCGGTGCCGCGGTTCAATGCCCTGAACGGGCGGAAACACACCGTGATGCCCGGCCACGAGCGGCCACACCCACGCAGCAGACTCCTCGCTCCCCCATTCGGCCACCAGTCGCGGCTTCAGCAAGGCCGCACCGGCGACGTCGTGCCGCCACATCTTCCGCCGGTCGGTCGGCAGCCGCCCCCAGTTCAGTCCCGCCGCCAGAACCGGGGCGGCCTCGACAGAGTCCACGGCCTGGAACGCCGGACACGCCTTACCGCAGTCGTGGATGCCGCACACCCACATGAACCACAGCCGACCCCGACCACCGCTGATCTCGTCCAGCCTCTGCCGAAACGCGGGCGACAGGAACTGATCCCACATCAGCTCCGCCACCGCCGCCGTGTCCAGCAGATGCCCCAGCAGCAGATGCCTCCGCCCGCCGTTCCTGGCCGCCGACTTCCCCCACAACTGCGAGACCCGCTCCACAGTCTCCGGCGACAACCCCATCGCCTTCATCAACTGCACGACGGAACCGCCACGGTCCACCATCACACCTCCTGCACATGTGCCCTGGCACGATAGGCTCTGCCACTGACAACGGCCCTGGACCAAGACACGGGATCAGAACGCTGGTGAAGGAAAACCGCCCCCTCCACCAGCATCACCCCAGGTCAGGAAGTGTCGTCCCCGCGCCTGCGGGGGTTGCTCCGGTGGTCACCGACTCGTGCCACAGCTGGCCGGGTCGTCCCCGCGCCTGCGGGGGTTGCTCCCCCCTTCACAGCCCAAACGTCAACGGCCGTGAGTCGTCCCCGCGCCTGCGGGGGTTGCTCCTGGATCTTCAGATGCTGGGTGGTGCCCGCGGTGTCGTCCCCGCGCCTGCGGGGGTTGCTCCATCGACGGCGGCCGCCCGACGACCGGCCGCATGTCGTCCCCGCGCCTGCGGGGGTTGCTCCTGAATGAGGGGGTGCCCCGTGCCGAACGTCGGGTCGTCCCCGCGCCTGCGGGGGTTGCTCGAGCCTGGTGACCGGAGGCTCCGACACCTCCGGGTCGTCCCCGCGCCTGCGGGGGTTGCTCCTCCAGCGCCCCGGCGTCGAGGCGAAGCGCAACGTCGTCCCCGCGCCTGCGGGGGTTGCTCCGTGGCGGCAGCCATCCGCTACATCGTGTCCAGGTCGTCCCCGCGCCTGCGGGGGTTGCTCGGCGATTCGCCCCTTGCTGTCGGTGGTGACGGTGTCGTCCCCGCGCCTGCGGGGGTTGCTCTCGCTGTACGAGCGGCCCGGGACCCGCAGCGGGGTCGTCCCCGCGCCTGCGGGGGTTGCTCCTGCAGGCGGACATCCAGCAGGTGCGCACAGCAGTCGTCCCCGCGCCTGCGGGGGTTGCTCCTGCAGGCGGACATCCAGCAGGTGCGCACAGCAGTCGTCCCCGCGCCTGCGGGGGTTGCTCCTCCTCCGGGGTGCCCGTCCTCTCCTGGCGCAAGTCGTCCCCGCGCCTGCGGGGGTTGCTCTGCCCATGCGGCGTCGATTGCCTTACGGGTGATGTCGTCCCCGCGCCTGCGGGGGTTGCTCCTTAGGAAGGCACAAGGGGGTCATCCCTCCAGGGTCGTCCCCGCGCCTGCGGGGGTTGCTCCCTGATGGACCGGAACTCCCGGCCGCTGAACGAGTCGTCCCCGCGCCTGCGGGGGTTGCTCCAAGCTCGCCCCGCTGCTGCACGAACAGGCCGGGTCGTCCCCGCGCCTGCGGGGGTTGCTCGCGCGTCTACTGGCAGCGGATCATCAAGCCCGCGTCGTCCCCGCGCCTGCGGGGGTTGCTCCGCGCGCCTGTCCCGGGAGGTCTGGGGGGCGGGGTCGTCCCCGCGCCTGCGGGGGTTGCTCTCTGGGGGGAAACCCACCAGTGGCCGGACAGGGGTCGTCCCCGCGCCTGCGGGGGTTGCTCGCCTTGCGACCTCGCCCGGCGGGCTTCTCCCCAGTCGTCCCCGCGCCTGCGGGGGTTGCTCCGCCGCGCCCAGATGGGCCTCACGAAAGAGGAAGTCGTCCCCGCGCCTGCGGGGGTTGCTCCTGCTCCAGGCTGATGATCGAGTCCTGGAACAGGTCGTCCCCGCGCCTGCGGGGGTTGCTCGGGCGCCGAGAACATGACCGAGGAGGAGCTCGAGTCGTCCCCGCGCCTGCGGGGGTTGCTCCACCTCGCAATTCGTGGGTGATGACGGTCTGCCGTCGTCCCCGCGCCTGCGGGGGTTGCTCGGCGGCTGGCGTCGCCGACGGTCTGGCCGAGGGGTCGTCCCCGCGCCTGCGGGGGTTGCTCGGCGTACGAGCCCGAGGCCAAGTTCACTCAGGCGTCGTCCCCGCGCCTGCGGGGGTTGCTCGAGCTCTGGGACCAGGCCCTCCGCCACTACCGCGTCGTCCCCGCGCCTGCGGGGGTTGCTCCCGGGAGATCATCCGCGAGGCGTTCGGTTTCCCGTCGTCCCCGCGCCTGCGGGGGTTGCTCTTCGCGTCAACGCCAACAGCAGCGGCCCGATGGGTCGTCCCCGCGCCTGCGGGGGTTGCTCCCTCGACCCGACCGGGCAGCCCGTCGCCCGGTCGTCGTCCCCGCGCCTGCGGGGGTTGCTCGGGCCGCCGGGTGACGCAGTTCAGTTTCGCGTAGTCGTCCCCGCGCCTGCGGGGGTTGCTCCGACGAGATCCGGCGCACGCTGGAGCAGCTCGGGTCGTCCCCGCGCCTGCGGGGGTTGCTCCTCGAGCCGCTCGCAAGGAAGGCGAAGGAGCTGGTCGTCCCCGCGCCTGCGGGGGTTGCTCTCTGGCGTGGCGAAGACAACAAGGTCCGGATGAGTCGTCCCCGCGCCTGCGGGGGTTGCTCCGTCACCAGCCATTTATCAGCTCATTTCTCTTCGTCGTCCCCGCGCCTGCGGGGGTTGCTCCGCCATTCGTGGGCTGTTGACCGCTCCCGGTACGTCGTCCCCGCGCCTGCGGGGGTTGCTCGCTGTGGACGCTGGCACAGATCGTCTTCAACGCGTCGTCCCCGCGCCTGCGGGGGTTGCTCCGGTGACGGCACCGTCGACATCACCATCGCCGGGTCGTCCCCGCGCCTGCGGGGGTTGCTCGCCAAGGTGTCCGCGGACGCCCTGCGGCGCGTCGTCGTCCCCGCGCCTGCGGGGGTTGCTCGGTCAAGGACAGCGCCGAGGACGTCCGCAGGGCGTCGTCCCCGCGCCTGCGGGGGTTGCTCGGAGGGCGTGGCCGGCGCCGAGGCCTCCGGCAAGTCGTCCCCGCGCCTGCGGGGGTTGCTCCACGGCACGCGCGACCGCCGAGGTCAAGGGCCGGTCGTCCCCGCGCCTGCGGGGGTTGCTCCTCGTCCGCCACGCAGGCGATGACTTCCGGGCCGTCGTCCCCGCGCCTGCGGGGGTTGCTCCATCCGCCGGGAAGGGGGCGGGAGGCCGGTAGTAATCGTCCCCGCGCCCGCGGAAGTTGCTCCCCGATGGCGCTTTCGTCGGCGTCGAAGCTGTCCCACAGGTGTCCGGGGCGTGCCGGTCGGGACAGCCGGTCGGCGGCGAGGCAAGTCAGGTCGGTGAAGCGTGTCCTCATCTCGGTCACCTGGTCCTCGGCGACGGCGGTGAACTGGGCGTCGTTCCGGAACTCTTCGGCGCGAACGGTTCGCTGGATGACGTCGGACCGCGCGTGGCCGATGTCGTGCCACAGCCAGATCGCACTGGCTGTCAGCCCGGCGCCCTGACTCAGCGGGGCGAGGGGAGGTCGATCACGCCCAGCCGCCATCCGGGGTCACCGAACAGGGCCGTGACCGGCCCTTGCGGTGAGGACGAGGGGGCGGAGGCATTTGCGGGCCGCCGGGGAGTTCCGGTGGGAGGCGGGAGAGGGTGCCGCCATGCTCAGGATTCTCCGGCGCCACGATCGAGCCCGGTGCGTCGGGGTGTCCAGTGCGTTCGGTTCATTCGATTCGCCTGGCGCTCTTGGAGCGTCCGGTACATCCGGTACGTCCGGCGCGTCTGGTGCGTCTTTGCGTTCGGTGTGGCCGGTGTGTCCCGTTCGGCGGTCAGCCGGTCGCCGCGGCGGTCGATGCGTCGATCAGGGCCCGGTGTCCCGTGCCCGGTCGGCGGGTTCGGGCCTGGTGCACGAAACCGCTCAGTTCCGTGCGTACGGTGGCCGAGTCGATGCTTCGGATCACGGGCAGCGTCGCCTCGACGATCTGGCAGGCCTCGTCGAGGCGGCCCACCGCGGCCAGGGCGGTCGCGTGTCGGACCGCGAAGCGTGCCTGGGAGTTGCTGTCGGCCGGTACGGCCTGCCTGTGGTGGAGTTCGGCGGTGAAGAGGTCGGCGGCGGGGCCGAAGCGTCCCAGGCCGAGCAGGCAGGACGCCTCGATGAGCCGGGGGTTGGCGTTCTCGATGCGCGGACCCCACTGGGGGGCGCCGCCGTTCGGGCCCCTGCGGGCCGCCGCCTGGGCGGTGTGGTCGGCGAACCGGTCCAGTGCCTCGCGGCAGGCGTCCGCGTCACCGAGGCGGGCGTGTCCCTGGGCGGCGCGGCGCGCGGCGTGCGCGCGGATCGCCGGGGTGGCCGCCGGGTGCCGGGCGGCGCGCTCGGCGTAGTCGATCACGCCTCGGAGGTCGCCGCGGTGCTGGGCGATGACCGCCCGGCGGACCATGGCGTACGCGGCCACCGTCTCGTCCCCGCCCTCCGCGCCCCAGCTGACGGCGAGGCTCGTCCAGCGTGCCGCTTCGGCGGGGTCGCCCGCCTCCTGTGCCATCCACCCCAGGTACTCGGCGTAGCGCGAGACGAGCAGCCAGATCTGGGCGCGCTGCTCGCCCGCTGCGTGCTCTGCGGCGTCCGTCAGCAGGCGCGTGACGGGCTTCATGGACGCGATGACGAACCGGGGTCCGCGGGTTCGGCCGATGCCCTTCAGTTCGTCCAGGATCCGCTCGTACCCGGCGACCACCGGGCCTGCGTCGACGATTTCCTCGATCCGGTCGGCGGCGCGGCGGCCGGCCGCGGCCAGTTCGGCGAGCTGCCCGCCGGTTCCGAAGGCCGCGTCGAACGCTGTCGCCATCGCTGGTGTGGGGTTGCGCAGCCCCTTCTCCAGATTGCAGATCTGACCGTCCGACACATGGGCGCGCCGGGCCAGCTCCCGCACGCTCCATCCGCGGCGTGCCCGCAGCGTGGCCAGGACGACGCCGAAGTCGCCCGGGGGCAGGCGGGTGCCGTCGGGTCCCTCCGCGGGGTCCGTCTCCGGCTCCCTGTTGTCCGGGTCCATACCAGACAGCGTACGGATCCGCACGCCCCGTATTCAAACCCTTGTGAATAGCTATCGGATATGTACTGCCGTCCCTAAGGTGAGCACGCTTCACGTCGTCAAGGCTTGCCGGAGAGGGGGCACTTGTGCCGCGCGTCTTCCTCAGTTTTCGTAAACAGGATTCCCGGTGGATGCGGGACCGCGTCCACCGCGCGCTGTCCGAACGCCTGGGCGTCGACCAGGTCTTCAAGTCGGGCCGGTCGATACCGCCCGGGGCGGACTTCGCCGAGATCCTGCGCCGGCAGGCCGCCGCGTGCGAGCTGATGTGTGTCCTGATCGGTCCGGAGTGGCTGGACGCGCGCGGCGAGGACGGTGTTCGGCTGCTGGACCGGCCGCACGACTGGGTCCGCGTCGAGATCGCGACGGCTCTGCGGTCCGGCAACCGTGTCGTGCCGGTGCTGTTGGGTGACGGGACGATGCTGCCGGACGCTTCGGCGCTGCCGGACGAGATCAAGAGGCTCGCGGGTCTGCAGTTCTTACGCGTGCCGGAGACCCATCTCGACGACGGACTACGCACGTTGTGCGATGCGGTGGCCGCACTGCTGCCCGGGATCGGGGCTCCCGACGGGGGCGGCTCCGGGGCCGGTGCGGGGCCGGACGCCGGTGCGGGGCCCGACGCCGGTGCGGTGCCGTCGGTGACGATGACCGCCCATGTGTCCGGTGGCGGCAGTGTCTACCAGGCGGGCCGTGACCAGACGATCAGGCACGCGTGAGGGGGGACGATGACACTTCCCGGATCTGAGGGGGCTCGCCGGGTCGGGCCGTACACGCTGGTCGTCCGGCAGGGCACGGTCGGTGGGGGCGAGGTGTTCACGGCCCGTTCGGAGGCCGGGTCGCTCGTCACGGTGACGGTCGTACGGCCCGAACTCGCCGCTGATGCCGGGTTCCGTGATCGTTTGCGTACCGCGGTCGAGGCGGCGCGGACACGGTCCGGTGCCTTCCTCGTGCCGGTCGTGGACGCCGACGTTGACGCGGAGGTGCCCTGGCTGGCAACCGCGTTCGCGGCGGGGCTGTCACTGCGGCAGGCGGTGGACCGGCACGGTCCGCTGTCCGAGCCGGCGCTGCGGGTGCTCGCCGACGGTCTCGCGCGGGCACTGGCCGTGCTGCACGCGGCGGGCGCGGTCCACGGTGACGTCGGCCCGGACTCGGTGCTGCTGACCATGGACGGGCCCCGTATCGCCGCCCTGGGGATCCCCGGCGCCACCGCCCGGCCCGCGCTCCTGCCGGCGGACGACATGGTCGGCCTCGGAACGGCCGTGCTGTTCGCCGCGTCCGGTGACGAGCTGGACGCCGGTGCGCTGCCCCTGTCGCTGTACGAGGTGATCGAGGGCTGTCTGTACCCGGAGCCGGCCGACCGGCCGACGGCTGAGCAGCTCGTCGACTATCTGAGGCGGCAGAACCTGCCGGGCCCGCAGGGCAGTTGGCTGCCGCCCGCGGTGACCGCCGACATGGCCGCCGAGGCCGCCGCGCTGGGCTCGGCGCCCGCGGGTGGAGGCGGGCCGGGACCCGTGCCGCCGGCGGAGCCTCCCGTGACGCCAGGCCTGAGCCGGCGGAAGCTGGTCCTCGGGCTGGCCGCCGGGGGCGCGGTGCTGCTCGGCGGGGTCACGGCGGCGGTCGCCCGGTCCTCCGGCGACTCGTCACCGGCGTCCAAGGGCGCGGCGGGCGGGTCGGGCTCGCCGGCGCGGCCCGCGTCTCCGTCCCGTCCGGCGTCCGCGCCGTCCCCGAGCGGCGAGCCGGAGCCGGTCGTCCTGGACGGGCCCGACGCCGTCAAGGCGTGGTCGGGCACGGGTGAGCACGCCCCCACCTGCGTGGAGGCCTCCGACACGAGGGTCATGGTGGTCACCGGCACCGCCACGACGTTCCTCGACGCCTCGACCGGCAAGTCCGTCGGGCCCTCGCTCAGCGCCAGCGCCACCATGGGCGCAGGCAGCCTGCGCCACCCGGCTGCGTACGCCGACGGCGTGTTCTACCTGTTGTACGACACACCGAAGGAAATGGGCCTTCTGGCCGCGTTCGACGCCGCCCGCGGGAAGTCGAAGTGGGTGGCCCATGTCTCCGGCTTCGGTACCACCGGCGACGGCCGTGAGGCGTACTTCGGCAGCACCTTTGTGGCAGTCGCGGGAGACACGGTCTACGTGTGCGGGAGGTTGACCGGGTCGGGCGTGTCCTCCGTCGACGGCCCGACCACCGGCTTCATCCGCGCGTTCGACGCCGCGACCGGCAAGACGCTGTGGCGGACCGAGGGCACGGACATCAACAACGTGCTCGTGCCGCCCTCCGGTACGAGTCTGCTGGCCACGTCGGCAGTCCCAGGCAAGCCGGCCCTCGTACAGATGATCAACGCCGGTCGCAAGGGCGCCCGCGGATGGAAGCTGTCGGCGCCGAAGTCCGCGTACTACTTCAACACGGGCTGGCCGTTGACGTGCTACGCCGCTGGAACGTTCTTCATCTGCGGCGGCAGGGGCGAGACGCTGCTCGCCGTCGACGCGGCCACGGGCCGCGAGAAGTGGAAGCAGAGCTTCGCCGCCAACAGCGGGGACGAGGTCAGGATCGGCACGCCGTTCACCGGCCCCGACGGCACGAACGTCTTCGTGCCGGTGGGCAGCGACCTGGCTGCTCTGTCCACGGCCGACGGCACGGTCCGGTGGATCGCCCGTCTGGACGGGCCCAGCGACATGGGCACCTCGAACCTGTTCGGTGCCTCCGTCGCGCTCGGGGGCAGGGACGCGCAGTGTTCCGCCGACACCGTCTTCGTGACCGACCGCGCCAAGACCCTGTGGGCCATCGACGCGGCCACCGGCAGAGCGCGGTGGAAGTACCACGACCCGGCGCAGCCGGACACCGGTTTCGTATGGGCGGTGGGTGGCGACCGCGTGTTCATCGCCTCCCATCTGACGCTGACCGCGATCGACGCCCACGCACGGTGAGCGGAAGCCGCCGAACGCACAGCACCGACCGCGGCGGGGAGCACTCCCGCGCGCGGTGAGAACAAGGAGTGGACATGGAGACCAGCGTGGAACTTGCCGGCCTGGCATCCGCGGCAGCCGCGCGGCTGATCGATCTGCTGACCACGGACGGCTGGGCCGCCGTCAAGAACTCGGTCCTGTCGCTGTGGCGGCCCGCGCACCGTGAGCGCGCCACGGATGACGCCGAGGAGCGCGCCGGGGGACGTGTCGAGCAGCGCGTCGGGGAGGAACTGGACGAGGCGCGCGACGAGTTGCTCCGGGCCCGGCGGTCGGGCGACGGCCAGGAACTGCGGGGGCTGTTGGTCGCCGAGTGGCAGGCCCGCATCGTACGGCTGCTGGCCACTCGGCCGGGCGCCGTGGACGAGCTGCGCACGTTGCTCCGTGAGCTGCCGTCCGCCGGCGAACAGCGGATCTCCGGCCCGATGACACTGGAGGCGCATGTCTCCGGCGGCGACTCCTACCAGGCGGGCCGGGACATCCACGTCACCCGGGGCGGGCGGGCATGACCGAGCACGACACGGACACCCCGGGTACTCCGGCCCCGGACGGGCCTCCCCTGTGGCGGCCGACCCGGATGCACGCCGAGGTGATCAACGGCGACTCCTATCAGGCGGCCCGTGACATCACCATCCGGTACGGCGACGGAGTACGCAGAACCGTGCCCGGTCCCGGCGCCGGCCGGATGCTCTGCCCGTACCCCGGACTGGCACCGTTCGGTGTGCGGGACAAGCAGTGGTTCCACGGCCGTGATCGCATGGTGCACGCCGTGATCGAGCGGCTGGACGCCCGCCTGCGGGAGGGCGGCCCGCTGGTGCTGATCGGCCCGTCGGGGGCCGGGAAGTCGTCCCTGCTGGCGGCAGGGCTCCTGCCGGCCCTGGTCGACGGGCGGCTTCCGGTGGCGGGGTCGAGCACATGGCGGCAGCTGGTGCTGACCCCGACGGCCTCCCCGGCCCTGGCGTTGGCGTCCGCCGCCGGGCTGGACGCCGAGGCGGCGCGGAGCACCGTACCGGCCTGGCGGGACGATCCCGAGCGGTGCGTCGCCGAGCTGCGTGCGCTGCCCGGACGGAGCGGCCGGACCGGAACAGGCGATCCTGCGCCGGCCGATCCCGACCCCGGCGGGCCCGGAACAGGCGATCCCGCGCCGGCCGATCCTGGCCCCGGCGGTCCCCGAACCGGCAATCCCCCACCAGGCGATCCAGGCACCGGCGATCCCCGAACCGGCGGACCCGCGCCAGACGATCCAGGCACCGGCGATCCCGCACCCGCCGCCCCGGGAACCGCCCGTCCGGCCCCCGGCACCGAGCCCGGCGCGGAGCCGCCCGCCTCGGGTCTGGTCGTCGTGGTCGACCAGTTCGAGGAGGTCTTCACGGCCTGCGGCGACGAGGCGGAGCGGGAGTGGTTCGTCGACGTGCTCGACCGGCTGGCCCGGCCCGAAGGCGGCGCGGCCGTGGTGCTGGGCGTGCGCGCGGACTTCTACGCCGCGTGCACGGCCCATCCGCAGCTGCGGGCGGCGCTGAGGGCGGGACCGGTGCTGCTGGAGCCGATGACGGAGGACGAACTCAAGGACGCGATCCGCCTCCCCGCGTTCAGCGTGGGGCTCGACGTCGAGGACGGCCTCGTGGAGCTGCTGCTGGCCGACCTGGGCGCGGCCGGGGACCCCTCCGGCACGGGCGGCACGGGCCGGCTGCCGCTGCTCGCGCACGCGCTGCGGGCCACCTGGCAGCAGCGTCACGGCCATACGCTCACCGTGGACGGATACCGCGTCACCGGCGGCATCCAGGGTGCCGTCGCCACCACGGCCGAGCGGCTGTACGACGCCCTGCCGCCGTCCTGCCGGGAGGCGGCACGCTGGGTGTTCCTGCGGTTGGTCATCGTGGGACGGGACGCCGACGACACCCGCCGCCGGGTGCGGTACGAGGAGTTGCTGCGGCACGCCCCGGACCGGGAGGCGGCGGTCAGGGTCCTGGACGACTTCACCCGGGGCCGGCTGCTGACCCGGGACCTGGACACGGTGATGATGACGCACGAGGTGCTCATCCGGGCCTGGCCGCGGCTGCGGGACTGGATCGAGCACGACCGCGGCGGCAATCTCGTACGCCAGGATCTGGAGGAGGCGGCCGAGGCCTGGGAGCGGGCCGGTCGGGACACGGCCGCGCTGTATCGCGGCAACCGTCTGGAGACCGCCCTCACATGGGCCGAGACGCACGGTGCGGAGATCAGCGGTTCCGCGCGGGCATTTCTCGCGGCGGCCCGCGCGCACCAGCGGCGCGGGCAGCGGCTGCGGCGCGCCGCGGTGTCCACGATCACCGTCCTGGCGGTGGTGGCCTCGGTGGCGGCGGGGTTCGCGTTCCGTCAGGAGGCGAACGCCCGGGACGCAGCCGCGCGGGCGTTGCGCGCCCGTGACCAGGCCGTCAACGCCGCCGTCACGTCCGCGTCCGTGCAGCTCGCGCCGACGGATCCGTCGCTGTCCGCGCAGCTCGCGCTGACCTCGTACCGTATGGACCCGACCGCGGACGCGGCGTCCCGGCTGATCACGACGCAGAACACGCCGCTGGCCACGCGGCTCGCCGGCACGGGCGACGCGGTGAGAACGGTGGCCTACAGTCCCGACGGGCACATGCTGGCGGCCGGGAATCTCGATGGGAACGTGGTCCGCCTGTGGGACGTCTCCGATCCGGGCCGGCCGATGAGACTGGGCGGCCCGCTGCCCATGGACAGTCACATCGACGCGATCGCATCTGTCGCGTTCAGCCCGGACGGGCGGGTGCTGGCCGTCGCCGGGCACACCATCGGCGGAGGCGGTTCCGGAGGTTTCGTCGAGCTGTGGAGCCTGATCAGCCCCAGCCATCCCGTCCTGCTCGGCCGGGCGACCGACCCCGCCGTGCGGGGTTTCGACGCGGCGACCACCGTGGAATCGCTGGCGTTCAGCCCCGACGGCCGGACCCTGGCCGCCGGCTGGAACGCCGGGCTCGTCAGCCGATGGGACGTCGCCCGGCCCGAGGACGTGCGTCCGGCGGGAGCACCGCTGGACCTCGACTGCCCGGGCACCTTCTCCGGTGCCGTCGCGTTCAGCCCGAACGGGCGCACTCTGGCCGCCGCGTGCGACGACGACGCCGGCACGATCAGCCTGTGGAACACCGCCGACCGGGCCCACCCCGCACGCGGCCGTTCCCTGACGACCGGGGGAGGCGTCAACTCCGTCGCGTTCAGCCCGGACAGCCGTACCCTCGCCGCCGGTACGCAGCGCGGCCAGGTGCGTCTGTGGGATGTCGCCGACCCCGGCCGGCCCACCGACGTGGGCAAGCCGCTGACGGGGCCCGCGCAGCCGGTCAGTTCCGTGGCGTTCAGCCCGGACGGGCACACCCTGGCCGCGGGCAGCGCCGATCACGGCATCCACCTGTGGAACGTCACTCGCCCCACGATGACCACCCCGCTGGGCCGGGCGCTCACCGGGCCCGGCGACGCGGTGACGGCCGTGGTGTTAAGCCCCGACAGCCGCACCCTCGCCGCGGGCAACTTCGACGGCAACGTCGATCTGTGGAGTCTGCCGCCGACCCGGATCGCGGGAGCCGGCGGCACTGTGGCCTCCGTGGCGTTCAGCCCCGACGGGCGCACGCTGGCCACCGCGAACCAGAACGCCACCGTCGCCGTGTGGAACACGGCCGACCCGCTCCACCCGGTTCCGCGCGGCGCCCCGCTGACCGGCCCCGGCGCCCCGGTGGCCTCCGTGGCGTTCAGCCCGGACGGACGTCTGCTGGCGGCGGGCGACGGGAACGGCGTCGTCACCCTGTGGAACACCGTCGACCCCAATCACCCGGTGCGCCTGCGGGAGACGCTCACGGGGGCGGGCGGGGCCGTGTTCGGGCTGGCGTTCAGCCCCGACGGGCGCACCCTGGCCGCGGCCGGGGACAAGAAGTACGGCGGCACCATCGCCCTGTGGGACGTCAGCGATCCGGCGCACCCCGAACGCCGGCCGGGCATCTCCACGTCCGACACGTCGTCGGTGTGGTCCCTGGCGTACAGCCCGGACGGGAAGGTGCTGGCGGCCGGCGGCGACACCAGCAACGGCACCGTCGGGCTGTGGAGCACGACCGAGCCGGGGTCGCGGGTCGGCGGCCGGTACGAGCAGCCGAAGGGGACCAGCGCCTGGGTGGCGTTCAGTCCCGACGGCCGCACGCTGGCCGTCGGGAACAGCCACGGCACCGTCACGCTGTGGGACGCCTCCGACCCGCACCACATGAAGCGCAGGGGCAGTCCGCTGGTCGTACCCGGCGGCAGCCTGTGGTCAGTGGCGTTCAGCCCGGACGGCCACACGCTCGCGGCGGCCGGCCACACCGACAGCGGCACGATCCACCTGTGGGACGTCACCGATCCCGACCGTCCGGCCCCGATCGGCCGGCCGTTGACCGTGGACACCGGGTTCGTCGCCGTACTGGCGTTCAGCCCCGACGGCCACACCCTGGCCGCCACGACCGACGCCGGGGTGGCCACGCTGTGGGACCTGAACGTCGAGTCCGCCATCGACCGTATCTGCGCGGCGAGTTCGGGCGCTCTGACGCAGCAGCAGTGGAAGCGGTACGTCGTGTCGCTGCCGTACGACCCGCCTTGTGCCGGGAAGGAGGACACGGGGCAGGAGTGACCGGGCACCGGCGGAGGCAGGAGGGCACGAGGCCGGAGCGACCCGGCACCCGCGAAGGCAGGAGGGCACGAGGCCGGAGCGACCCGGCACCCGCGAAGGCAGGAGGACACGAGGCAGGAGCGACCGGGCACCCGCGAAGGCAGGCCGATCGCCGTGCCCCGCCGGTGCGACGACCGCGGCGGCCCGGTCAGGCTTCCCTCCCCGAGGCGAGGAGGACGGGAGATCGATGTCCGGCACGCCCGGAGGGGAGGGTGCGGGCGGGCGGCATCAGGGCCGCGGTAATTCGGTGGCGGTGCCCGCGCGGGGCATGTAGTTTCGCGTCGCGACCGTGCCTGTCGATGCGCTCGGCTGCGGCTACTTCCTACGACAACCAAGTGATGCCGCCGCCTCTTCTGATCTCGGCGGGCGCGGGCGTCTTCGCCCCCGCCGGGCCCTGGGTCGTGTGCGAACCCGGGCCGGGGGGCCGTCCCGTCCCGAGGATCAGGGGAGATTCGCTGCCTCGTTACGCCCGACGCGTGTCCAAGATGTGGACCGAGATGCTCGTGGCCCCGCATGTCCGGGCGACCGCCCAGGCCCTGTCCGCCGCCCGAGCCGCATCGTCCTTGTCCAGCTCTCCCTTCGCCGGGCCGGCGTTGCGCACCTACCAGGGTGCCGCCGCCTTCGTGCGGGAGCCCCGCGAGGAGCTGTTCCTTCTCGCCGTCGCCAACTTCGTCACCCAGCGCACCTATTACGAGACCGGCGAGGAGCGCGACGAGCGGTTCCTGCGCCTCGTCCGTGAACTCGCCGTCGAGGAACTCGAGTGGACGGCCGGTCTGCTGCGTTGGCTCCGCACCGAGGGCAACATGCGTACGGCGTCCCTGGTGGGGGCCGCCACCTATGTGCAAGCCCGGCTGGAGGCCGGGGCGACCGCCGGTCCGTCGAACCGGTCCGTGATCGGCTCGGTGCTCCAGCGTGCCGACGAGCCCGGTGAACTGCTCGCCTACTGGATGTCCACGTACGGGCGCAGGGTGCCGCAGCCCGTGAAGCGCGGTGTCGCGGACGCGGTGCGCCGCCTGTACACGTCCCGGTCGCTGCTCAAGTACGACACCGCCGCCAAAGGGTTCCGCTTCGGTGACGTGCTCAATCTGGTGCATGCCTCCCCCGATCCCGGAAAGCCCTGGCAGGGCTCGCTGTTCCGCTACGCCCTGGATAGCCGCCACCACCCGGAGCGGGCGGTCCCGCCGGCCTCCGATCCGGTGCTGACCGCCCACCGGGCGCTGATGGAGACACCCCTGGCCGAGCGGCGCGCGGTGGTGACCGGGCCGGGCGGCTCGGCGCTTCTGGCAGCGGCGGGCATGACGTGGGAGTCGCTGGCGGGCTGGCTGCACGGGCCGTTGGACGCCCCCGTGTGGGAGGCGGTGATCCCCTCCATGGGGCCCATGGCGCTGCTGCGGAACCTGCGGAACTTCGACGAGGCGGGCGTGTCTGACGAGGTGGCGGCGCGGGTCGCCGCCCGGCTCTCGGACCCTTGCGAGGTCGCCCGCTCGCGGCAGTTCCCTTTCCGCTACCTGGCGGCGTACCAGCATGTGCCGTCCGGGCGCTGGGCGGCAGCGCTGGAACAGGCGCTGGGGCATTCCCTGGCGAACGTGCCGTCGCTGCCCGGCCGGAGTCTGATTCTGGTGGACCGGTCCGACTCCATGTTCTGGGACACCGTGTCGGAGCGGTCCCGGCTGAAGCGTGCCGACGCAGCCGCTGTGTTCGGCACGGCCTTGGCCCTGCGTGCCGAGAGTGCCGATCTGGTGGAGTTCGGCTGGCACAGCAAGAAGGTCGCGTTCGAGCAGGGCGAGCCGGTGCTGGAGGTGCTGAACCGGTTCCACAGTCTCGGCGGCACCTACACCGAGCACGCGGTGCGGGCCCATTTCCAGGGCCATGACCGGGTCCTCATCGTGACCGACGAGCAGACCGCCCCCTACGGCCCCGGCGGGCCGGCCGCATCGGTGCCGGGCGATGTCCCGGTGTACACGTGGAATCTGGCGGGGTACCAGCCCGCTCACGCTCCCGCGGGGCCGAACCGGCACACCTTCGGCGGTCTCACCGATACCGCGTTCCGGACGGTCGGCCTGATCGAGGCCGGGCGGGAGGCCGTCTGGCCGTGGAGTACCGAGACCCCTCCCCTTCCTGCACGTCCGGACTGACCGGCGGGGCTGCCTCTGCTGCGGCAGTGGCGGTGTCCTCTCGCCTCGTCCGCGCTCGCGCCCACCTCTCGTTCTTGTCCGCCCTCGGCGGGGCCGGCCGGCAGCGGGTACGACACGTGGCACGCTGTCAGGACGGCGGCATCCGGTGCTCCCCGTGAGCCCGGCAGGTGGGCGGGCGACCGCCCCGTGAGGCGGGACGGCCGAGGTGTTCACCGGGCGTCGCGACCGGCGCGAGCGACGGTGGCTCCCTCGAGCGGGCCCACCGGGACGGCGGTGACGATCGGACGCGCCGAGATCATCCTCATGGGTGTCGAGGAGGGGTGCGTCGTCCGCGGTCCGGCGGAGGTCGGCGCGCTGCGGTAGGGCAAGCTGCGATCGCAGGCCGTGAACGGCGTGGAGTCTGCGCGGCTCATCGAACGGCTGGTGGCAGAGACGTGAGCATGGGGCAGGTGGCCGACCACCTGGACGGGCTGCACCGGTTCAGGAGCAGCTACAGCTTCTCGGGCGGCGGCGACTGTGTGGAGGTCGCCGCCGGTGTCGATTCTGTTTTCGTACGGGACTCCAAGGCCGGCGGCGACGGTCCGGTGCTACGGGTCGGCCGGGGCGGGTGGGCCGCGTTCCTGGCGCACGCGGCCGAGTGGCGCGGGAACACGGCCCGGAGTCGGGCGGTCAGGTGGCCCGCGCCGACGCCTCCACATGGGCCCGGAAGGTGCGGGGCGGGCGGCCTGTGAGGCGGTGGACGGTGTCCGTGACGCGGTCCTCCGCCCCTGCGGCGATCTCGCGGTCCAGGGCGGCCAGGATCGCGGCGAACTCCTCCGGCATCTGGGCCGCCCAGTGGTCGCGCATGTCCTCGCAGGACAGGCGGCGGTGGGTCACGGCGCGGCCGGTGACCTCGGTGATGGTCGCCGCGATGTCGTCGTAGCCGAGCGCCTCGGGGCCGGTGAGGATCAGGTCGGTGTCGGGTGACCGGGGGTCGGTCAGGGCGTGGAGGGCGACGGCCGCGATGTCGTCGGCGTCGACGAAGGCGACCCTGCCGTCGCCGGTCGCGGACCGGATGACGCCCTCGTCGCGGATGCTGCGGGCGTGGGTGTGGTCGCCGGTGAAGTTCTGCATGAACCAGGACGGGCGCAGTACCGCCCACTCGTCGAACAGGTCGGGCAGTTCCTGGTGGACCGCCCCGACCGCGGGTCCGCCGGCGGGGACGGCGGAGGAACTCAGCAGTACGGCACGGCGGATGCCCGCCTCGCGGGCGCGGCGCAGGAACGGCAGCATGACGGCCCCGGGGTCGGGGTCGCCGACGGGCGGGACCAGGTAGACGGCGTCGGCGCCGTGCAGGGCGGGCGCGTGGGTCGCGGGGTCGTACCAGTCGAACGTGACCGGTTCGGCGCCGGCGACCGGGGCGGCCCGCCGGCTCGCCGCTCTGACGTGATGTCCGGCGTTCGTGAGGCGGGCGGCCGTGCGGCGGCCGGTGGTGCCCGTGGCGCCGGTGACGAGGACGGTGGTGCCGGTGGCGGTCATCGCGCGCTCCCCGTGAAGTCGGCGCCGGGGGCCTGGACGGCGAGGGGGTTCCAGTAGTCGCGGTAGGAGGCGATACGGCCGCCTCGTACCGTCACGACGACGATGTACGTCATGTCGAACGGGGCGCCCGTCTGCACCAGCCGCCCCACGCCGCGCGTCTCGGCGACGACGGTGTGCGGGTCGTCGGTGCGGTGTATGTGCAGGTCGGGGAAGTCGTGCAGGTCGAAGTGGTCGGGGTGGTGCCGCATGTAGGCGGCGACGGCCTCCTTGCCCTCCAGGCGGCGGGGCCAGCCGTCGGGCGCGAAGGGGAACTCCGCGACACCGTCCTCGGCCCAGAGGTCCACCCACGCGGGGATGTCCTTGGCGAGCAGCAGGCGCAGGCTGCGGCGGAAGAGGTCCTCCGGGGAATCCGGGGAGGCCGTGAAGGCCGGCTGTGAAGTCTGTGCGGGCACAGGCACACTCCTGTACATATAATCGGACCCGTGGTCCGTTTTCGACGATACGGACCAGGGGTCCACTTGGCAAATGAGGGAGCAGCATGCCGGAACACAGGTCCCGCAGGGACGCCGTCCGCAACCGGGAGGCCGTGCTCGCCGCCGCGGACGCCCTCTTCTCCCGCAGGGAGCGCCCCGAGGACGTCACGATGGCGGACGTGGCGGCGGCGGCCGGCGTCGGCAAGGGCACGCTCTTCCGTGCCTTCGGCGACCGGGCGGGCCTGCTCCGCGCCCTGTACGAGGCGCGGCTCGTGCCGTTCCGGGAGGCCGTGGAGTCCGGGCCGCGGCCGCTGGGGCCCGGGACGGCACCCCGGGAGCGGGTGCTCGCCCTGCTCGACGCGGTGCTGTGCTTCAAACTCGACAACCGGCCGCTCGCGCTCGCCCTGGAGGAGAACGGCAACGGCAGCCCCTACCGGGCCGAGCACTACGCCTGGTGGCACGGGCTGCTGCGCGCCGTACTGGAGGAGATGCCGGGCCTGGCCGAGCCCGGCTTCACCGCGCACGCCCTGCTGGCCGCGACACGCGCCGACCTCGTCGAGCATCTTGCGGGACAGGAGGGCCTGCCGAGGGAGCGACTGCGGGCTCAGCTCGCGGAGTTCACCACGCGGGTCATCTCCTCCGCCCCGCGCTGACGCCGGGACGGGTACGGCGGCCCGGTCGGCTCACTCGCCCGGTGCCAGGACCCGCGCCAGCAGGCGGGCCGTCTCCGCGATCAGGGCGTTGTCCACCGGGGCGTCGGGCGCCGGCTTGGACGTCAGGACGGTGAGGACGAGCGGTGTGCCCTTCGTCGTCCAGGCGATGCCCACGTCGTGGGCGTTGGCGTAGGCGCCCGTGCCGGTCTTGTCGGCGACGGTCCAGCCTTGCGGCAGGCCCGCGCGGAAGCGCTCGCCGCTCGTGGTGTTGCCCTTCAGCCAGGTCACCAGCTGCTCGCGGGCCGCCGAGGGCAGCGCGTCGCCCAGCGTCACGCGGGCGTAGCTGCGGCCGAGCGCGGCCGGGGTGGTGGTGTCGCGCGGGTCGCCCGGCACGGCCGTGTTCAGGTCGGTCTCCCAGCGGTCCAGGCGGGTCACCCGGTCGCCGATCGACCGCAGGAACGCCGTCAGCCCCGCGGGGCCGCCGATCTGACGGAGGAGCAGGTTGCCCGCGGTGTTGTCGCTGTACTGGATCGCCGCCGCGCACACATCGCCGGCCTTCATGCCGGTGCCGACGTGCTGCTCGGTGCGCGGGGAGTTGGGCAGCAGGTCGGCGGGAGGGTAGGCGATCACCCGGTCGAGGGGCACGCAGTGCGCGTGGTCGCGCAGTACGGCCGCCGCGGCGAGCGTCTTGAACGTGGAGCACATCGCGTACGGCTCGTCGGCGCGGTGGGCGACGTACTGCCCGGTGCGGGTGTTGACGGCGTACACGCCGAGCCGTGCGCCGTAACGCTCCTCCAGGTCGCTCAGCCTGCCCTCCGCGTCGCGCAGCCGGGCGCCGGGGCGGGCCGCCCGGGCACTGCTCGTGGTCAGCAGCGGGGTGAGCGCGGCGGCCGAGACGACAGCGCCGGCCTTCAGCAGGTGCCGTCGCGGCGGGGTGAGGGGGCGGGTCGGGGTGGTGAGCGTGGGTCCGGTCGCGGAGGTGCTCATGGGGCTGGTCATGGCGTGGAACTCCCGTGGTCCGTCAGTCGCGTGAACGGTGGTGCCTCGGCCGGCCGGGCTCGACGTGATCAGCGAACCAGGAGGACGCCTGCCATGTCCAAGAGGAAACCTTGCACCTCCCATAACGCATTGATATGAATCGACGGTGGATCTGCTGGCGCATCTGGAGGCCTACGTCGCCGCCGTCGAGGAGGAGAGCTTCTCCCGTGCGGCCGACCGGCTCGGCATCGCCCAGCCGCTGCTGAGCCGCCGCGTCAAGACGCTGGAGGAGCATTTCGGCGGGCTGCTCTTCGACCGGTCGCGCCGTCAGGTGACGACGACCGGGCTCGGCCTGCACCTGCTGCCGTACGCCCGGGACGTACTGGAGAGCGCCCGGCGGCTGCGGGGCGCCGCGCAGGCATCGCGACGGTCGGCGGTCCGCACGGTCGGTGTGCCCGCCGACTGCGATCCGGCGGCCCTCGCCCGCGTCCTGCGCGTGGGCGCCGAGCGCGGTACCCCGCTCGCCGTACGCGAACTGCCGCCCGAGACACGGGCGTCAGGGCTCACGGACGGGACGTTGCAGTACGCGCTGCTGCGGACGCCGCCCGAGGGCGCCGCGCTGCGGGTGCCGCTCGGCCTCGCCCCGGCGCCGGAAGACCGCTCGGGCGAGCGGCCCGTCCACCTGGAGGATCTGCGGCCCCGGCGTGGTCGCGGCACGCCCGCTCCGGCGCTGCCCGTGCTGGTGCTGACGGAGGATCAGGGGCCGCAGCCGTCGGACAGGTTGCGGCGGGCGGTGGCGCGCGCCGGGCTGCCGGAGACCCTGGTACGGCCCGCCGTGTCGACGGCCGCCGCGCTCGCCGAGGCCCTCGCCGGCACGGCCGTACTGCTGTGCGCCGAACCCTTCGCGCGCCGGAACGGCGCCTCCTGGGCGCCTCTCGCGGACGTGTCGCTGCACCGCGGCCACACCCTGCGCGCGGCGCGGCACGGGCAGCGCCCCGGGCGCGCCCCCGGCTGGCTGGCGTCGGCGCTGGGCGCCGCTGTCGGGGCCGTACCGGACGGGGTGGCGGCGTCACCGGAAGGGGACGGCCGGGAACTGCGGACGCGGCTGGCGGCCCGCGGATGAGCGCGCGGCACGGGCTGCCCGGACGGCCGGACGACAACCCCCGCAGCCCAGTACACGGACAGCCGCACGACAACCCCCGCAGCCCAGTACACGGACAGCCGGACGACAACCCCCGCAGCCCAGTTCCCGGACAGCCGCACGACAACCCCCGCAGCCCAGTACACGGACGGCCGCACGACAACCCCCGCAGCCCAGTACACGGACAGCCGGACGACAACCCCCGCAGGCCAGTTCCCGGACAGCCGCACGACAACCCCCGCAGCCCAGTACACGGACGGCCGGGCGACCAACTTCGCGGGCCGGTGCGCTTCGCCGGGACCGGATTCCTGCGTGAGGTGGCCGAGGCGATCGCCGCCGACTGGGCCGAGGCCGGGGTGCGCGGCTCCTTCCTCGCCGGCAACCTCGACACCGGCGAGCGGCTCGGCTTCGACGCGGACGAGCCGGTGCCGCTCGCCTCGGTCGTCAAGGTGCCGCTCGCCCTGGTCGTCCTCGACCGTGTCGCCGCCGGCGAGATCGACCCGGCGCTGCCGGTACGGGTGGATCCGGCCACCGGCAGCGTCGGGACGACGGGACTGTCCGCGTTCCGCCACCCGGCGACCGTGGCCGTCGGCGATCTGCTGCTGATGGCCCTCACCGTCAGCGACAACGCCGCCGCCGACGCCCTGTTCGGCCTCGTCCCGCCCGACGAGGTCGACGCGCGGCTGCGTGCGTGGGGGTGCGGCGACATCCGGGTACGGCATCGGGTGCAGCGTATGTACGACTGCGCGGCAGGCGTTGCCGGCAACGACTTCACGCTCGCCCTCGAACTCGCCGTGAACGACGAGCGGACCGGCCGGCACACCATCGAGACACTGGACCCGGCGCACGCCAACACCGGTACGGCCGCCGCCCTCGTCGACCTGCTGGAACGCGTGTGGCAGGACACGATCGCCCGGCCCGGGGCCGCCGCCGAGCTGCGCCGGCTGATGGGGCTGCAACTGTTCACGCAGCGCCTCGGCGGCGACCTGCGCGCCGACACGCTCCGGTTCAGCGGAAAGACGGGGACCTTCCTGCATCTGCGGCACGACATCGGCGTGGTGGAGGCCGAGTCCGGCGACCGGGTCGCCCTGGCCGCCCTCACCCGCTCCGACCGGCGCGCCCGGCAGGCCCCGGACATCGACCTCGCGATCGCGGCGGCGGGACGGAGGGCGTTCGAGGCGCTGCGGGGGTGAGAGGGACGGCCGGCGCGGGGGTGCCGGCCGTCGGCCGTACGCCCGTTCGGACGCCGCCCCACGGGCAGCAGCCGTCGGCGCGGGCCCGCGGCCGACCGCCCTTCGGACACCGCTCTCGGGAGCGGCGGCCGTCGGGCCCCTCAGAAGCCGCCCTGGCGGCACCGGTCGTCGTCACCGGGGTCCCGGCCGCCCCCTCCCCCCGCCCTCGTCCAGTCGTCCTCCGCCCAGCCGTCCTCCCGGACCCGGGCGGCCAGGTCGATCTTCGTGTAGGCGGGGCGGCCCAGTCGCTGGTACTTCTCCTTGACGCGGTCCAGGTAGTACTTGGCGGTGTGCGGGCTGACCCCGGCGCGCCGGGCCGTGGCCTTGAGGGTGAGCCCGGAGGCGTACTCCAGCAGCACCTGGCGTTCCTTCGGCGACAGTCTGGGCCGCGCCGGATCGTCGTCGTGCGCCCAGGCGAAGGCCAGCTCGGGCGAGTGCGCCGTGCATCCCGCGGCGACGTCCCGGACAGCCGTGACCAGCGCGGACAGATCGTGGTCCTTGGTCAGATAGCCGTCCGCGCCCGCCGCGATCGCGCCGACGATACGGCGGCGGTCCGCGACGGTGCTGATGACCAGCACCCGTGCGCCGGTGGCCCGTACGCGCCGGATGTTCTCGGGCGGGCTCGACCCGTCGGCGAGCAGCAGGTCCAGCAGCACCACATCGCAGGGCGCCCGCCCGCTGCCGCCGGCCGGGTCGAGAAGGGCGTCGACGGTGCAGGCGGTGGCGGTGAGACGCACGTCCGGTACGTCCTCCAGCCACGCCCGCAGACCGTCCAGCAGCATGCGGTCGTCGTCGACCACGGCCACGGTGATCACGCCGGCCACCTCAGCACCACGCACGTGCCCTCGCCGGGCGCGCTGTCGATCTCGGCCGCGCCGCCCGCCTCCTCCATACGGGCGACGACCGACGACCGCAGGCCGATGCCCTTCCCTGCCGTGCGCGGGTCGAAGCCGATCCCTCGGTCGGCCACGGTCACCACGACGCCCCCGCGCCGCCCCTCCTTCCCGCCGGCACCTTGGCCCTCGTCGTCCGTCTCACCGTCGCCGAGCCCGGTGACGGTCACGTACGCCTGCCCCGTACCGGCGTGCCGCAGCACGTTGTTCAGCGCCTCCGTGACCGCGCTGCCGAGGGCCTCGGCTACCGGGCCCGGGATGTCCGGCACCGCGCCGTACTGGGCCTTCACCCGCAGCCCCAGGCATTCCACGGACCGCACGGCCCGCTCCACGGCCTCCGTCACGGCGGGCGCCGCGTCGCCCTCGGCCTGCTGCTGCACCAGCCGCCGCAGATAGGCGGCCTCCCGAGCGCACCGCTCCCTGACGGCCTCCGCGCCGGGGTCGGCGCGCCCGGTGGCGATGGCGGTGAGGGTGGCCAGGACCGTGTCGTGCAGGGCGCGGTGGTGCGCCATGCGTTCGGCGTACCGGGCCCGTTCGGCCTCGGCGGCGATGGCCTGCTCGGTGGCCGCGTCCAGCGCGGTGCCCTGCCGACGCAGGTACCACCAGAAGACGCGGGCCAGTACGGCGGACGACACCACCGCGTTGAGGTGGCCGGCGGTCACGGCGACGTCCGCGCCGGCCACCCAGTAGCCGCCGGTGTGCGTGACGAGCAGCGCGCTGACGCACCCGGCGACGGCGGTGCGTCCCCGGTACGCGACCGCGCAGACCGCGCTCGCCGACCCGCCGAGCAGCATCGCCCAGGCGATCATGGAGGGGCGGTCGGCACCGCCCGCGTACACGACGTACGGCAGGACGCAACCGATCAGTACGAGATCGATCAGCGGTGGCCAGAAAGTGAACCAGTGCCGTGCCCGTGCCGTGAGGAACACGGCCGTGCTCGATCCGAGTGCGACGGCGAACCCCGCCCAGGACAGCACCAGTCCCCGCTGGTGCTGAGCCACGGCGACGGCCCCCACCACCAGGTGGCTGGCCCGGTACAGACCGGTGGCCAGCATCATGAACGACCGCGCCCGCTGGAGCCCCGAGCCCGGTCCGGCGTGCATCTCTCCCACGCCCGCGCAACCCCCCTGAACCGGCGGTACCACCGGGCCCCCGTCGCCCCGTAGTTTCGGGGCGACCCGGTACCGATCACGACGTGACATCAGATCATCACGCGCGTCGCTCACGCCGGTCTTTATCCGGACGAAGAAGGAGGACATGTGGCTCGATTTGTGCGCCGCGGCGGGATACTCGGAATCCTCGCGTCGCTGTTCGTCCTGTTGATCCCCGCCACCGCGACCGCGGCCGACGCACCGGTCCGCTACTCGCCCTGGATCACCAACGCCTACATCTACGAGATGCGTGGCTCGTACTCGTGGCAGTGCATGGACGTACGGGGCGAATCACAGAGCCCGGGCGCGATCGTGCAGCGCTTCGACTGCAAGGGCAAGCTGCATCAGCGCTTCTTCTTCATCGCCCAGAACGAGCCGGGCCTGTTCATGATCGGCGTGTACGGCAAGTACTGCGTCGGCGCGCAGAACGCCCAGATCGCCGACGGCACGCCCATGGTCATCAACCACTGCCAGGGCCCGGGCCAGATGTTCCGCTGGGTCGACCGCGGCAACAACCACTGGGAGATCGTGGAGGCCGCGAGCGGCAAGTGCCTGACGATCCACGGCCGCCGTGAGGCACTCACGCTGGGCGCGTGCGGCAACATCTCCGAGCCGTACCCGACGCTGTGGACTCCGATCTACGACCGTGTGTACAACTACACGAGCATCACGGGCTGACGACCGGCCGACGGGGGACGGCTGACGTGCCCGCACCACAGACGGCGGGTTCCGGCGGGCAGACACTGCCCGGCGGAACCCGCCCTGCGCTGTTTCCGCCGGGGAGACGGCCGCATTCACGGAACGAGTTTCGGCCGCACGACCGACCTCATGGGAAGACGGCGGGCCGGAGGTGGGGGGAAGCGCCGCTCCGCCGCGTGCCGCGGGGACGCCTGCCCGGGTCGGCCGGTGGTCCGGCCGGGGGCGGTTCACCGGCCCGCCGTCGGCTGTGGCCCGCCGCCCCTCGTGCAGCGGCGGCGGGTTCGGCCCGTGGCGGGTCGGGAGGCAGACCACCCGCCACGGGCCGACGTACTCCGTGTGTCACGGGCGGGGGACGCCCGTGTCGTGGGCCCGGGTCAGCGCGCCGCGTTCACCTTGGCGATCGCCTGGGCCAGACCGTAGGCCCACAGCTGGTTGACCCGGCTGCGCTCGGCGGAGTTGGGGTAGGCGTTGGTGCAGGACGGGCCGGGGCCGCCGCCCGACATCAGCTCGCTGCACGGCCCGCTGTAGTGGTCGGGCAGGCCCAGCACATGGCCGGTCTCGTGGGCGGTGACGCGGGTGGAGTTGTACTGCCGGTTCTGCGCGTAGTCCAGGAAGATGTACCCGCGGCCGTGGCCGTTGGTGGAGGCGTACGACCCGCGCGCGTCGTTGCCCTCGTAGTACGCGAAGTCGCCGGTGCCCGAGGTCGCCTGGAGCTTCACGTTCGACACGGAGCTGTTCCATATCGACGCGGCGTTCGCTATCTGGGTGCGGAAGGTCGGCGCCTGGGAGGCGTTGTAGTAGACGGTCACCACCTTCAGCGAGGGCTGCTCGGCCTGCCGCGCGGCGACCGACTTCAGTACGGCGTCGAAGAACGCCTTGCTGTCGTCCTTGCCGCCCGCGCCCACGAAGCCGACGGCCGCGGAGGCGGGGGCGTCGGCCGCCTTGTGGGCCGTCGCCGGGGCCGCGGTGCCGAGGGCCGCGCCGGCCAGGCCGAGGCCGAGCGCGACAGCGAGCATCCGGCGGGATCTCGGCCGGGCGGGGGTACGGAACGATGCCATGGGGGGCTCCTACTCGTTCTGTGGGGTGGAACGGTCGGTTGCCAGAGAGTGTCGGGCAGACCGGCGGGGCCGCGGATGATGGCAATCGGGGATAGCGCGGGGCTATCGGTGTTCAAGTCGCCCCATTTTGTTGGGTCTTGAACATCTGGTGTCATGTCCCGTACAGCCTTACGCTCCCCCCATGGAGTTGGAGGTGAGGCACCTGCGCGTTCTCTGTGCCATCGCCGACACCGGCAGTCTGCACAGAGCGGCACGGCAACTGGGGCTCGCACAACCGTCGTTGAGCACCCAGCTACGACGCATCGAACGCGCCCTCGGCGCCCAGCTCTTCGTCCGCGACCGCACCGGATGCCGGCCCACTCCGCTCGGGCGCACGGTGCTCAGCCGGGCCCGCCCACTGGTCGACGAGTTCGCCGCGATCGTCACGGAGACCAGGGCGGCAGCCGCCCGCACCGCCGACGGGTTCCAACTGCGCATCGGCGCCACCGTGAGCCGCGCGATCCCCGTGTGGATACGGCTGCTGAGGGCGCGTACGCCCCGTATCGAACCGACCCTCCAGATGAACGTGTCCGCCAACGCCCTGCTCGGCATGGTGGCCGCCGGCCGGCTCGACATGGCGTTCGTGCACGAGGTCGAGGGGTGCCCGCTGCGGGTGCCGCCCGGTCTGCGGCTGCGCGTACTCGTGGAACGGGAGCCCCAGTTCGTCACCCTCGCCGCCGACCACCCGGCCGCGTCCCGCCCACGCGTCCGCCTCGCCGACCTGGCCGGCGACCGCTGGATGGTCGACGCCACGGTCGACGGCGAATGGGACGCCCTGTCCCGCGTGCTGCGGGCCGCCGGCCTGGACGCCGAGATCCTGCACGGCGACTACCTCACCGCGTACTCCCTCGCCGCCACGGGCGAGGTGGTGACGGTCAGCCAGCCCACCGCACTCCCCCGCCCCGACCTCGCGATCCGCCCCCTGGAGGGCGACCCGATCGGCGTGCGTCTGCTGCTCGCGGCCCGCACGGAGGCCGAACTCGACGATGTGTACGCCGAGTTGGAGGAGGCGTACTGGACCGTGGCCCGTGACGCGCCGGCCTACCGCGCGTGGCTGGAGGACGCACGGGGGCTCGGCCGGATGTCGGGGGCGGTGCGGGCTG
>NZ_JALLGL010000310.1 GCF_023072675.1 Streptomyces sp. XM83C
CGGCCGCACTCCCCTCCGCCGAGGGACCGCACGCGCCGCCCCACCCCTGCTCCGCCGCCGCGTGGTTGGCGTGCGCCACCGCCGCGCGGGCCAGGACGGTGAGCGTGTGGGCGCGCTGGTGGTCCGGCGCCCGGGCGAACAGGTTCCGCAGCAGCGCCGGGTCCTGCCGTACGAGCGCCGAGACATGGTGCTCGGCGACCCGGTCCGGTTCCAGCGCCCCCCAGTAGCGGTCGTCGGACGGGGGATACAGCTCGCACAGCCAGAACGCCAGGTCCCCGGCCAGCTCCCGCAGATGCGCGGGCAGCAGCCGGGACAGCGTCGCGCAGGCCTCGTCCTCGTCCTGCGCCGGGCACAGCGCGGCGGCGGCGACGGCAGGGGCGAGCACCCGGTGGACACGCGGCCCGAGACCCAGCCGCTGCGCGGTGTCCTGCCAGTACCGGTGTTCGTGCCGCAGCAGCTGGTCCTCGGGGGTGTCACCGTCGGCGAGCCCGGCCGGCACCTGCCGCAGCAGCGCCAGCAGGGCCTCCATCTGCAGGGTGAGCGCGGTCTCCGCGCCGCTCGCCCCGCGCCGACGGGGCACCGGCACGGTCTTCGCGACCCGCGCCCAGTCGATGTCCGCCCGGCCGGTCACCTCCGCCAGCCTGCGCGCCAAGTCCCGTGCGGCCGTGCGGAACGCGCGTTCCCGGCCGCCGGCGTCGGGGCTCAGCGCGTGCAGCCGGATGTCATGGACGGGGCCGGTCACCCGCGCCCGTACCGTGTCCTGCCAGGAGCCGACCGATCGGGCGAGCAGCAGCAGCCGTACCGGATGCCGGACGTGCCGGGCCTGCTCCTCCAGCCGGCCCACCAGCTCCGGCCGGGTCTCCGCGTAGTCGACGACCAGCAGCAGCGGGTGCTGCACGGCCCGCAGCACCGACAGATCGCCCGGTTCGCGGACGACCTGCCCGGCCACCCAGCCCCGCGCCCGCATCCGCGTCATCAGCCGCCGCGCCAGCCGTGTCTTGCCCTGCCCGCCCGGCGCGGTCAGCACGCACACCGCCGGCAGACCGTCCCGGTCCGTCAGACACCAGCGCGTCAGATCGTCCAGGGTGTCCTTTCGGCCGTGGAAGGACACCACCTCGGCGTCGGCGCGCAGCAGCATGCTGGGCGAGGCGACCGTGCGCTGCGGCGGCGCCGGCTCCAGCAGACGCGCCAACTCCACTGGCTCGCACTGCGGTTCGACCCCGGTGAGGTCGTGGACGACGGCCCGGAAGTCGTCGCAGGCCAGCAGGTCCTCGCTGCGGGTGTAGCGCAGGCGGGTGCCCTGACCGGGCCGCCGGTCCTCGATCACCACGCCCAGCAGCAGATCCTCCCCCTCCGGGAAGACGGCCGCGCCGGACATCCCGGACCAGGCGGTGGTCGTGGCGGCGCTGACCGCGCCGAGACCGCCCGTGTCGGGGGCCAGCGTGGCGATGTCGTCGAGGATCTCGAAGTTCCCGGTGCCGCCGTGCGGCCTGATCCGCCCCTTCAGCTCCTCCCGGTCCCGCACCACGGCACCCGGCGCCCGGCACTCCCGCTCCGGCCCCGCCCCGCCCGGCGCCCGGCCGTCGCGGGAACGCTGCTGCCGGGGGAAACCCGTCGCCACGACGTCCAGTTCGGTGCCGCCGGTCACGCACCGCCCCCACCGCTGCGGGCGGCGCCCGTACGCGCCGCGCAGCGACGACGGCAGCGGCCGGTCCGGGCCGTCGGGCAGCTCCAGCAGCGCCGCGTCCACACCACGCTCCGGCTCGAGACGCCGCCACCGTACGACCGTCGTCACGCCCGCCGACGCCTCCGGCAGGACGATCTCCGCCTCCCCGGACACCTCCGGCACCACGTGCGCGGCCGTCAGGACGAGCCGCGGCGCGATCAGATAGCCGCTGCCGAAGCCTGTGCCGCGGACCTTGACGACCTGCTGCTCCTGCATCCGCCGGCCCCGGACGCCCGGGTCACTCGACGTCGCCGACGGCCACGGAACCACCGTCGCGCTGCTCGGGGCTGAGCCGCAGCGTCAGCCGCTGCACCGACCGCTCGGTGCGCTCACCGCGGGCGCCTGCCTCCACCACCCCGAACCGCAGCGCCCCTCCGCCGTTGCGGGTGCGCACCAGCTCGATCTCGAACTCGGCGGTGATCTCCCCGAGCACGAACCGCAGCGGAGAGTCCTGCCCCCGGCGCTGCGCCTCCGACAACTGGGCGCGCAGCACATCGATCGCGTCGGCGAGATCCAGGAAATCCTCGGTGCGCCCGTCGCCTGCCATACCGAACCCCTGTCACAGCCGCCTCACATGGAGCCCCCGATTCTAGGTACGCGCGCGTGTGAACCACAGTCATGTACGTGGATCTCCACCGCATTTCGCCACTCTCAGCAGCACTTCCGGCGCCTGCGGACGCGCCGCCCCTGACGCGACGGAGGGCCGGGTGCCTCGTACGGCACCCGGCCCTCCGTCCGCTCGTCGGCGCCGTACACCTACCGCAGCGAGGCCATCCAGGCCTCGACCTCGTCGGAGCGGCGCGGCAGCGCGGACGACAGGTTCCGGTTGCCGTCCTCGGTCACCAGGATGTCGTCCTCGATGCGCACGCCGATGCCCCGGTACTCCTCCGGCACGGTCAGGTCGTCGGCCTGGAAGTACAGGCCCGGCTCGACGGTGAGGACCATGCCCGGCTCCAGCACGCCGTCCACGTACGTCTCCGTGCGCGCGGCGGCGCAGTCGTGGACGTCCATGCCGAGCATGTGCCCGGTGCCGTGCAGCGTCCACCGGCGCTGGAGGCCCAGCTCCAGCACCCGCTCCACCGGGCCCTCGACCAGACCCCACTCCACCAGCCGCTCGGCCAGCACGCGCTGCGCGGCGTCGTGGAAGTCGCGATACTTCGCGCCCGGCTTCACCGCGGCGATACCGGCCTCCTGGGCGTCGTACACAGCGTCGTAGATCTTCCGCTGGAGGTCGCTGAACCGGCCGTTGACGGGCAGGGTGCGCGTGACGTCGGCGGTGTAGTACGTGTGCGTCTCCACGCCCGCGTCCAGCAGGAGCAGGTCGCCCGAGCGGACCGGGCCGTCGTTGCGCACCCAGTGCAGCGTGCAGGCGTGCGGGCCGGCGGCGGCGATCGTGCCGTAGCCGACGTCGTTGCCCTCGACGCGCGCGCGGAGGAAGAACGTGCCCTCGATGTAGCGCTCGCTGGTCGCCTCGGCCTTGTCGAGGACCTTCACGACGTCCTCGAAGCCGCGCACGGTCGAGTCGACGGCCTTCTGCAGCTCGCCGATCTCGAACTCGTCCTTCACCAGGCGCGCCTCGGACAGCCAGACGCGCAGCTCCTCGTCGCGCTCGGCGGTGACCTTGTCGGTCAGCGCGGCCTCGATACCGGCGTCGTACCCGCGGACGACCCGGACCGGGCCGGTGGCCTCGCGCAGCTTGCCGGGCAGCTCGCGCACGTCGGAGGCGGGGATGCCGTACAGCTTCTCCGCCTCGGTCAGCGAGTGGCGGCGGCCCACCCACAGCTCGCCCTGGCCGGAGAGCCAGAACTCGCCGTTCTCCCGGTTCGAGCGGGGCAGCAGATAGATCGTGGCCTCGTGGCCCTCGCCCTTGGGCTCCAGCACGAGGACGCCGTCCTCGGTCTGGTTCCCGGTCAGCCAGGCGTACTCGACGGAGGCACGGAACGGGTAGTCCGTGTCGTTCGACCGCACCTTGAGGTTGCCCGCGGGGATCACCAGGCGCTCACCGGGGAAACGCGCGGACAGCGCGGCACGGCGGGCGGCGGTCTCGGCGGCCTGGGGGATCGGTTGCAGGTCGCGCAGCTCGGTGTCGGCCCAGCCCGTCTTCATGTTCTCGGCAAGTTCGTCGGACACGCCCGGGTACAGTCCGTTCTTCCGCTGCTTGATCGGCTCTTCTTCCGAGGTCTCCGGGGTCTCCGGCTCTTCCGCCACGGTCATCCTCCTTGGATACGGCACTGGACCCCCTCCATCGTACGGTCGTGCGGTCGTACGGAAGGGGGCCCAGGGGCGGAGGACCTGTTACAGCCGGTGGGGCCGGGAAGGGCCGCTACTCGAAGCGGGCGGCCAGCAGCACCACGTCCTCCTCCGAGTCCGCGCTGTCCAGCCCGTCCGGCAGGACCGTGCGCAGGATGTGCTCGGCGACGGCGTCCGGGTCGTGCCGCAGCGCCCTCGGCACCCCGGCCGCGGCGGAGTGCAGCCGGGAGAAGGCCCGGTCGACGGGGTCGCCGGTACGGTGCAGCAGCCCGTCGGTGTAGAGCAGAACCGTCTCCCCGGGCTCAGCCGTCAGCTCCACGCTGGGCGCCTCCCAGCAGGAGAGCATGCCGAGCGGGGCGGACACGGACGTCTCCACGAACTCGGTGCGCCGCTCGCCCACGATCAGCGGCGGGCAGTGGCCCGCCCCCGCCAGGGTGATCTTGCGCAGGGCGGGCTCGCAGTACGCGAACAGCGCGGTCGCCGAGCGGGCGGGCTCGGTCAGCCGCAGCAGCAGCTCCAGATCGGACAGTACGGCGACCGGGTCCTCGCCCTCCATCACGGCGTACGCGCGCAGGGAGGCCCGCAGCCGGCCCATCGCGGCGACGGCGCTCGGGCCCGAGCCGGTGACGGCGCCGACGGCGAGACCGAGGGCGGCGTCCGGCAGCGGCAGCGCGTCGTACCAGTCGCCGCCGCCGCGCGGCCCCGTGCGGTGCCGGGCGGCGAGCTGCACACCGGCGACCCGGGGCAGCCGGGACGGCAGCAGCTCCTCGCGCACCGTCCGCAGGGACGCGCGCGTGCGCTCCACCTCCAGCAGCCGGGCCAGATGCTCGGCGGCGTGCCCCGTGTACAGGCCGATCAGATGCTGTTGCCGTTCGGACGGCTCGGCCGGCTCGTCGTACAGCCATACGGCGGCACCGAGCCGACCGTCGGCCTCGGCGGTCAGGGGCAGGGCGTAGCTGGCGGCGTAGCCGAGACGGGCGGCCACCTCGCGGTGGCGGGGGTCGAGGCCGTCCTCGGCGAGCAGATCGGGTTCGGCGACGGCACCGTCGCAGCCCGGCAGCCCGTCCAGGATGCGGCCGTACGACAGGGAGCTGCGCGGCACGGTCTCGATGGTGCCGAGGTCGGCGCGGGCGAGGCCGAGGCCGATGGTGGTGTCGGGGCCGAGACCGTCGGCCGGTTCCAGCACGACGAGGCCGCGGCGGGCGCCGACGAGGGCGGCTCCGGCGCGCAGCACCTCCCGCAGCGCGCTGTCCAGGGTGTCGGTGCGGACCAGGCGCTCGGTGAGCTCGTGGAGGGTGGTGAGGTCCGACACCCAGCCGGCGAGCCGGTCCTGCAGCAGGGCGCCGGGGGCGTGCGGCGGGGGGACCTGGGAACCTGCGGGCGCGGTCGACGTGGGCGGGGCAGTGTGGGCGGGCGCGGGAACAGTTGAATCGATTCCGGCCACTTTCGAAGGATGAGGGGCGTTCATGGCGTCCGGCTTTCCGACCGGTGCGTATTGCTCAAAAGCATCGCAAACCCCCATGTCATTCTGCGCCGCTAGCAGTGTCTCCACATGTACACGCACTCGTGGAGGGATGTCCAGCATTGTCCTGCCGGTATTCCTGGTGTCCGTGGGGTCGGCGGGACGTTTCAAGACTCCCCGCGGTAACCCCTTGCGGAATGGTGAAGTTGGCTTGAAACTGCCTCGGGTAACGGGTGATTGCGGTCGACTGGGCGTGCTCCACGGAGCGTCACAACGGTCGTGATGGGTACGTACTCGGTGAGGACCAGGGGTGGTTGGGGCCACCCGGAACCTGGTGACCGAACCGGGCGTCCTATCCACCGACGGCCGTGCCCCATCCTCCCGTGGCGGAGGCGAAGAGAAACACGTGCGACGGCAAAGCGCCAGACTTCGCCACCCCACGCCACGCCCGTGCTCGGGCGGAAGCACCATGGCTTGAGCAGCAGACGAACGAGGGACCGAGCGGCCGCGGGAGCGGCGGAGCACGGCCCATGGGGGTTCCCCTTGCCACGTGCGGGGTGTGATGCGCCAACAGGTACGCACAGTGAAGTGATCGACACATGGTGTGATGTGACCCACGGTGTTGCCAGGCGTGCAACGGAAAGGAACGAGCGCTCATGCGCGAGATCCTCGGAAGGCGACGCAGGCGTCGGTCCCAGCGGAAGGACGGGAGGCCTGAGTTGATCAGCGCGGCCCTCACCTTCGCGACGCAGTGGCGGTGGCCCGTCCTGCCGGGCGTGACGGCCGGTCCGCAGGGGCGCTCCCGCTGCGGCTGCCCCGACCCGGAGTGCACGGTCCCAGGCGCCCATCCCTTCGAACCCGGCCTTCTCGCGGCCACCACCGACGAGCGCATGGTGCGCTGGTGGTGGACCAACCGGCCGACGGCGCCGATCATCCTCGCGACCGGCGGACGGGCGCCGTGCGCGGTGAGCCTGCCGGCCCTGCCGGCCGCCCGCGCGCTCGCGGCGCTCGACCGCAAGGGCATGCGCCTCGGCCCGGTCGTCGCCTCGCCCACCCGCTGGTCGATCCTCGTACGCCCGTACTCGATGGAACAGCTGGGCGAACTGCTGTACGCGCAGGACTTCGTGCCCGGCTCCCTCCGCTTCCACGGCGAGGGCGGCTATCTCGCGCTGCCCCCGTCCGAGACCGGGCTCGGCGCGATCCGCTGGGAGCGGGCACCGCTGCCCGGTTCGGCCTCGCCGTGGGTACCCGATGTGGAGGCCGTGGTGGACACGCTGGTGGAGGCCCTCACTCGTACGGGTGTGAGCGCGCCCGAGTTGTAGGGGTGTCGGGCGTGCGCGGGACGGCTGCCGTGCGCGTGCTCGTTATCTTCCCGCCATGAACCTTCGCCTGCTCGCCCTCGCGGGCGTCGCGACCTGCGCTGTCGCTCTTCCTCTGGCCGTGGCCTCCGCGAGCCGGCCGGGCGAGGACCACCGTACAGTCGCGCCGGCGGCGGGGCGGGGGGCGGGCCGTGCCGCCTCAGAGACCGAGGAACGGGACGGG
>NZ_JALLGL010000311.1 GCF_023072675.1 Streptomyces sp. XM83C
CCAACGACGTATGGGGCACCCCCGCCGTCGGCGGCGACCTCGTCTACGTCACCTCCTTCGAGGTGCACGCCCTCGACGTCGCCACCGGCCGCGCCCACCGAGCCCCAGCACACCGGCTGGCGGCCCTGGCGATTCCGCATGTCCAACGACGTATGGGGCACCCCCGCCGTCGGCGGCGACCTCGTCTACGTCACCTCCTTCGAGGTGCACGCCCTCGACGTCGCCACCGGCCGCCGACGCTTCAAGACCCGCGACGTCGCCTGGTCCATGGCCGTCGCCGACGGCCGTATCCACGCCTCCGACGGGCCCACCCTCTACGCCCTCGACGCCCGCGAGGGCGGCGACCTGTGGCGGCTGCAGACCGACGCCTGGGTGTACTCCCTCAAAGCCGACCGCGGCACCGTCGTCACCGGCACCCGCGGTGGCGGCGTCCAGGCCTGGGAAGCCTCCAACGGGCAGAAACTGTGGGAGCTCACCGGCTGCCAGACCGACTTCGAGTCCCCCGAGGCCGGCCCCGCCCTCCACGACGGCACCGTCTACGTCTGGCAGGACGCCCGCCTGCGCGCCCTCGACGCCCGCACCGGCGACGAACGCTGGTCGTACCCCATCGGCGACGCCGCCTCCTGCGGCGGCGTCCCCGTCCGCGTCACCCAGGCCCCCGACGGCTACGCCTACATCTCCGCCGGCACCCGCGTCCTCGCCGTCGACGTCGCGAGCGGCATGGTGCGCTGGCACTTCGAGGCCCCCGCCGTCTTCCTCTGCCCGCCCACCTTCGTCCCCGGCCCCGCCGTCACCGGCGGCGGCGTCTACCTCGCCGACTACCTCGGCACCGTCTACGCCCTCGACGCCACCGACGGCCGCGACCGCTGGCGCATCGCCACCGAGTCCCGCGCCTCCGTCGAACCCGTCCTCGTCGCAGCCGGCCACGTCCACGTAGGCAGCGGCCGAGGCCTCTACACCCTCGACGCCGTCACCGGCACCCCCAAGTGGCGCTTCCAGGCGGGCGGCGACATCGTCGGCTCCCCCGCCGTCGCCGAGGGCCGCATCCACTTCGGCTCCACCGACCACCTGCTGTACACCCTCAAGGCCGACGACGGCCGCCTCCGCTGGAAACTCGCCACTGGCGGCGAGATCACCGGCTCCCCGGTCGTCCGCGACGGCGTGGTGTACGCATGCAGCAAGGACCGCTGCGTGTACGCCCTGGACGCGGAGAAGGGCACGGGGACGGCGCGGTCGGCTTGAGCGGTGGGGCAAGGGGACGGCCGTCGTACCGGGCGCACGGAAGGGGGGATCCAGACGGCGGCCGTCGTCCACGGGGAGCGAGCCCCCGTACGTCACTCCCACCTCTGACGCTACGCCCGGTACACCCCGGTCGCGACACGGTGACAACCCTGTGACCGGCCCGCCCTAGGGTGGGCGGCATGCAGAGAAGGGGGCACAACTTCAAACTCGTGGCGGTGGCGGCCCTGGTCGTCCTCGCCCTCACTGGCTTCTCCACGAGCAGCCACAGCAGCTCGGGCGGCTCGAGCGGCAAGTCGGGCAGCAAGTCCGGCAGCCGCACCAGCAAGAGCCGCGGCAGCAGGGGAGGGGGCGGTGGTGGGTGCAGCAGCTCCAAGCAGGACCACGACTCCAGCCACAGAAGCCACTACGACTACGACGACGATGACGACTACGGCACCGGCAGCAACGGCAGCAGCGGGGACTACGAGGAGACGGCGACGCCCACCCCGTCCCCGACGAATATGTACGAGGCCGTGGTCACGCTGGTGAGCTGCGCGTCGAAGAAGACCCCGTACGCCACGGTCCAGTTGCACAACCCCAACGACACGGCAGGCTCCTTCGAACTGATGGTCAGCTTCCTGGACAGGAAGGGCAAGGCCATCGACACGGAGAAGGACACGGTGGACGTCCCGGCAGGCGAAACGGTGACAGTGAAGGAAAACGTCGGCGCGAGCCCCTCCAAGGTGGCCCGCTGCAAAGTCCCGGAACTGGCGACGCCGGTGGGGGCGTAGGGGGTCGGCGTCGAGCGGTCCGGTCGGCCGGGAGCCGGCGCCTTCTCGCCTCCTGTGCACGCCGGACGGACGGGCGGCGTGCGACTTCGCAGCGCCCCTCTCATGACTGCTGCCGCCACCACCCCCGCTCCCGCAGCCCTCACTCCCGCAGCCCCGGCCCCCACCTGCACCCACCGTCTCGACAGGCCATAGCCCCGCCGCCGACCCGTGGCTGACCACCAGCCGGGGATCGGCCGGCTGCACGGCCCGGAGTCGTGTCGTCGGGTCGAGGGCGCGCCCCGGCTCGGCCCGGATGCCGCGCCGGATGCGCACCCAGCCCTCCGCGCGCAGCCGTCGGCGCAGGGTGGGCGCGCTGCACACGGCCCGCAGGGCGCGGAAGGTGAGCGGTAGGCCGCCTTCGGTGAGCGCGCTCAGATCCGTACGCTTCACCTCTCCACTGTGCGCTGATTCCGCCGGCGCTGCTCAGGGCTGTGGAAAACATGCGTGAGCGCCGCCGGTTCCCCCGAACCGGCGGCGCTGCCCGCGTGTGCCTCCCCCTTGCATCCCCCTGCGGCACCGCGGGCAAGTCCTCGGCCGCGACGGCTCCCCCTCCGCGCCGCCGCGGCCGATCCCCGCCGGGATGAGGCCTACTTGCCGCCGCCCAGGGCGGGCGGGACCGGGGAGTGGCTGTCCATCGTCGTCACCGTGCCGTCGCGCGGCGGCGCGGGAGAGTGGCTGTCCATCGTGGTGATCGTGTCGTCGCCGGGCGGCGGCGTCGGGGAGTGGCTGTCCATGGTGGTGACAGTCTCATCGGCGTTCTTGCCCTCGACGGCGTGGCCCTGCCCCGCCGGGGCCACGTTCTCGTCCTTCGTAGCGTCACTCATGATCAAACTCCCGTTGAACCAAGCTCGTAGAGAGGGAACACCCGCTCGGCAACTCCCCCGAGGGCCGCCGAACAGGTGTTCCGGGGCGCTCACTGTAGTGGCGAGGCCCGTGACGATCCGTCTGCCCCCCGACACGACGGGTCGACAACGGAAGACTGGCAGGCGGCCATAAACGTTCGATGAACGTGCGGCCGAAACCGGTTCAGGCCGCGGCGAGCGGGGTCAGCAGGGCACGGACCTCCGCCGCTTCGGGGGCTGCTGCCGCATCGTAGATGGCCAGTGCGTCCCGCCAGCACGCGCGGGCCCGGTCGGACTGGTTGAGGGCGTGGAGTGCCTTGCCGAGGAGGGTGAGGGCGTTGCCGCGCATCCAGTCGCCGCCGATGCATCCGGTCGCCAGGGCCTGCTCGGCGTGCTGTGCCGCTTGGGCCGGCCGGTGGGCCAGGAGGTGCACCTGGGCGATGCGGAAGTGTGTGGTGCCTTCCCACAGGCGCTGACGGTTGTCGGCGAAGATGGTGACGGCCTGGGAGAGTTCCTGCATCGCCTCGGCGAGCCGTCCGGACTGGGTCAGTACGATCCCCAGGGCGTACCGGGCGTTGGCCAGGCGGACGGTCAGGCCGAGTTCGTCGTAGATGCGGGTGCCCTCGCGGGCGAGTTCGACGGCCCGGGACAGATGGCCCATGGGGGCGAGGACCCGGGACAGGTTGCACAGTGCGCTCGCCTCGCCGGGCCGGTTGCCGTCGGCCCGGAAGGCCTCGATCGCGCGGATGAGGTGGGTCTCCCCGTCGGCGTACCGGTTGGTGCAGTTGGCGATGATGCCGAGTTCGTTGAGGGCGTTGCTGCCGGTCCAGGGGTCCTGGGAGTCAGCCGCGAGGTCGACGGCCCGGCGTGCTTCCTTCTCGGCCTGTTCGAAACGCCCGGCGTTGCTGAGCACTTGGGTGAGTGTGACGCGGGCGCGGCCTTCCGCGTGGGCGTCGCCCGCTTCCTGGGCGGCGGTGCAGGCCGCGAGGGTGACTCTTTCGTACCGAAGTGAGCTGACCCCGGACTCGGCGAGGTCCTTGGCGGCGAGCAGGAGGTCCACGGCTCGTCGCAGTGCCGGTCCCTGGAGGGACTGCTGGGCGCAGGCCAGCAGGCAGTCGGCTTCGGTGTGCAGCCAGTCCAGTGCCTCCGACGCTTCGGTGAAGGTCCGCCCGGCGCGCCGGCTCTGCTCCAGGTGCTCCACGGTCCGGTCGCCCGGCCGTTCGATCGCGTAGACCCCCGCCGCCGTGGCCAGGTAGAAGTCGAGCAGGCGGGACATGGCCGCTTCCCGTTCCTCGGCGGGCTGTTCGTCGCGTTCGGCGCAGGCACGCGCGTAGAGCCGGACGAGGTCGTGGAAGCGGTAGCGGCCGGGGGCCGCCGATTCGAGGAGGGACGTGTCGACGAGTGACTCCAGCAGGTCCTCGGTGGCTTCCTCGTCGAGGTCGAGTACGGCTGCCGCGGCGGCCAGGGAGATGTCGGGGCCGTCGGCGAGGCCGAGGAGGCGGAAGGCGCGGGCCTGGGCGGGATCGAGGGCGCCGTAGCCGAGTTCGAAGGTGGCCTTGACGGCGAGGTCGCCGGCCTGGAGTTCGTCGAGGCGGCGGCGTTCGTCGGCGAGCTTGGCGGCGAGGACGGACACGGTCCAGGTGCGGCGGGAGGCCAGCCGGGACGCGGCGATGCGGATGGCGAGGGGGAGGAATCCGCAGGCGGCGACGACGTCGAGGGCGGCTTCCCGCTCGGAGGCGACGCGTTCCTCGCCGACGATCTTCGTGAACAGCGCGAGCGCCTCGTCGGGGGACATCACATCGAGGTCGACGAGATGGGCGCCGGCGAGGTCGACCATGCGGACGCGGGACGTGACGAGCGCGGCGCAGCCCTCGGTGCCGGGCAGCAGGGGCCGTACCTGCGCGGCGTCCTTGGCGTTGTCGAGGAGGACGAGGACGCGGCGGCCGTCGAGGACGGAGCGGTACAGCGCCGCCCGCTCCTCCAGTGTGTCGGGTATCGCGGAGTCGGCGGTGCCGAGGGCGCGCAGGAAGGAGCCGAGGACGGTCTCGGGTTCGGCGGCGCGCGGGCCCGCGCCCTGGAGGTCGACGTACAACTGTCCGTCGGGGAACGCGGCGCGCGCCTGGTGGGCGATGTGCACGGCGAGGGTGGTCTTGCCGACGCCGCCGATGCCGGCGAGGGCGGACACCGCCATGACCTTGCCTTCGGCGGTGGCGAGGATGTCGCTCAGTTCCCGGACGAAGGCGGCGCGGCCGGTGAAGTCGGGCACGGTGGCCGGGAGTTGGGCGGGGCGTACCGCGGCGACCGCCGGCTTCTCGGAGGGCGCTGCGGGTTCGGCCAGGCCGGGGTCGGCGCGCAGGATGCGTTCTTGCAGTTCGCGCAGGCCGGGGCGGGGGTCGACGCCCAGTTCGTCGGCGAGGAGGCGTCGTGTGTCGGCGTACACGGCGAGGGCCTCGGCCTGCCGTCCGCTGCGGTAGAGGGCGAGCATCAGCAGCTCCCGCAGGCGTTCCCGCAGGGGGTGCGCGGCGGTCAGCGCGGTCAGTTCCGACACCGTTTCGGCGTGGCAGCCCTGTTCGAGGTCCATGTCGAGCCGGGTCTCGAGGAGTTGCAGCCGCCATTCCTCCAGACGGACGCGCTGTGTCTCCGCGTACGGCCCGGGTACGCCCGCGAGGGCCTCGCCGTCCCACAGCGCCAGCGCCTCGCCGAGCAGTTCCCGTGCCCGGCACAGGTCTCCGGCCGCGCGGGCCTTCTCCGCCTGGGCGGCGAGGTCCTGGGCGGTGGTCACGTCCAGGGCGCCGTCACCGAGCCCGCGTACGGCGTATCCGCCGGACTCGCTCACCAGCACCCCGGGGTCGAGTGCCTTGCGCAGCCGGGAGGCGTAGGTGCGTACCGCCGCGAGGGCCTGCTGCGGCGGCTCCTCGCCCCACAGGGCGTCGATCAGCTCGGCGGCGGTCGCGGTGCGGCCCTCGCGCAGCAGCAGCGCGGCGAGCAGGGCGCGTTGCTGTGGGGAACCGGTGGGCAGCGGTTCCTCGCCGCGCCAGGCGCGCACCGGCCCGAGCACGCAGAAGCGCAGTCTCGCCGGGTCCGCCTCTGCCCCGGAGTCAGGACGCCTCTGCTGCGGCACTCGCGGTACTCCGTCCATCGCCGTCCCCCTAGACAACCTGAGCCACCCTGTCAGTTTGCCTTGTCGAACGCGGGCCCGTCAGCCAGGCGAGATGCCGATCACAGCCACGCACACGCGAGATGACCGACCCTCGCACGGGTGGGCACAGACCCCCCACACCGTCTCCCCATATCCGCACGACACCGCCCAACCTGTGGAAGACCCCGTGGAAGGCCCCCTCAATCGTCCAGATCGACCCGGACCGTCAGCAGGTCCGTGCCGAACACCCGTACGCCCATGCTGTTGAGGCGGGGCAGGGTGCGCAGCCGAGCCACCGGGTCGTCGTCGGGCATCAGATGTGCGGTGCCGGTGTGCCAGCGCCCGCGGATGCGGACCCGGACCCGTGGGTCGGCTTCGATGTTGCGGACGTACTGGGACTTCTCCCCGAACTCCGACACCAGCCAGAAGGAGTTCCCCACCCGCCTGCCCCCGACGGGCGTCGGCCGGGGCAGTCCGGAGACCCGGCCGCGGGTCTCCAGCACCGTCTGTAGCGGCAGCCGGCGCAGCACGGGGTTGCCGATGTGCCGCTGGAAGGCGGTGGCGGCACGGAACCGTAGGTCGGCGATGCGGGACAACGGCGCTTCCTCCCAAGGCGGTCGGTCCTCGCCCGGCGGCGGGACCGTCCCCTCCATCGTCCCCCGGGCGCGGGCGCCGGGGGAGCGGGGGAGGGCGACTGTGGACGGGTCGTGACCTGAACCGGACGGCGGTTGTCCGGTACGGGCCGGGCGGCCTGTGCGCCCCCCTTTTTTTGTGCGCCTCGTGTGCCTTCCGCGTGAAACCTTCGCGTACGACCCCCTCGCTCCGTACGCCCGCTCCCGTCGCT
>NZ_JALLGL010000312.1 GCF_023072675.1 Streptomyces sp. XM83C
GCCCTGCGGCCGTGATGGAGCAGGTGGGACCACCCGCTGGAACAGCTCCCACAACTCGTCCGGCACCATGCGCTCGACCATCACCACACGGTGCAGACTACCCAGCATTCCAAATGAGACGACCTCTTACTCGGTGCCGTGCACCACTGAACCGGGTCGCCGCCCCGCCACCCCGCACCCCAGGGCGCGCCGGACCAGGAAAGGAATCACGGCAGATGCCAGCAGCGATCAGAACGGCCGGACTGTGCAAGCGTTTCGGCTCGCTCACCGCACTCGACCGCCTCGAACTCACGGTGCCCGAGGGCACGGTGCACGGCCTGCTCGGCCCCAACGGCGCCGGCAAGACCACCACCGTCCGGATCCTGGCCACCCTCATCGCGCCGGACGACGGAGTGGCCGAGGTGTTCGGCGTGGACGTGCGCCGCGACCCCCGGCGGGTCCGGTCGATGATCGGGCTCACCGGCCAGTACGCCGCTGTCGACGAACTGCTCACCGGGCGCGAGAACCTGCACATGATCGGCAGGCTGTTCCGGCTGTCGAAGTCCGACTGCCGGGCACGCGCGAGCGAACTGCTGGAACGCTTCGGCCTGGAGGACGCGGCCGACCGGCAGCCCAAGACGTACTCGGGCGGGATGCGGCGCCGGCTCGACGTCGCGGCCAGCCTCATGGCGCGGCCCGGGCTCGTCTTCCTCGACGAGCCGACCACCGGCCTCGATCCGCGCAGCCGCATGGAGGTGTGGCGGCTCGTGCGCGAACTGGTCGCGGACGGAACGACCGTACTGCTCACCACGCAGTACCTGGAGGAGGCGGACCAGCTCGCCGACTCCCTGTCCGTGATCGACCGGGGCACAGTCATCGTCAGCGGTAACCCGGACGAGCTGAAGGCCCAGGTGGGCCCGGACCGGGTCGGCATCACGCTCCTCGACACGGGAGCCATGGAGCGGACGGTCCGGATCCTGCGGGAGCGGCTGGGCACCGACCCGGTCGCCGACTCCGAGAAGATGCAGGTCCACGCGCCGCTGCCGGACGGCGGCACACTGCCCGACCTGCTTCACCTGCTCAGGGAGTCGGGGATCGCGATCGGTGACGTGGCGCTGCGCCGGCCCACTCTCGACGACGTCTTCCTCGCCGTGACGGGCCGATCCGCCGATCACGGCACCGACCGGCGCAACAGCGGGAAGGAAACCGAGCGGCCATGACCTCCACCTCCACCACTGTGATGCGGGAGAGCGGCACGTCGTACACGCCGTCGGGCAACGCACTCGCCTGGTGGTTCTCCGACGTGTGGCAAATGACCCTGCGCAACGTACGGCACGTACTGCGCAGCCCCGAACTGGTGATGTTCTCACTGGTCCAGCCGGTGATGTTCATCCTGCTGTTCACGTACGTCTTCGGCGGCGCCATCGACGTCGGCGGCGAACGCTACGCCCAGTTCCTGCTGCCCGGCATCCTCGTCCAGATGGCGCTCTACGGCTCCGCCGCCGGTACCACCATCGGGGTCGCCGCCGAGATGCGCGAGGGCCTCATGGACCGCTTCCGGTCGATGCCGATGAGCCGTACCGCCGTGCTGATCGGACGCACGCTGTCGGAGATCTTCCGCAACGTCGGCGTGGCCGGCGTGACCGTGGGAGTGGGCCTGCTGGTCGGCTTCCGGTTCCGCAACGGCCTCGTGCCCGCGCTGGCCGGCCTGCTGCTGTTGCTGCTGTTCGGCTATGCGGTGTCGTGGTTCGCCGCCTACCTCGGGCTGTCGGTGCGCAACGCGGAAGCCGCCCAGGCGGTCGGCGGTGTGTGGATCTTCCCGTTCACCCTGATCTCCTCGGCGTTCGTACCGACCGGCACGATGCCGGGCTGGCTGGAGGCGTACGCCGCCCACAGCCCCATGACGGCGGCCGTGAACGCGCTGCGCGCACTGTTCACCGGGGGCCCGGCGACCAGCTACGTCCTGCAGACCGTGGCCTGGTCGGTCGGCCTGATCGCGGTGTTCGCGCCGCTCGCGGTCCGCAAGTACGGCTCCCGCTGACCGGCGGGCGACACCACCGTGACAGAAGTCCGCAAGAGACCGAGGAGGCGCCGGGGGGCGACGCAATCATGGCAGCCATGACTGAACCTGCCGACGCACCCGACGGACCCGCGGCGATGACCGAGGTATTCGACGCCGTCTACCGCGGGGAGAGCCCGTTCGGCAAGCGCCCGCCGTGGGACATCGGGGCGCCCCAACCCGCCTACGTCGCCCTGGAGAAAGCGGGGCTCATCCGCGGCACGGTGCTCGACGCGGGCTGCGGCACCGGTGAGGACGCCCTCCACCTGGCGGGCAAGGGCTACGCGGTGACGGGGCTGGACCTGTCCCCGACGGCGATCTCCCTCGCCCGGGACAAGGCCGCCGCACGCGGACTCGGCGCCGTCTTCGAAGTCGCCGACGCCCTCGACCTCACGGGCTACGAAGGGCGTTTCGACACTGTGATCGACTCCGGCCTCGCCCACACCTTCGAGGGCGACAGGTTGCGCGCCTACGCGGCGGCCCTGCACCGGGCCTGCCGCCCGGGGGCGGTGGCGCACATCCTCTCGATCAGCGACCGGGGATCCGCGGAGATGCAGGCGCGGCTCGCCGAGGCCATCGAGGAGATACCGGCGCCGCTCCCGGACGACGACGAGCCGCCCGCCCTCAAGCGCTCCGCCGACCACTTGCGCGACGGCTTCGCCGACGGCTGGACGGTCGAGTCGATCGACGAGGCCCTCATGCGCGGCATCATCCCGCCCACGTCGGAACTCCTCGACGTGCACGCCTGGCTCGGACGTTTCCGCCGTAGCTGACCGCGACCACCGAAGACGGCCCCTGAGAAGGTGATGAACGATGAAGGTGCGAGTAGGCAAGTGGCTGCGGACCGTCGTGTCTTCACCGGCCGGCCGTGCGGCCAGACGCGCGTTCCCGCCGGCCGGCACCTCCCCGGCCCCGCCGAAGTGGGCCGGGGCCGCCCGCACCGCCTACCGGTTCGGCTGCGTCTACGCCGGCCTGTACTGCCTGACCACCCCGCAGGTCTATCTGGCCCTGCGCGGGGGCGGAATGGGGCGTCTGCAGGAAGCGGCCGACGCCTGGGCGAAGCTCTGGGCGATACGCCCGGCGCGGAACTGGATGTCCGTCCGGTTCCTCGGCAGGGAGCTGGGTGACCGCTTCGACGGCGGCGACGACCCGCACACCTGGGCAGGGCAGCTCTGCTGGCTCGCGGGTGCCGCCGCGGCCACCCCGGTCTGGTCCGTGCTGGACCGGCACCGGACGGACTGCGCGACGCTGGACAAGTGGTTCCGTCTGGCTGCCCGTTTCTGCCTCGCGGGGCAGATGTTCACCTACGGCGCGGCCAAGGCTGTCCCGCTCCAGTTCCAGCTGCCGCCGTCCAAGCTCGTCGAGCCGCTCGGCGACCTCAGCCCGATGAGCCTGCTGTGGGCGCAGACCGGATCCTCGACGCCGTACCAGATACTGCTCGGCTGTGCCGAGATCGCGGGCGGGCTGCTGCTCATCGTGCCGCGCACGGCGTCGCTGGGCGCGCTGCTGTCCGCGGCGGAGATGGCCCAGGTGCTCCTGCTCAACATGACCTTCGACGTCCCCGTCAAGGTCCACTCCTTCCAGCTGCTCCTGCTCAGCCTGCTTCTGCTGGCCCCGCACACGCCTCGCCTGGCCGGGGCTATGCTCACGGAGCGCCCGCTCCCCGCGGCCGCCCCCGCGGACCTCTTCCGTTCCCGCCGGGCGAACCGGATCGCCACCGCCCTCCAGGCCGGGGCCGGACTGTGGCTGCTCGGCGCGCAACTGCGCAACGACTGGACGTTCTGGAAGAATCACGGGGGCGGACGGGAGAAGCCCGAGTTGTACGGCGTCTGGGACGTCACCGACTTCTCCGCCGACGGCGAGCAGCGCCCGCCTGTCACGACCGACGGCCGGCGCTGGCGCCGAGTCGTCGTGGACTCCGTCGACGCCGTGGCCATCCAGCACATGGACGACTCGCTCGCCCCCTGCATGGCGGCGATCGACATGAACGCCCGTTCGATCACCCTGACCAAGATGGCCGACCCGAAGTGGCAGGTGACGTTCGCCTTCGAGCGTCCGGCCGACGATCACCTGATCCTGGAGGGCAAGGCCGACGGCTGCCACCTCCGCCTGCACCTGCGCTGCCGCGACCTCGGCACCTTCCCGCTGGTCAGCCGTGGCTTCCACTGGGTGCAGGAGAACTCGTCCCTGCGCTAGCGGACCTGTGGGCCGAGCGGCACTCGCGGGGCGGTGGCCACGCCGTCCACGGAAGGAGAAGAACGGATGAGCGTGGACGTGGAGACGCTGGCCGCCGAGGTGCGAGGACCCGTCCTCGTGCCCGGCAGCCGGGAGTACGACGAGGAACGGACCGGTTTCCAGGCCGGTTTTCGGCACCGCCCCGCCGTCGTCGTCGGCGCCACCCGCCCCGAGGACGTGCGCGCCGCGGTCCGCTTCGCCGCCGAGCGGAGGCTGCCCGTCGCCGTGCAGTCCACCGGACACGGCATCGTCACCGCCCTGGACGGCGAGGGCGTTCTCATCACCACCCGCCGGATGAAGGCCGTCGCGGTGGACGCGGAGTCCGGAACCGTCACGGCCCAGGCCGGCGTGCTGTGGGGAGAGGTCATCGAGCGGGCCGCCCCGCACGGTCTGGCCCCCGTCAACGGCTCGGCGCCACACATCGGCGTCGTCGGCTACCTCCTCGGCGGCGGTATCGGCCTGCTCGGCCGCCGGACCGGTTACGCCAGCGACTACGTCCGCGCCATCGACATCGTCACCGCGGACGGCGCGCTGCGCCACGTCACGGCCGGCTCCGACCCCGACCTGTTCTGGGCGCTGCGCGGTGGCGGCGGCAACTTCGGCGCCGTCACCGCTATCGACACCGCCCTCGTGCCGGTGACGCGGCTCTACGGCGGCGGCCTCCACTTCGCGGCGGACCACCCTGTCGACCTGCTGCACGCCTACCGGGCATGGACCCTGACGCTGCCCGAGGAGCTCACCTCCTCGATCTGCCTCATGACCTGCCCGCCGTGGCCGTCCGTCCCCGAACCGCTGCGCGGACGCTACGTCGCACACGTGCGGATCGCCTTCACGGGCTCCGCCGAGGAGGGCGAACGGCTCGTGGCGCCCCTGCGGGCGCTCGGCCCGCGGCTGGTCGACACCGTCCGGGAGATGCCGTACACGCAGGTCGGCACCATCTACCAGGACCCGCACGTCCCGCACGCCTACTTCGGCGGGAACGTCTTGCTGCGCGAACTCGATCCCACGGCCCTGTGGACCGTCGTGGACGTGGCCGGACCCGATGCGACCGTGCCCTGCATCGTCGAGATCCGTCACCTCGGCGGGGCCTTCGCCCGCCGGTCCACCGACCCGGGGGCGGTCGGGGGCCGTGACGCCGCGTACATGTTGCGCGTGATGACGAGTGGCGCGGCCGCGCCGTCCACGGCAGCCCGGCCGGTCCATCAGCGCGTCTACGACGCCCTGAAGCAGTGGACCATCGGCCGTAGCCTCAATTCCGTCTACAACGACGGCGCCCCGGTCTCCCAGGAGCGGGTGCGGGAACTCTTCGCGGCCGAGGATTACGAGCGGCTGCGACGCGTGAAGACGCTGTACGACCCGCACAACCTGTTCCGGTTCTCCCATAACATCCGACCGAAAGAAAGCGATTGACTGAGCCTTTTCGCTTGCGTGCGGGAACCATGCCGCTCGCCGTGGCCGTGCTCCCGCTGAACCGCTTCGCCGTGATGATCGTCGTCGGCTTGGTCATCGGATTCAGGTTCGTCACCGGGCTGCTGCCGGCCCTGGGCGGGCCTGTCGCTGCTATTTTCCGGCTACGCGATGTCCTGGATCGGCGCCTTCGTCGGCATGACGACCGGCAGCGCGAACGCCGCCCAGTCGTCCGGCTGCACCCGGATGCCCCCTTTGCCTTTGTCCCCTCGGCGTTCGCCCCCACCGGGTCGATGCCGACCGGTCGGTGATCGTGATCGAGCACCACCAGGCTGGCCCGTGACAGATCTGCGCAATGCCCCTCCTTCTGACCTTCTCGGCGGCGAAACGCTCGGTATGTGACGCATGACGTGGTCATCGTCGGCTGCGGCCCCGCTGGATCGGCCGACGCTGTGGTATCGGGCCGTGCCCTGTCGTCGGTACTCGTCGTCCAGGGGAAGTCAGCCCCACAACGCCGCCGCGGCCGACATCCACAACAACCTGGCCCGGGACGCGGTCAGTCCGGCGATCTGCTGGCCGCTGGGCGTGCCGACGCCGGGCGATACCGTGTCGGTTTCCGCGTCGGCACGCTCTGCGGTGTCTCCGGGACCGCGCCCGTACGCTGGCGCGGCTTGCTCAGGTCGTATGAGGTTTTTCCGGACCAGGCCATGTGTAGCGGTAGGTGCACGACACCATGGGGCGACCCGTGTAGCTCGTCCAGCCACTCCGCAGACGGCGGCGGAACTTTGCCCAGTGAAGCCGCGAGGTCCTCGGCGTCCGAGCCCGAGATGTCCGTCGGGGTGGTGTGGGGTGCTGTGGGTTGGAGGGAATGACTTCACTATGGCGGCCGGAGACGTTGCGTGGGTCATGATGTGCAAGCTGGTGTCCGGAGCGAGCGGGGGAGAACCCCAGGTGAGCTGGTTGTCGCAGTCTGCTCAGCCCTGAGCAGGACGGGTTGCGTCCTGGGAAGTGGTGTACGGGGTCCCACCTGATCCGGGCGTTTGGCTCGGCGTCGGAGTGAGGGCCCGGATATGAGAACGGCCACCGGCTGATCTTTCAAGACGACCAAGTCTTTGAAGG
>NZ_JALLGL010000313.1 GCF_023072675.1 Streptomyces sp. XM83C
CCGTCCGACCCCCCCCCCCGCCGAGAACGCACCCGGCCCCGCCCCCGCGACCACGGCGGCGAGCACCCCGAACCGGGAGACCGCGCCCCCGCCCGCCCCCGAGGGCCGCCTGCTGGAGGCGGCCGGGCTGCGCATGGACCCGCAGGCGCGGCGGGCCTGGCGGGGCAGCCGCGAGCTGGAGCTGACCCGCACCGAGTTCGAGCTGCTGGAACTGCTCGTGCGCAACGCCGGGATCGTCCTCGACCACTCCACGATCTACGACCGGATCTGGGGCTACGACTTCGGGCCCGGCTCCAAGAATCTCGCCGTGTACGTCGGCTACCTGCGCCGCAAGCTCGACGAGCCGGGCGCCCCGCAGCTGATCCACACGGTGCGCGGCGTGGGTTACGTGCTGCGGGAGGACTGAGTGGCCCGGCCTGGACGCGTCCGGCGGCCGGGACTGGCCTCCCTGCGCACCACGTTCGCGGTGTCCTTCGCGGCCGTCACCGCCGTCGTCACGGTCCTCGTCGGCATCCTGTCGTACAACGCCGCCGCCCGGCTGGTGCGGGTCGACCAGCAGTCGGTGTTCGACGAGGTCGTGCAGGACGTACGGGGTGAGGTGCGGCGCAACCGGATGACGCCGGAGGACTTCTCCTCCTCCGCGCCCGGCCATGACGTGGTCCGCCCGGCCCGGACCAATGTGCAGGTGCTCGGCCCGGACGGCACCGTCTCCGACTCCGGCCGGCCCGCGCTGCCGGTGACCGCCGCCGACCGTGAGATCGCCGCCGCGTCGGGCGCCGGGCGGATCCTCATGCACAAGGACGTCGACGTCGGCCGGGACATGTACCGCGTCGCCACGGTCTCCCTCGGCGGCGGGCGGGGCGCGGTGCAGGTGGCGCAGGAGTTCAGCGACACCGAGGATCTGCTGCGGACGCTTCAGCAGCGCACCCTCGTCACCATGGCGGCGGTCGTGGTCCTCGCCGGGCTGTTCGGCTGGTGGCTGGCCCGCCGCATCACGCGGCGCCTGGTCGCCCTGACCGCCGCCGCCGAGAACGTCGCCCGCACCCGCCGCCTCGGCATCCAGGTGCCGGTCACCGGACACGACGAGGTGGGGCGGCTCGGCCGCGCCTTCGACCGCATGCTGGGCCGGCTCGCCCAGTCGGAGGAGGACCAGCGGCGCCTCGTCCAGGACGCGGGGCACGAGCTGCGCACCCCGCTCACCTCGCTGCGCACCAACATCTCCCTGCTGCGCCGCATCGACGAGCTGCCGCCCGAGGCGCGCGAGGAGCTGGTCGCCGACCTCGCGGAGGAGGCCCGTGAGCTGACCGATCTGGTCAACGAGCTGGTGGATCTCGCCGCCGGGCAGTCCGACAGCGAGCCGCCGCAGCAGGTCGATCTCGCCGACATCGCGGAGGAGGTCGCCGGGCTGGCCCGCCGGCGCACCGGACGCGAGATCGTGCTGCGGGCGAGCGGCGACACCACGGCGTACGGCCGTGCCGGGCTGCTACAGCGCGCCATGTCCAACCTGGTGGAGAACGCCGCGAAGTTCGACCGTGACGGTAGGGCGCCCATCGAGATCCGCGTCTCGGGCCCGGCCGTGCCGGGCGCGGTCCGTGTGGAGGTCCTCGACCGGGGTCCCGGCCTCGCCGATGCCGACCTGCTGCGGGTTTTCGACCGCTTCTACCGCGCCCCGGACGCCCGCTCCCTGCCCGGCTCGGGCCTCGGCCTGTCCATCGTCCGCGAGGTGGCCCGCGCCCACGGCGGCGTCCCCTTCGCCGCACACCGCGAGGGCGGCGGCTCGGTCATCGGCTTCACGGTGAGCGGCGCGGGCGCGGCGGCGGAGGATGCGGATGAGGCCTGAGACGCGCCCGCCGCAGCCGACGGGCTGCATGGTCTGCCCGATGCCCTCCTCGTACGACCGTGACCCCGTCACCCCCGCCGGCCCGATGACGGGGCGCGGGGTGTCAGGCGCCGGCGGAGGCCGACGCGGTCAGCAGCCTGCCCATGGCGGCCAGGACGGACGGTTCGACCCGGTAGTACACCCAGGTGCCGCGCCGCTCGGAGGTGAGCAGGCCCGCCTCCTTGAGCTTCTTCAGGTGGTGGGAGACGGTCGGCTGGGAGACGCCGACGTCGGAGATGTCGCACACGCAGGCCTCGCCGCCCGGGTGTGAGGCGACCGCGGAGAACAGCCGCACCCGCACCGGGTCGCCGAGCGCCTTGAACATCCGTGCGGCGGTCTCGGCCTCGTCCACGGTGAAGGGCCGCTCGGTGAGCGGCGGACAGCAGGGCACCACGGCGTCGGAGTCGGGTTCGATCAACGGCAACGACTGGGGGTTCGACATGCATCTATGTTGACACACGTCGAAACAAGAGCGCTGATTCGACAACTGTCTATGTTGACCGATGTCGAATCAGGTGTCATGCTGGCGGGCAGGGCATCGGTGAACATCGAAACAGAGGGGTCGCCGTGAACACACCCGCCACCGACCGGCCGGCCGCAGACCGGACACCCGTCGCCCCGGCCTCCGTCGGCCGACCGCCCGTCGTCGTCATCGGCGCCGGCCCCGTCGGTCTCGCCGCCGCCGCGCACCTCGTCGACCGCGGCCTGGAACCGCTGGTCCTGGAAGCCGGGCCCGCCGCCGGCACCGCCGTGCGCGAGTGGGCGCACGTACGGCTGTTCTCCCCGTGGGCCGAGGTCACCGACCCCGCCGCCGAGAAGCTCCTCGCCCCCACCGGCTGGACCCGCCCCGACGCCACCACGTACCCCACGGGCGGCGACTGGGCGGAGCGCTACCTCCAGCCGCTGGCCGACGCCCTCGGCGACCGGGTCCGCTACGGCGCCACCGTCACCGGCGTCGCCCGCGCCGGCCGTGACCGCATCGTCGACGCCGGGCGCGACCGGCAGCCCTTCACCGTGCACGTGCGGTCGGCCGACGGCCGCGAGGAGCGCATTGCCGCCCGCGCCGTGATCGACGCCTCCGGCACCTGGTCCCAGCCCGGCCCGCTGGGCGCCGACGGGCTCCCCGCCCTCGGCGAGGCGACCGCCGCCGACCACATCTCGTACCGCGTGCCCGACCTGCGCGACGCGCGGGTCCGCGCCCGGTACGCGGGCCGCCGTACCGCCGTCGTCGGCTCCGGGGCGTCCGCCTTCACCGCGCTGGCCGCTCTCGCCGACCTGGCGGAGGAGGAGCCGGGAACCCACGCGGTGTGGATTCTGCGCCGGGACCTCACAGGATCGACGTACGGCGGCGGTGAGGCCGACCGGCTCCCGGCGCGGGGCGCGCTGGGCCTGCGCGCCAAGGCCGCCGTGGAGGGGGGCCGGGCGAGTGCCGTCACGGCGTTCCGTACACAGGCTGTGGAACGTGATGCAGACCGGCTCGTCCTGGTCGCCGAGGACGGACGCCGCCTGGACCCGGTCGACGAGGTGATCGTCCTGACCGGTCTCCGCCCCGAACTGGCGTTCCTGTCCGAGGTCCGCCTCGGCCTCGACGAGCGCCTTGAGGCCCCGGTCGCGCTGGCCCCGCTGATCGACCCGAACGTCCACTCGTGCGGCACCGTCCGCCCGCACGGCGTGCGGGAGCTGTCCCACCCGGAGAAGGACCTCTACCTCGTCGGCATGAAGTCCTACGGCCGCGCCCCCACGTTCCTCGCGCTGACCGGCTACGAGCAGGTCCGCTCGATCGCCGCCGCCCTCGCCGGCGATCACGAGGCCGCCGAACGCGTCGAACTGACCCTGCCGGAGACCGGCGTCTGCGGCGGCGCAGGTCTGTACGACACCCCCGAGGCGGCAGACGGGGACGGGGGATGCTGCGGAGCCCCCGGGACCCTGCGGATCGGTGGCGCCGGTACCGGCTGCTGAACCGGCCCCGCCGGGCCGGCCGTCTCCGTCAGTGGCCCGTGGTCACTTCGCCGGTGAGGCGTTCGCGGAGGTCGGCGCTGGGCGTGTTCAGGCCGGTGATCTCCACCTTCTTGCCGCGCTGGGCGTACTTCGTCTCCACCGCGTCCAGCGCGGCGACCGACGAGGCGTCCCAGATGTGCGCGGCGGACAGGTCGATGACGACCCGGTCGGGATCGTTGGCGTAGTCGAAGCGGCCGACCAGCTCGTTGGACGACGCGAAGAACAGCTCACCGGTGACGGAGTACACGACGCTCGTGCCGTCCGGGTCGGTGACGGCGGTGACGTCGGCGAGGCGGGCGACCCGCCGGGCGAAGACCACCATGGCGGTGATGCTGCCGACGACGACACCGATGGCGAGGTTCGAGGTCGCGACCACGACCGCCACCGTGATCACCATGACGGTGATCTCACCGGCCGGCATCCGCCTGAGCGTCCCGGGCGCGATCGAGTGCCAGTCGAAGGTACCGACGGACACCATCACCATCACGGCGACCAGCGCGGCCATCGGAATGTCGGAGACGACCGGCCCGAACACCACGCACAGCACCATCAGGAACGCGCCCGCGAGGAACGTGGACACCCGGGTCCGCGCCCCCGACACCTTCACGTTGATCATCGTCTGGCCGATCATCGCGCAGCCGCCCATCCCGCCGAAGAACCCGGTGACGATGTTGGCGACGCCCTGCCCGATGGACTCCCGCGTCTTGGAGGAGTGCGTGTCGGTGATGTCGTCGACCAGCTTGGCCGTCATCAGCGACTCCATCAGCCCGACCAGCGCCATCGCGAGCGCGTACGGCGCGACCGTCGTCAGCGTGTCCAGCGTGAACGGCACGTCCGGCAGGCCCGGCACCGGCAGCGACGACGGCAGCTCGCCCTTGTCGCCGACGGTCGGTACGGCGATCCCGGCGGCCACCGTGATCACGGTCAGCACGATGATCGACACAAGCGGCGCCGGCACCACCCGGGTCACCCTCGGGAAGAACACCATCAGCGCGAGCCCGCCCGCCATCAGCGGATACACCGGCCACGGCACGTCGTACATCTCCGGCACCTGCGCCATGAAGATCAGGATGGCGAGCGCGTTGACGAACCCCGTCATCACCGAGCGCGGCACGAACCGCATCAGCCTCGCCACGCCCAGCGCGCCCAGCACGATCTGGAACACCCCGGCGAGGATCACGGTGGCGACCAGGTAGCCGAAGCCGTGCTCACGGTTCACCGGCGCGATGACCAGCGCGACCGCGCCCGTCGCGGCGGAGATCATGGCGCGCCGCCCGCCGACGACCGCGATGGTGACCGCCATCGTGAACGAGGCGAACAGACCGATCGCCGGATCCACCCCGGCGATCACCGAGAACGAGATCGCCTCGGGGATCAACGCCAGCGCGACGACCAGACCGGCCAGGACCTCGGTACGCCAGATCCTCGGGTCGGACATCCAGTCGGGCTTCAGACCGCGCAGACGCGCGGACGCGGACACGGCGGGGGCAGCGGAAGACAAGGGGGACGGGACCTGACGTGCTCGGGCACACCCGGGGGAGGCGTGCGGAACGTACGTGCAGCGGCGGGCGGGCCGACCGCACGGCCACGGCGGACGCCCGGCCGGACGACGCCGGATACGGCGTACGACGGCACCGGGGGCGCCATCGGCCTCGGCGGGCAACAGAAGAGCGGGCCCTGAGCCCGCACAGCCGTCCACTGTACAGCGCCCGGACGGACCCACATCCGGGCGCGGTCAGTACACGTCCCGCACGTACCGCTTCTCCGCCGCCAGGCGCCGTACGTACGCCGTCGCCTCGTCCGCGTCGAGGCCGCCGTGCGTGACGGCGATGTCCCGCAGCGCCCGGTCGACGTCCTTGGCCATGCGGCCCGCGTCGCCGCAGACGTAGAAGTGGGCGCCGTCCTGGAGCCACTGCCACAGGCGGGGCCCGTGCTCGCGCATCCGGTCCTGCACATAGATCTTGTTGCGCTGGTCGCGGGAGAATGCCAGGTCGAGCCGGTCCAGGTGCCCGGAGGCCAGATGGGCCTCCAGCTCCTGTCGGTAGTAGAAGTCGGTCGCCTGCCGCTGCTCGCCGAAGAACAGCCAGTTCGGGCCGGTGTGCCCGCGCGCCTGCCGGTCCTCCAGGAAGCCGACGAACGGCGCCACGCCCGTACCCGGCCCCACCATGATCATGGGGGTGGTGGGGTCGGCGGGCGGCCGGAAGTGCGGGGAACGCTGCACGAACACCTGCACCGGCCCGTCGTCGGCATGGTCGGCGAGATAGGTGGAGCACACGCCGAGCCGGTCGCGGCCCAGGTCGTTGCTGTAGCGGACGACGGAGACGGTGAGGCGGACCTCGCCGGGGTGGGCGAGCGGGCTGGACGATATGGAGTACAGGCGTGGCTGGAGCCGCTTGAGGACCCGCGTCCACTCGGCGGCCGATGCCCGCACCGGGAACTCGGCCACCACGTCGGCGGCCTGCCGTCCCCAGCTCCAGCGGGCGAGGGCGTCCTTGTTGTCGGGCCGCAGCAGCCGCTTCAGCTCATGGCTGCCGGTGCGCTCCACGACGAACTTCAGCAGGTCGGTGCTGATCCGGGCGATGTCGAGCCGGGTGCGCAGGGCCTCACCGAGCGGCAGTGGCGGTGTGCCGTCGCCGAGGTCGACGGGCTCGTCCGCGTCGAGCCCGGTCAGGGCGAGCCACTCGGCGACCAGCGGGGCGCCGTTGACCGGCCACACGCCGAGCGCGTCCCCGGCGTCGTAGCCGAGTTCGCCGTCGCGGGTGTCGAACGCGAACTGCCGTACCTCCTTCTGCGAGCCGGGCAGGCTGAGCAGCTTGTTGCCGACGAGGAGGGTCGCGAACGGGTTCGACCTGGAGTACGTCGCGGGAGGCGGCGCGGGGAGCGGGGCCGGGG
>NZ_JALLGL010000314.1 GCF_023072675.1 Streptomyces sp. XM83C
GCGTGGCGGGGGGCTCGGCGCAGGATTCGGAGAGTGCGGCGGGGGCTCGGCGCAGGCGTCAGAGGGTGTGGTGTACGAACCTGTCCGCCGTCTCCGCGAGAACCTCCCTGCCGTCGCGGGCCCACAGCTCCTCGTTGAACAGCTCCACCTCGATCGGGCCGGTGTATCCGGTCGCCTCCACCAGGGCCTGCCAGGCGCGCATGTCGATGGAGCCGTCGCCGATCTGTCCGCGCCCGTTGAGGACGCCCTCCGGCAGCGGTGTCGTCCAGTCGGCGAGCTGGAAGGTGTGGATACGGCCCTGTGCGCCGGCCCGCGCGATCTGCTCGGGCGCGGTGTCGTCCCCCCAGATGTGGTACGTGTCCACGGTGACGCCGACCTGGTGGGCGGGGAAGCGTTCCGCCAGGTCGAGGGCCTGCGCGAGGGTGGAGACGACGCAGCGGTCGGCGGCGAACATCGGGTGCAGCGGCTCGACGGCCAGCCGAACCCCGTGCTGTTCCGCGTACGGGCCGAGTTCGGCGAGGGCGTCGTCGATCCGTTCGCGGGCGCTGTGCAGGTCCTCCCTTCATGGGCGCCCGGCGCCCCTCGTCCCTGCGGCACACCGTGCCGTAAGCGTTTTCTACATGGAGAAGCCAACCTCTGGAAAGCGCCCCGGGCAAGGGTGTGGATGACCGGAGTTGTTCGAGGGGGCGAACACGTGGCCCGGCTGGCCGTAAGGTCTGCTCGGAACCTGGGTCGGACACGACCCAGGACGTGGACCCTGGCGTGGACCAGGGAGGACGACGAGATGCGCGACCGGAGGACGACGATGACGGTGACCCTGGCGGACGTGGCGGCCCGCGCGCAGGTCTCCCCCGCGACGGTGTCGCGCGTACTGAACGGCAACTACCCGGTGGCCGCGTCCACCCGCGAGCGGGTGCTGCGCGCCGTCGACGAACTGGACTATGTGCTCAACGGTCCGGCGAGCGCGCTCGCCGCAGCCACCTCCGACCTCGTCGGCATCCTCGTCAACGACATCGCCGACCCCTTCTTCGGGATCATGGCGAGCGCCATCCAGTCCGAGATCGGCGGCCCCGGCGGGCGGGCCGGCGGCGAACGCCTCGCCGTCGTCTGCAACACCGGCGGCTCCCCCGACCGCGAGCTGACCTACCTCACCCTGCTGCAACGGCAGCGTGCCGCGGCCGTGGTCCTCACCGGCGGCGCGGTGGAGGACCCGCAGCACCAGGCGGCCGTGGCGCAGAAGCTGCGCAAGATGACCCAGGCCGGGACGCGGATCGTGCTGTGCGGGCGGCCCCCCGCCGACGACACCGGGGCGGTCGCGCTCACCTTCGACAACCGCGGCGGCGGGCGCGCGCTCACCGAGCATCTGATCGGGCTCGGCCACCGCAGGCTCGGCTACATCGCGGGCCCCGAGGAGCGCACCACCACCCGGCACCGGCTGGAGGGACACCGCGAGGCCCTCGCCGCCGCCGGCATCGAGGAGGAGCCCGGCTGGACCGTGCACGGCCGCTACGACCGGCGCTCCGGGTACGAGGCCACGCTGGAGCTGCTGCGCCGCGACCCGTCCCTGACGGCTGTGGTCGCCGCGAACGACTCCGTCGCGCTCGGCGCGTGCGCGGCGCTGCGGGAGGCCGGGCGGCGCATCCCGGAGGACGTCTCCGTCGCCGGCTTCGACGACCTGCCGTTCAGCATCGACGCGGTGCCCGCGCTGACGACGGTACGGCTGCCGCTCGCGGAGGCGGGGGCGCGGGCGGGCCGTATCGCCATGGGCCGCGAGGAGCCGCCGCCGGGCGGGCTCGCGACGGTGCGGGGCGAGCTGATGGTGCGAGGGTCCACGGGGGTGCCTCGGGGCTGAGGGGTGCGGTGCCCTCGGCGCGAGCTGTGCCGTCGGCGCGTGCGGTGGCCTCGGCGCGTGCGGTGCCGTCGGCGCGTGCGGTGCCGTCGGCGCGTGCGGTGCCGTCGGCGCGTGCGGTGCCGTCGGCGCGTGCGGTGCCGTCGGCGCGCGGGGCCCCTGAGGCGCCCGGACGGGCGGGGCGGCCGGGCGTGAGCAGCACGGTTGGCGGCCCCGCCCCTGGCGTGCGCATGCTGGGCATGTCGACAGGAACGGGTCCCCCATGCGCATCGTCATCAGCGTGCTCATCACTCTCGACGGCGTCGTACAGGCGCCCGGCGGCCCGCTCGAGGAGTCCGGCGACTGGGCGCGCCCGTACATCGACACGGAGGTGGTCGGCGGTGCCGTCGACGCGGCGCTGCGGAAGGCGGACGCGCTGCTGCTGGGGCGGCGCACCTGGCAGCAGATGGCCCGGCGCTGGCCGGCCCGGGCGGGGGAACCGCTCGCCGACCGGTTCAACGCCGTCCGCAAGTACGTCGTCTCCGGCACCCTCACCGACGCGGACCTGACCTGGGGTCCCAGCACCCTCGTCCCCGGCTCCGGGGCGCTGCCCCGCATCCGCGACCTGTGCGCCTCCGAGGGCGGCGACCTGCTGGTCATCGGCAGCCCCACCCTGTCGCGGGCACTGCTCACCGAGGGGCTCGTGGAGGAGCTGATCCTGCTGCGGGCGCCGCTGCTGCTCGGCGGCGGCACGACGCTCTTCCCGGCGGACGGCGTGCGGCGGCCGATGGAGCTGGTCTCCACGGTCACCGCACGGACGGGCACGCAGGTGTGCGTGTACCGGACGGCCGGCCCGGACACAATCCCGCCGCCCGCCCGATGAGTTCCGGCGCCGACGGCGGTCACAGTGGTGTGCGGGCAGGGCGCACCGGCGACGCGCCCGGACCCGACCCGCACGGCACGACCGTACGAGACAGCATTTCCAGGAGGCCCAGTGCGCACCCTGATCAGCACCGCGTTCGTCTCCCTCGACGGCGTCGTCGAGGCGCCCGGCGGCGAGCCCGGCTACCGCAACAGCGGCTGGACGTTCAAGGAGGTCGAGTTCCTGCCCGAGGCCTACGAGATCAAGGGGCGGGAGCAGCAGGAGGCCGCCGCGCTGCTGCTGGGCCGGGTCAGCTACGAGGCGTTCGCACCGGTGTGGCCCGGCATGGCGGAGTTCACTGAGTACAACAAGATGCCGAAGTACGTCGTCTCCACCACCCTCACCGAGGACCGCCTGGTGCCCGGCTGGGGCGAGACGACGATCCTGCGCTCCCTCGACGAGGTCGCCGCGCTGAAGGAGACCGACGGCGGGCCGATCATCGTCCACGGCAGCGCCGCCCTGAACCACGCCCTGTCCGACGCCGGGCTGATCGACCGCTACCACCTGCTGGTCTTCCCGCTGCTGCTCGGCGCGGGCAAGCGGCTGTTCAGCACCGCCGACAAGGACGCCCAGAAGCTGCGGCTGGTGGAACACGAGGCGTACGCCAACGGCATCCAGAAGAACGTGTTCGAGGTGGTGCGGTGACCCGTGCGGCACGCGGACGTGGTGCCGCGCGGTCCGAGGGCGGGCACGGTCCTCGCGCGCCCGGCCGGGACCGCGAGTAGGGTCCAGACATGAAGCTCGCCTTCTCCACGCTCGGTGTGCCCGGTCTTCCGCTCCCCCACGTGCTGCGGCTGGCCGCCGAGCACGGCTACCACGGCGTCGAACTGCGCGCCCACGCGGAGGAGCCCGTCCACCCCGGGCTGGACGACGTCCGGCGTGCCGAGATCGCCGCCGAGTTCGAGGCGGCGGGCGTCGAGGTGCTGGGCGTGGCCGGGTACGCGCGGGTCGCCGAGCCGGGCGACGACGATCCGGTGGTCGCGGAGATCCGCTCCCTGCTGGAGCTGGCCCGCGACCTGGGCGCCCCGTTTGTGCGGGTCTTCCCGGGCGGCACCGACGTCCAGGCGCCCGAGGAGGCCGACGCGGTCGCCGCCCGCCGGCTCGGCACGGCCGCCGAGCATGCCGCCGACCTGGGTGTACGGCTGCTGCTGGAGACCCACGACTCGCATCGCACGGGCGCGGCGGCGATGCGGGTCCTGGGCCTGGTCGGGCACCGCAACGTCGGTGCGCTGTGGGACGTCATGCATCCGTGGCTGGGCGGCGAGCAGCCGTCGGAGACCTACGCGGCGCTGGCGCCGTACCTCGGGTATGTGCAGGTGAAGGACATCGCCTCGCCCTCGGACACGACCCCCCTGCCGCTGGGCGCGGGGGTGCTGCCGCTCGCCGACTGTGTGGAGGTGCTGTCCCGGCACGGCTGGGACGGCTGGCTGTGCTGGGAGTACGAGAGGCGCTGGTACCCGGAGGCGGCACCGCTGCACGACCTCCTCACCGCCGGCCGCGACCACCTGGCCCGCCTGCTGAACGACTCGGCCTGAGCGCTCCGGCCACCGGGCCTCCAGCCGCTTCCCTCGGCACGCGGCGACGTCCGCTGCCGCCCGGGCGGAGCCGACCAGGCGGCAGCGGGCATGTGCGAGCCATGCCCCGGGGACCTCGGCGTGCTTCGTGAGCAGCTTCTCCGCTCGGGCCGCGTCCTCGGACTCCGCCGCCTCGGCAGCCCCACCCGCCCCGCCTCTCCCGACCTGCCGGAATCCGTGCCCCCGCGGGAACCCGCCGGACGGGTCCGTCGTCACATCGGCGGGTTGCCGGAGAGTCACCGTGGTGCGGTGTCGGCCTCGCTTGCCGGCTGCGAGTTCTGCCCCCCCTCTCCGCCGCGCCGCGCCGGCCCCGCCGCCGTCGGCGCGAGCCCTCCCCGCGCCGATGGCGGCCCCTCAGCTCCCTTGTCCCGGCGGCGGGTTCGTGTCCGTTCCCTTGACCGGAAGAAACTTCCCGGATATTGGTGACCCTCTGGAAGTTTCCTTCATTCAGCGCGGACCTCCCCGGAAGGAGCGCACGTGCACGACGACAGCACGGGACGCAAGGGAAACACCACGGCCCCCTCCAGACGCAGCCTTCTCGCGGCGACGGCGGGCGTCACGGCGGCCCTGGCGGTCGGCGGCACCGCGCGGGCGGCCGGCCGGGACGAGCACCGGCTGCGGGCGCTCGTGGACCGGATGACGCTGGAGGAGAAGGTCGGGCAGCTCTTCGTGATGCGGGTGTACGGGCACTCCGCGACCGCCCCCGACCAGGCCGACATCGACACCAACCTCGCGGAGATCGGCGTGCGCACCGCCGCCGAGCTGATCGCGAAGTACCGGGTGGGCGGCATCATCTACTTCACGTGGGCGCACAACACCCGCGACCCGCATCAGATCGCCGACCTGTCCAACGGCATCCAGAAGGCGTCCCTCTCCCTGCCGCGCGGCCTGCCGGTGCTGATCTCCACCGACCAGGAGCACGGCATCGTCTGCCGCGTCGGCAAGCCCGCCACGCTGTTCCCCGGCGCGATGGCGATCGGCGCGGGCGGCTCCCGCACCGACGCGCGCACCCTCGGCCGGATCTCCGGCGCCGAACTGCGGGCGATGGGCATCCGGCAGGACTACTCCCCCGTCGCCGACGTCAACGTCAACCCGGCCAACCCGGTCATCGGCGTCCGCTCCTTCGGCGCCGATCCGCAGGCGGTCGCCGGCCTCGTCGCCGCGGAGGTACGGGGCTACCAGGGCAGCAAAGTCGCCGCCACCGCCAAGCACTTCCCCGGCCACGGCGACACCGCCGTCGACAGCCACTACGGCTTCCCGGTCATCACGCACACACGGGAGCAGTGGGAGACGCTGGACGCGGTGCCGTTCCGCGCGGCGATCACCGCCGGCATCGACTCGATCATGACCGCGCACATCCAGTTCCCCGCCCTGGACGACTCCGGCGACCCGGCCACCCTGTCGCGGCCGATCCTCACCGGCATCCTGCGGGAGGAACTCGGCTACGACGGTGTCGTGGTCACCGACTCGCTCGGCATGGAGGGCGTGCGCACCAAGTACGGCGACGACCGGGTGCCGGTGCTCGCCCTGAAGGCCGGCGCCGACCAGCTCCTCAACCCGCCCGACCTGGACACGGCCTGGCATGCCGTGCTGGACGCCGTGCGCTCCGGGGAGCTGACGGAGGAGCGGCTCGACGAATCGATCCTGCGCGTGCTGCGGCTCAAGGCGCGCCTCGGGCTGTTCGAGCAGCCGTACGTCACCCAGGGCGGCGTCGAGCGCACGGTCGGCACGGCGCGGCATCTGGCCGCCGCCGACGCCGTCGCCGGCCGGACGACGACCCTGTTGGTCAACGAGGGCCCGCTGCTGCCGCTGCGGCGCGAGCGGCACCGGCGGATCCTCGTCGTCGGCGCCGACCCGGCGTCCCCGTCGGGCACCACCGGCCCGCCCACCGGCGTCCTCGCCGGCGCGCTCACCGAGCTGGGCTTCACCGCGACGGCGCTGTCCACCGGCACGGCGCCCTCGCAGGCCACGATCGACCGTGCCGTCGCCGCGGCGGCCGGCGCGGACGCCGTGCTGGTGGCGACGTACAACGTGTCGGCGACGAGCAGTCAGCGCACCCTCGTGGAGCGGCTGCTGGCGACCGGGCGACCCGTCGTCGCGGTCGCCGTGCGCAACCCGTACGACGTGGCGCACCTGCCGGGCGTGCCCGCGGTCCTCGCGACGTACTCGTGGACGGACGTCGAACTGCGTGCCGCCGCCCGGGTCGTCGCCGGGCGGGTCCGTCCGTCGGGACGGCTGCCGGTGCCGGTGCAGCGGGCGGACGACCCGACGCAGGTGCTGTACCCCATCGGTCACGGCCTGTCGTACTAGCGCTACGCCGCACGCCCGGCACACCACCCCCGACCGGCGCAAACCACCCCGCTCGTCTGGCGTGGCCCTTGACCACGGGTCACGCTGGACACGGGGACCAGGGGGGGGTTGGGCATGCGTGAGCGATGGT
>NZ_JALLGL010000315.1 GCF_023072675.1 Streptomyces sp. XM83C
CTCGCCCTCCAGCTCGACGAGCTGATCGCGGGCGTCGAGCCCGAGCGTGAACTGGTCGTACGGGACTATGTGCCGGAGCCGGAGTCCGATGGTGCTGACGAGTGGTGCGTGGCGGGCATGACCGCTCCTGTCCGCGTCAGACGTGGTTGGGCGGATGGCTGTGGAAGAGGCGGATCGTGCTTGCTGTGCCGGGAGGGGTACCCCGTCGGCTACCGGTGGAGCCTTCCCACTCTTTTCGGGTGGGCAATCCGGCACTTTGTTAACTACCCACGCGTATGTCTACACACAAGATTGGCCTCGTTCCACAGGAGATGAGGGGGTTGGCCTGAGTCGGCCCCTGGGCCGCGGGCGGGGGACGCCCGACGCCCCGGTGCCGGCGGTGTGCCGCCGGGGCGGGTGTGCCGTCCGTCGCGGCCGTGCGCCCGTCGGGGGCTGTGCCGCAGTTTGGCCGATTGTCACCCCCACGGGGAGCCGGTCACAAGAGGGCCCCTCCGACATACACCTGGAATCAGTCGTTCCGCCCGAAAGAGGGGTGCATCGGCTCAGCCCCCGGCGAGGCGGACACCTCCGCCGGTACCGTCGTGAGGGACGACGTTCTCAAGGCTCACCGCCGCACCGAAGAGGTGGAATGTGAAGGCGATCCGTCGTTTCACCGTCCGTCCCGTCCTCCCCGACCCCCTGAGGCCCCTGAGCGATCTGGCCCGCAATCTGCGCTGGTCCTGGCATGCGGAGACGCGTGACCTGTTCCAGTCGGTGGACCCCGAGCGCTGGGCCTCCTCGGGCGGCGACCCGATAAGGCTCCTCGGCAGCGTGCGCGCGGAGCGGCTCGCCGAACTGGCCGAGGACCGCCATTTCCTGCGCCGCCTCACCGCGGTCGCCGACGACCTGCGCGACTATGTGACGGGCCCCCGCTGGTATCAGACGCAGACCGCGGAACTGCCCGCCGCGATCGCCTACTTCTCGCCGGAGTTCGGCATCACCGCCGCCCTCCCCCAGTACTCGGGCGGCCTCGGCATCCTCGCCGGCGACCATCTGAAGGCGGCCAGCGACCTCGGGGTGCCGCTGATCGGTGTCGGCCTGCTGTATCGGCACGGCTACTTCCGGCAGACCCTGTCCCGCGAGGGCTGGCAGCAGGAGCACTATCCGGTGCTCGACCCCAACGAGCTGCCCGTCGTCCTGCTGGAGGAGGAGGACGGCACGCCCGCCCAGGTCAGCCTCGCGCTGCCCGGCGGCAGGCGGCTGCACGCGCGGATCTGGCTGGCGCAGGTCGGCCGGGTGCCGCTGCTGATGCTGGACTCCGACGTGGAGGAGAACGACCTCGGCGAGCGCGGGGTGACCGACCGGCTCTACGGCGGGGGCAGCGAGCACCGGCTGCTCCAGGAGATGCTCCTCGGCATAGGAGGTGTCCGGGCGGTACGCACGTACTGCCGCCTCACCGGCCATCCGGCGCCGGAGGTGTTCCACACCAACGAGGGGCACGCCGGTTTCCTCGGCCTGGAGCGCATCGCCGAGCTGTGCGACGAAGGCCTGGACTTCGACGCGGCGCTGGAAGCGGTCCGCGCCGGGACCGTGTTCACCACGCACACGCCCGTTCCCGCCGGTATCGACCGCTTCGACCGGGAACTCGTCGCCCGGCACTTCGGGCCCGGCGCCGAGCTGCCGCGGATCGAGGTGGAGCGGGTGCTGCGGCTCGGCATGGAGACGTACCCGGGCGGCGAACCCAACCTGTTCAACATGGCGGTGATGGGGCTGCGGCTGGCGCAGCGCGCCAACGGGGTGTCCCTGCTGCACGGGCAGGTCAGCCGGGAGATGTTCTCCGGCCTGTGGCCGGGATTCGACCCCGAGGAGGTGCCGATCACCTCCGTGACGAACGGGGTGCACGCGCCGACCTGGGTGGCGCCGGAGGTGTTCCGGCTCGGCGCCCGGCAGATCGGCGCCCAGCGCGCCGAGGACGCGCTGACCGTCGGCGGCTCCGAACGCTGGGACTCGGTCACCGACATCCCCGACCAGGACATCTGGGAGCTGCGCCGGTCGCTGCGGGAGCAGCTCGTCACCGAGGTGCGGGAGCGGCTGCGGGTGTCGTGGCGGCAGCGCGGCGCGGGCGCGGCCGAGCTGGGCTGGATCGACCAGGTCCTCGACCCGGACGTGCTGACGATCGGGTTCGCGCGGCGTGTGCCGTCGTACAAGCGGCTGACGCTGATGCTGCGGGACCGGGACCGGCTGATGTCGCTGCTGCTGCATCCGGAGCGGCCGGTGCAGATCGTCGTCGCGGGCAAGGCGCACCCGGCGGACGACGGCGGCAAGCGGCTGGTGCAGGAGCTGGTGCGGTTCGCGGACGATCCGCGGGTGCGGCACCGGATCGTGTTCCTGCCGGACTACGGCATGGCGATGGCGCAGAAGCTGTACCCGGGCTGCGACATCTGGCTGAACAATCCCCTGCGCCCGCTGGAGGCGTGCGGCACGAGCGGGATGAAGGCCGCGCTGAACGGCTGTCTGAACCTGTCGGTGCTGGACGGCTGGTGGGACGAGTGGTTCCAGCCCGACTTCGGCTGGGCGATCCCCACGGCCGACGGTCAGGGCACGGACACCGACCGGCGGGACGACCTGGAGGCGGCGGCCCTGTACGACCTGCTGGAACAGCGGATCACCCCGCGGTTCTACGAGCGGGGCCGCAGCGGGCTGCCGGACCGGTGGATCGAGATGGTCCGCCGTACCCTCACCCACCTCGGACCGAAGGTGCTGGCCGGGCGGATGGTCCGCGAGTACGTGGAGCGGCTGTACACGCCGGCCGCGCACGCCCATCGCGCGCTGGACGCGGACGCGGCGCGCGGGCTCGCGGAGTGGAAGGCGCGGGTGCGGGCCGCCTGGCACGGGGTGACCGTCGACCATGTGGAGACGTCCACGACGACGGCCACGGCGGAGCTGGGCTCGACGCTCACCCTGCGGGTGCGGGTGGCGCTCGGCGAGCTGGGCCCGGAGGACGTCGAGGTGCAGGCGGTGTCGGGGCGGGTCGATGCGGAGGACCGCATCACGGACGCGACGGCGGTGCCGCTGAAGCCGGTCGGCGGCCCCGACATGGAGGGCCGCTGGGCGTACGAGGGTCCGCTGTCCCTGGACCGCACCGGCCCCTACGGCTACACCGTCCGCATCCTGCCCGACCATCCGCTGCTCGCGTCCCACGCCGAGCTGGGCCTGGTCGCCGTACCGGCGGACGATGTGGTGGAGGGGGCGGGGGTGCTGCTGAGGTAGGAGGCGGGCGGTGCGACCGCCGCCCGGCCCTCGGCCTCCGGGTGCGGCCCGGACGGTCGTCGTCGTGTACGGGACACGGCGGACAGGCCGTCGTACACGGAAGTACGTCACCGGCGTACACGGAAGTCCGCGTCCCGGCACACGATCGGCCGTGTATCGCATACCGCATACCGCATTCGGCATCCAGGGCCCCGTCCGGCACACCGCGAGGTGCGTCGGACGGGGCCCGGCCACGACGGCCGCCCGGTCGGCTCAGGCAGCCGGCAGGCCCGCGGGCAGGCGGCCGGTGTGCAGGACGCCCAGGCGCTGTGTGGCGCGGGTGAGGGCGACGTACAGGTCGCTGGTGCCGTAGCGGGCCGGTTCGACGACGAGGACCGAGTCGAACTCCAGGCCTTTCGCCTGGCGCGGGTCGAGGAGGACGACCGTGCGGGTCAGGTCGGGTTCCTCGCCCGCCGTGACGCCGTCCAGACGGGCGGCGAGCCGGCGGTGCAGGTCGCGCGGGGCGATGACGGCGAGGCGGCCCTCGGCGGGGGTGAGTTCCGCGACCGCCTCGGCGACCGCGTCCGGCAGGGCGCCGGCGGCGGCTTCCCTCACCCACGGCTTCACCCCGGTGGAGCGGACCGAGCTGGGCGGTTCGAAGCCGGGGTCCTCGGCGCGGACCACGGCCGCGGCCAGCTCCATGATCTCGGCGGGGGTGCGGTAGTTCACGCCGAGCCGGGTGTGCTCCCAGCGGTCCCCGACGAACGGCTCGAGGATGTCCCGCCAGGAGCCGACGCCGGCCGCCTCCGCCGTCTGCACCGGGTCGCCGACCAGGGTCATCGACCGGGTGGGGCTGCGCCGCATCAGCAGCCGCCACGCCATCGGGGACAGCTCCTGCGCCTCGTCGACGATGATGTGCCCGAACGCCCAGGTGCGGTCGGCGGCGGCCCGCTCGGCGGCGCTGCGGTGGTCGTCCTCCTCGTGGCGTTCGGCGAAGCGCTCCGCGTCGATGATGTCGTGCGCGGAGAGCACCTCGCTGGCCTCCGGGTCGTCCTCCTCCTTGTCCTCGAACTCGAAGGTGCGGGAGGCGTAGGAGACGTCCAGCACGCCCTGGGCGTACGCCACGCGCTGCTCGCGTTCGCGTTCGGCGCGGGCGCGGGCGAGGCGGTCGTCCTCGCCGAGGAGTTCCGCCGCCTCGTCGAGCAGCGGCACGTCCGCGACCGTCCAGGCCCGGGTGACGGGGCGGCGTACGGCCGCCGCGTCCGCCGCGTCGAGGTAGCCCTCGGGGGCGGCGAGGAAGTCGGCGACGAGGCGCTGCGGGGTGAGGCGCGGCCACAGCCGGTCGATGGCGGCCCACACTTCGGGGTTCTCCGCGAGCTCGTCGCGGATCTGGGTGTGGTCGGCGGCGTCCAGCAGGCTGCTGCCGTCGTACGGGTCGGTGCCGATGCGTTCGGCGTACAGCTCGGTGAGGGTGTTGAGGATGTGGCCCTCGAAGTGCTCACGGGCCACGTTGTGCGGCAGTTTCGTGTCGCGGGTCCGTTCGCGGGCGACGGCGACGAGGCCCTCGTCGAGCATGAGGATCTCGCGGTCGTGCTCGATGGCGACGACCGGGTCGGGCAGCGCCTGCCGGTCGCGTACGACGGCGGCGAGCACGTCGGCCATCTCGGCGCGGCCCTTGACGGCGGCTGCCTCGGGCGTGTCCTGCGCGGTGGCCTTCACGCCGGGGAAGAGTTCGCCGACGGTGGCGAGGAGGACGCCGGTCTCGCCGAGGGAGGGCAGCACCTCGCCGATGTAGCCGAGAAAGGCCGGGTTGGGGCCGACGATCAGCACGGCGCGTTTGGCGAGCAGTTCGCGGTGCTCGTACAGCAGGAACGCGGCCCGGTGCAGGGCCACCGCGGTCTTGCCGGTGCCGGGGCCGCCCTCGACGACGAGGACGCCGCGGTGGGGGGCACGGATGATGCGGTCCTGCTCGGCCTGGATGGTCTGCACGATGTCGTGCATCCGGCCGGTGCGGGCGGCGTCCAGCGCGGCGAGCAGCACGGCGTCACCGGAGGGGTCCTCGTGGCCGGTGCGTTCCCGGTCGCCGAGGTCGAGGATCTCGTCGTGCAGGGCGGTGACGGTACGGCCGTCGGTGCTGATGTGACGGCGGCGGCGCAGGCCGAGCGGGGTGTGGCCGGTGGCGAGGTAGAAGGGCCGGGCCACGTCGGCCCGCCAGTCGATGAGGATGGGGGTGCGGTCGGCGTCGTCGGCACGCAGGCCGATCCTGCCGATGTGGTGGCTGTCGCCGGACGTGAGGTCGATACGGCCGAAGCACAGGGAGCCGTCCACCGCGTTCAGCGCGGCGAGCAGTCCCGACCGTTCGGCGACCAGGATGTCCCGCTCCAGGCGTGCCTGCATGGGCTTGTCGCCCTGGGCGAGGGCGTCGGCGACGGAGGCCTCGGTGTCGCCGCGCAGCGCGTCGACCCGTGCGTACAGGCCGTCGATGAATTCCTGCTCGTGCCGCAATTCATCGTCCGGAAATTCGGTGTTTGACAATTCCGCTCCCGCCCGGATATACTGTGGTCACTGAACTTCTCCGTGCCCGAATTCCATCCGGACACGTGAATCATTGAATATACGCGAAGAAATCCCCCGGGCGCAATTGCCCGGGGGATTTCTTTTTCTCGGGTGGGTGTCGGGTGGCGCGGAAGAGCTCCGGCTCGGCTACAGCACGTCGGCCAGTTCCTCCAGCAGCCGCCGCCTCGGCCGGGCGCCCACCATCGACTTCACCGGCTCCCCGTCCCGGAACACCATCAGCGTGGGCGTGGACAGCACGTTGTACGCGATGGGCGTACCCGGGTTGCGGTCCACGTCGATCTGCACGATCCGCAGCCGCTCCGCCTCCTCGACGGCGATCGCGCCGAGCACCGGGGCGAGCTGACGGCACGGCCCGCACCAGTCGGCGGTGAACTGCACCAGAACGGGACGTTCGCTGCCCAGCACCTCCGCCGCGAAGTCCGCGTCGGTCACCTCGTCCACCCCGGCGGTCTTGATCACAGTTCCTGCCCTCCCAGTTCGCACTTCGGCGGTTCGGCCTCTGCTGTCGCCAACCGCAGACCGATCTTGGTCCGTACGGCTTCCAGCTCCGCGATCAGCGCGTCCAGCTCCGCCAGCTTGCGCCGGTAGACCGCGAGCGAGGCCGGGCAGGAGTCCCCCTCCGGGTGTCCGGCCCGCAGACACTCCACGAGCGGCCGGGTCTCCTCCAGGTCGAAGCCGAAGTCCCGGAGCGTGCGGATCTGCCGCAGCAGCTTCAGATCGCTCTCGTCGTACGTCCGGTACCCGTTCTCCCCGCGCCGGGCGGGCAGCAGACCCCGCGCCTCGTAGTAGCGCAGCGTCCGCGTGGTGGTTCCGGCCCGGGCTGCCGGCTCGCCGATTCGCATGCCGACGACCGTAAGCCTTGACGCCGACGTCAAGGCAAGGACGGAAGCCGGGGCCGACGTCAGGGCGGGGGCGGAAGCCGTGGGCGGCAGGGGCCAGGGC
>NZ_JALLGL010000316.1 GCF_023072675.1 Streptomyces sp. XM83C
CCCACGCCCCGCCTCCGGTGCGTTCCCCGCGCCCTGCCCCTTCAGGGCTCGCACCGGAGGCTCCCGCCGTTTTGTTCCGCTCCGAAACAATAGGTACGGTCGTGCCCCGTCCGCAGGACGGTCGGTCGGTGGCCGACCGCCCGGAGACGGTTAGGCTCTAGTCGCTAGGCACACCAAGCCGAGCGCTCACAGCGTCACATCCAAGAAGGAGAAGCTCGTGCCGTCCATCGACGTCGTCGTAGCCCGGGAAATCCTGGACTCCCGAGGCAACCCCACGGTCGAGGTCGAGGTCGGCCTCGACGACGGCAGCACGGGTCGTGCCGCCGTCCCGTCCGGCGCCTCCACCGGTGCCTTCGAGGCCATCGAGCTCCGCGACGGCGACTCGAACCGCTACCTCGGCAAGGGTGTGGAGAAGGCCGTCCTCGCCGTCATCGAGCAGATCGGCCCCGAGCTGGTCGGCTACGACGCCACCGAGCAGCGCCTGATCGACCAGGCCATGTTCGACCTGGACGCCACCGACAACAAGGGCTCCCTCGGCGCCAACGCCATCCTCGGCGTCTCCCTCGCCGTCGCGCACGCCGCCGCCGAGGCCAGCGACCTGCCCCTCTTCCGCTACCTGGGCGGCCCCAACGCGCACCTGCTGCCGGTGCCGATGATGAACATCCTGAACGGCGGCTCGCACGCCGACTCCAACGTGGACATCCAGGAGTTCATGATCGCGCCGATCGGCGCCGAGTCCTTCTCCGAGGCCCTGCGCTGGGGCGCCGAGGTCTACCACACCCTGAAGAAGGTCCTGAAGAACAAGGGCCTGTCCACCGGCCTCGGCGACGAGGGCGGCTTCGCCCCGAACCTCGGCTCCAACCGTGAGGCCCTCGACCTCATCCTGGAGGCCATCAAGGAGGCCGGCTACACCCCCGGCGAGCAGATCGCGCTCGCGCTCGACGTCGCCGCGTCCGAGTTCTACAAGGACGGCGTGTACGTCTTCGAGGGCAAGAACCGCACCGCCGCCGAGATGACCGAGTACTACGCCGAGCTGGTCGAGGCGTACCCGCTGGTCTCCATCGAGGACCCGCTGTTCGAGGACGACTGGGAGGGCTGGAAGACCATCACCGCCCAGCTCGGCGACAAGGTCCAGCTCGTCGGCGACGACCTGTTCGTCACCAACCCCGAGCGCCTCGCCAAGGGCATCGAGGAGGGCGCCGCCAACGCCCTGCTCGTCAAGGTCAACCAGATCGGCTCGCTCACCGAGACCTTCGACGCCGTCGAGCTGGCCCAGCGCAACGGCTACAAGTGCATGATGTCCCACCGCTCCGGCGAGACCGAGGACGTCACCATCGCCGACCTGGCCGTGGCCACCAACTGCGGCCAGATCAAGACCGGCGCCCCGGCCCGCTCCGAGCGCGTCGCCAAGTACAACCAGCTGCTGCGCATCGAGGAGATCCTCGACGACGCCGCCGTGTACGCCGGCCGCAGCGCCTTCCCGCGTTTCAAGGGCTGACACCCGCGCGAAGCAGGCGTCGTACGTACGTCCCCGTACCCGGTCCCGTACCGTGTGCGGGGACGTACGCGCGTGTGAAGGGGAGGCCGGACATGGCGGTGAAGGACAAGGACCGCTTCTCCACCGCGACCAGGATCCGTCTGCTCGGCGAGCAGACCGCCGCCCGGGTCTACCGCTCACAGACCCGCCGCCAGGCCCGCCGCTCCCGCCTCACCGGCCGCGCGGCACTGCTCGCCCTGGTGCTGTGCTCACTGATCGTGGCGCTCGCCTACCCGATAAGGCAGTACGTCTCCCAGCGCGCCGAGATCGCCGACCTGGAGCGGCAGAAACAGCAGGCCAAGGAGCGCGTCGAACAGCTCCGCGACCTCAAGGCGCGGTGGCAGGACGACGCCTACGCCGAGCAGCAGATCCGCCGCCGGCTGCACTATGTGATGCCGGGCGAGACCGGATACGTCGTCATCGACCCGGCCGCCACCAGGACCGAGCCCGCCGACAGCCGGGCCGCCGACCGCCCCTGGTACTCCAACGTCTGGGACGGCGTCGACAAGGCCGACGCCGCCGACCGCTGATCCCGCGCCGCACCACCACGTCAAGGACCGACAGAAAGACAGGCATGGACACGCCCCCGCCGACCACCCCGCGCACCGAACCCACAGACGCGGACGTCGACGCCTTCAAGCAGCAGCTCGGGCGCCCGCCGCGCGGCCTGCGCGCCATCGCCCACCGCTGCCCCTGCGGACAGCCGGACGTCGTCGAGACCGCGCCCCGCCTCCCCGACGGCACCCCCTTCCCGACGCTGTACTACCTGACGTGCCCGCGCGCCAACTCCGCGATCGGCACGCTGGAGGCCGACGGCGTGATGAAGGAGATGACCGAGCGGCTGCGGCGCGACCCCGAGCTGGCCGCCGCCTACCGCGCCGCCCACGAGGACTACATCCGGCGCCGCGACGAGATCGAGGAGCTGAAGGGCTTCCCCAGCGCCGGCGGCATGCCCGACCGCGTGAAGTGCCTGCACGTCCTCGTCGCCCACTCCCTGGCCGCCGGGCCGGGCGTCAACCCGCTCGGCGACGAGGCCATCGCCATGCTCCCCGAGTGGTGGCGCAAGGGCCCCTGTGTGACCCCGACCAGCGAGGAGGACGCCAAGTGACCCGGGTCGCCGCCGTCGACTGCGGTACGAACTCCATCCGCCTGCTCGTCGCCGACGCCGACCCGGCGACCGGCGAACTCGTCGACCTGGACCGCCGTATGACCATCGTGCGGCTCGGCCAGGGCGTCGACCGCACCGGCCGGCTCGCGCCCGAGGCGCTGGAGCGCACCTTCGCCGCGTGCCGCGAGTACGCGGAGATCATCAAGAAGTACGGTGCCGCCGAGCACCTCCGCTTCGTCGCCACCTCCGCCTCCCGCGACGCCGAGAACCGCGACGACTTCGTCCGCGGTGTGGTGGACATCCTCGGCGTCGAACCCGAGGTGATCACCGGCGACCAGGAGGCCGAGTTCTCCTTCACCGGCGCCACCAAGGAACTCGCCGGCCGCGACCACCTGGAGCGGCCCTACCTCGTCGTCGACATCGGCGGCGGCTCCACCGAGTTCGTCGTCGGCGACGACCGTGTCCGCGCCGCCCGCTCCGTCGACATCGGCTGCGTCCGTATGACCGAGCGCCACCTGGTCTCCGGCGGCAAGGTCACCGACCCGCCCACCGAGGAGCAGATCGCCGCGATGCGCGCCGACATAGAGGCCGCGCTCGACCTGGCCGAGCAGACGGTGCCGCTGCGCGAGGCACGCACCCTCGTCGGCCTCGCCGGCTCGGTGACGTCGGTGTCGGCGATCGCACAGGAGCTGCCCGAGTACGACTCGGCCCGCATCCACCACTCCCGCGTCTCCCGCACGCAGGTCCGCGAGATCACCGAACGGCTGCTCCACTCCACCCACGCCGAACGCGCCGCGATCCCCTCCCTGCACCCCGGCCGCGTCGACGTCATCGCGGCAGGTGCCCTGGTCCTCCTGTCGATCATGGACCGCATCGCCGCGGAGGAGGTCGTGGTCAGCGAACACGACATCCTCGACGGGATCGCGCACAGTTGCGCCGCCGAGGTGCGCTGAGGCGGTGCCGGGCGGGGCGTCACAGGTTGCGGTGGACGTCCCGCCGGCCGCCCACCTTGACCACGAGGACGACGAGTTCGCCATCGTTGATCTGGTAGGCGATCCGGTAGCTACCGACCCTGAGCCGGTAGAGGCCCGACGGGCCGGTGAGCTTCTTGACGTCGGCGTCCTGGCGGTACGGGTCGTCACCGAGTGCGGTCAATGCGGTCAGGATGCGCATGGCGTCGGGTCGGCTGATCGCCCGAAGCTGACGCTGTGCCGCCGTGGTGAACCGGAAGGCGTACTTCACGCAGTCTCGCCGTCCTGCTCGGTGAACAGGTCCGCCAGCAGTTCCGCCATGGTCACGGTGCTGCCTCCCTCGGTCAGTACCGCCTCGGCCTCGCGCGCCAGCATGACATCGGCCGCTTCTTCCAGCGCTTCGAAATCCGAGATCGGGACCACGGCCGCCACCGGTGCGCCGTTGCGCGTGATGACGGTCGGGATGCCCTCCTCGGCCCGGTTGATGTGATCGGCGAGGTGCGCGCGGGCTTCCCGTACGGTCACGGTGTTCTCAGCCATGCGGACAGTGTACGCGTCAGCGTGTACACGGCGCGCCCGTGAGGGAAGCGCGCCCGTGAGCCATGCTTGACGGCATCGCCTGGAGCCGTGCCGTCGACGTGTGCTGAGGCGGTACCGGTACGGGGCGGTGCGGGTCGTCACCGAGTGCGGTCAACCGTGACCGTTTCGTCTGGGATGATCTTCTGTATGTGATTCGTCCTGGATGTGAGCGGTGCACGGGGTGCCGTCGAGCGCGGGCGGGGAGGAGTGGATGTGAGCGGCGCGGTGTCGGACGAGGAGATCGTGGCGGCCTGGCGGTCTCTGTATCCGCTGGTCGAGGAGCGGGAGCGGGCGGCGGCCGTGGTGGAGCGCCTGCGTGAGGCCACCGATCCCGGTGAGGTGGCCGAGCGGGACCGGTGCGGGGAGCGCATGGCGGAGCTGGACGAGCGGATCGTCCGCGGGGCGGCGCAGGCCCTGGACCGGATCGGGCTGTGGCATGTGGCGCGGCTGATCGACTCGGCTCTGGAAGACGCCTCGGCCTGAAGATCGGCGGGTCGCTCCGGGAGTGCGATCCCCCTGGTCAGCGGGTGACCGTTGAGCGGATCGGGGCACGGGTGAGCGGTGTCAATGGGCCTTCCGGTGACGGGCTGTCGGGAAAGTTCGTGAAGTTCTTCACAAGGAAATCCCTCTCCGAGAGCCCCCGGATGCCTTCGGATCCGCCCTTCGAGTGGCGAACTGGCCTTTGAACATGTTCAGAAGAGGGGGAACGGGCCCCTCCGGATCGCGTGCATCAGGGCCCGTTTCCGACCCCTCACGACCCCCTTCGAAGCCCAGAGAGGCAGCTCACGCGGCATTGACAACGGGGCGAAGCGGATCACGGTTCCCGCCGCGCACCATGATCTACATCACGCGGGCCGCGGAGTGTAACACAGGGCATGCGAATGCTTGTGAAGGGGCGCACGAACCACCCCCCTCGGACGGGTGGATACTCGATGCCATGAGCACCACGGAGCGTCCCAGGATCCTCGTAGTAGGCGGTGGGTACGTAGGCCTGTACGCAGCTCGGCGCATTCTCAAGAAGATGCGCTACGGCGAGGCGACCGTCACGGTCGTCGACCCCCGGTCGTACATGACCTACCAGCCCTTCCTCCCCGAAACCGCCGCCGGCAACATCTCCCCGCGTCACGTCGTCGTCCCGCTGCGGCGCGTGGTCCCCAAGGCGGAGGTCCTCACCGGCCGGGTCACCACCATCGACCAGGACCGCAAGGTCGCCACGATCGCCCCCCTGGTCGGCGAGGCGTACGAGCTGCCGTTCGACTACCTGGTCATCGCGCTCGGCGCCGTCTCCCGCACCTTCCCGATCCCCGGCCTCGCCGAGCAGGGCATCGGCATGAAGGGCGTCGAGGAGGCCATCGGCCTGCGCAACCACGTGCTGGAGCAGCTCGACAAGGCCGAGTCCACCACCGACGAGGAGATCCGCCGCAAGGCCCTCACCTTCGTCTTCATCGGCGGTGGCTTCGCCGGCGCCGAGACCATCGGTGAGGTCGAGGACATGGCCCGGGACGCGGCCAAGTACTACAAGAACGTGTCCCGCGAGGACATGCGCTTCATCCTCGTCGACGCCGCCGACAAGATCCTCCCCGAGGTGGGCCCCAAGCTCGGCCAGTACGGCAAGCAGCACCTGGAGTCCCGCGGTGTCGAGGTCTACCTCTCCACCTCCATGGAGTCCTGCGTCGACGGCCACGTGGTGCTGAAGAACGGCCTCGAGGTCGACGCCAACACCATCGTGTGGACCGCAGGCGTCAAGCCGAACCCGGCCCTCGCCCGCTTCGGCCTGCCGCTCGGCCCGCGCGGCCACGTCGACTGCGAGCCGACGCTCCAGGTCAAGGGCACCGACTACATCTGGGCCGCCGGCGACAACGCCCAGGTCCCGGACCTCGTCGGCCGCAAGGCCGGCAACGAGAACGCCTGGTGCCCGCCCAACGCCCAGCACGCGCTGCGTCAGGCCAAGGTGCTCGGCGACAACGTCCTCTCCGGCATGCGGGGCTTCCCGCAGAAGGAGTACAGCCACGCCAACAAGGGCGCGGTCGCGGGCCTCGGCCTGCACAAGGGCGTCGCGATGATCGTCATGGGCAAGATGAAGATCAAGCTCAAGGGACGTCTCGCCTGGTACATGCACCGTGGCTACCACGGTCTGGCCATGCCGACCTGGAACCGCAAGATCCGGGTCTTCGCCGACTGGACGCTCGGCATGTTCCTCAAGCGTGAGGTCGTCGCCCTCGGCGCCCTCGAGTCCCCGCGCGAGGAGTTCTACGAGGCCGCCAAGCCGGCCCCGGCGCCCGCGGCCCCCGCCGCGAAGACCGAGGAGAAGGCCAAGGCCTCCTGACCCTGGGTCGATCCTGGACAGCCCGAAGGGGCCGCCTGCCATCCGTGGTGCGGGCGGCCCCTTCGCCGTGCGGGCATGCGGGCCTGTGGGCGCGGGGCGGGCGTGGGCTCCAGCGCGTGGTCCTGCGGAGGGCTCCCGCGTGCCCGGAGGGGTGAAGGACGTACGAGTGGAGCGTTCCCGCCACGGCACCCCGCCCGCCGCGCCCCCACTGGCACCATCGCAAC
>NZ_JALLGL010000317.1 GCF_023072675.1 Streptomyces sp. XM83C
GTGCCGAGGCCGGCGGGGGTTGCGCGGCCGTCGGGGGCGCCGGAGTCGGCGGGGTCGCTGTGACCGGCGGCACCGCTGTGACCACCGGGGCCGTCGGGGCCGTCGGCCGCGAAGTCGAGGCGGCCGAAGAACAGCGGGCCTTCCGGCAGTTCGCGCAGGGCCTTGGCCTCGCTGCGCAGCCGGTAGCCGAGGACCTCGGCGTCGGCACCGGAGGCGGAGACGTCCTCGCCGATGACGACCTGCCGGTCCGCGCCTTCCACCATGGCGGTGAGGGCGGCTCGGCAGACGTCGTGGTAGGCGCGGGCCCGGGTCAGGGCGTCGGCGAGGTCGTGGTCGGCGTCAGGGGCGTGGTCGGTCGACGTCATGCCCCGACCCTAGCCCAAGAAACGTAACCCGGTTAAATTTATTACCGCCTCTCATTCAGCCTGGGCTCCCGGAGCCGTCCGCCCGCAGCCCCGGCAGCCCCCGCTCCAACCGCTCGAACGCCCGCTCCGCCGCCGCCATCGCCTCGGCCTCCAGATCCGCGGCGCGCTCCCCCGCGGCGATCCGCCGCCAGTTCTCCAGCGCGAGCACCCGCAGCACGGCGACGATCTGCGCCGCCGCCAGCCGCGCGTCCAGGTCCCCGCCGAGCACCTCGGCGAGCGCCGCCTCGGACCGCTCCTGGTACGCCATGACCCGGGCCGCCAGCGCGGGCGTGCCGTACAGCAGACTGTGGAAGGCGAGCACCTCGGGCGCGTCGTTCAGCCCTGTCACCGGGTCGTGGCGGCGCAGCCCGTCGAGGAAGTGCCGGCGCAGCGCGTCCAGCGGCGGCACGTCCGCCTCGCCGACGACCCGCGCCGCCTCTTCCATGTGGTCGGCGATCCGGTACAGGACCAGGTCCTCCTTGGCCGGGAAGTACCGGAACAGCGTCGGCTTGGACACCTCGGCCGCCGCGGCCACCTCGGCGACCGGCACCGCGTCGAACCCCCGCTCCAGAAACAGCCGGATCGCCACGTCCGACAACTCCTGGAACATCCGCTGCTTCTTGCGCTCACGCAGCCCGCTCTCACTCATGCAGCGAGCGTACGGGCGAGCGCGCCCCGCACCGGCACCGTGGTGCGCCGTCGCCGGGGCCGTCGTGCGGTTCGCCCTGCGCGTGCCGGCGCCCGCACACCCCGGCCGTTTCGGCCGTGTGCAGCAAGGGGGCGTACGAGCCGATGACCACGCCCGCGCCCGCACGCCGCAGCCGCGCCCGCTTGGCCTCGTCGCGCCCGTAGCCGATGAACCGGACGCCCGCCGCGCGTGCCGCCTCGGCGTCCGTCGGGGTGTCGCCGATCATCACCGCGCTGTCGGGGGGCAGTCCGAGGCCGGTGAGGGCGCGGGTGAGGACATCGGGGTGGGGTTTCATCAGGTCAGGGTCCGGGCCGCGTCCGTGTACGGCGGTGAAGAAGTCCCGCAGGCTGCGGCCCCGGTGGGCGTGCTCGCGGAGGTAGCGGTCGGCCGCTCGGGCCGAGTTGTTCGTGACGACGGCCAGCGCCGCTCCCCCCTCGTGCAGACGCCGGATCAGGCCGTCCGCGTCGGCCGTCGGCCAGGCCTCGCCCGCCGCCCGCACCTCGCCCTCGGTGACCATGTGCTCCAGCGTTCCCACCAGGTCGCCGAGGTCCCGCTCGCGCCCGGCGCGGTGCACTGCCCGCAGGACGACGTGGGGGTCCTTGTCGGCACGCTCCTCGGCGCTGAGCAGGCCGCCCAGCCCCAGCTGAGCCAGGTGGGCGCGCAGTCGCTCCGCCACCGGCATGGACCGGCCCTCGGGGAACAGCCGGCACACCGGGCCGTCGAAGTCGAACAGCACACAGCGCGCCGCCGCCACGCCCCGCCCGCCCCACAGCAGGTCCCCGGCGCGGTCCACGTCACCGCTGTACGCGTCCGGTGTCGCCGCTTCGGTGTCGCCCGGGACGTGCCGGGCCTCATCCCGCGTCCGGCCGCCAGGTGCGGTGGCCTCGCCGGTCGTCGCCCGTTCCAGCGTGCCGTCCTTGTCCTCGCCGTCAGCCACCGTGCCGCAGCTCCTTCCGCTTCTCGGCCTGTTCGTCGGGGGGTGCCGGGGCGCCGGTCGGCGCCGGTTCGAGGGCCAGTGGCGGTTCGACGGGCGGTGCCGGCCGGGTGGTCCGGCGTCCCGCACCGGCCCGGCCACGGTCACGGGTACGGGTGTGCCCGGCCGGCGGGTTGTGCCCGGCCGCCCCGCCGGGTGAGTCGGTGGGGGCCCGTTCTTCCGTCCGTTCCCGGTCCTCGCGCCGCCACGCCCATAGCGCCTGTGCCACCTCGGTGTCGTCCCGCGGACGCTCGACCAGTCCGAGCGGCTCCCGTGCTCTGCCCATCGCCCGGGTGACGCGCGCGGCGGCGCGGGCGAGGTCGGGTGCGCCCGGGTCGTCCGGCAGGGACAGCGCGGCGCGCATGACGTCGGGGTAGACCGACTGGGCGTACTCGAAGCCGAGGTAGACCGGCAGATCACGGTCGAGGCCGACGGTCAGGTCAGGGCGGCCGGACCGTTTCATCGTCTCCGACCAGCAGCGGACCATCTCTTCCTGTTCCGCCTTGTCGTAGTCCGTGCGGACCAGGTGGGTGGCCAGCTCGTGCAGCGGGTCGCCGTACAGGGCCAGTTCCCAGTCGATGACCGACAGCCGTTCCCCGTCCGGGCCGTGGGTGACCACCACGTTGGCCCGGTGGACGTCGGTGTGGAGGAGCACGAACGGGCGACCGGTCAGGGACGGCACCGCGCCCATGAAGCGTTCCATGGCGTCACGCGGAATCCCCACCGCGTCGAACAGCTCGCCGAACCTGGACCGGTTGGGCCGGTGGACGCGTTCCTCCGTGAACCGGGCGAGCCGGGCGAGGAAGCCGCGGGAGTCACCGTCGGCGGGCCAGTCGTCCGGCAGCGGCGGCAGGGCTTCGCGCGGTACGGCGGCCAGGCGGGCGAAGAACTCCGCCAGTTGCCGCCGGACGCGCGGACCGAGCGGTCCCTCGGGGATCTCCTGGGCGAGGGACCGGCCGGGCAGATAGTCGTGGAGCGACCAGTCACCGAAGTCGGCCAGGCACCTCGGCACCTGGCCGTGCAGGCGGTCTCCCACCACCTTCAGCACCTGGGCCTCCCTGGGCCAGATCCGCGGGACCACCTCGATCGTGGGCAGCGGTGTGCGGAACTTGGCGAGGGTCCGTCCGGAGCGGATACCGAGCAGCAGGGCCAGGGGCTGCCGCAGTGGTGCGATGACATTGCGGTTGTGATGGCCTGAAACCACCACCCCGTCGCGGCTGCGGAGCCGCGCCTCGGCGAAACGGCGCACAAGTGACAGCTGCGCCCTGCGAGGCAGAGGGTGCGACATGGCCGCACAGAGTAGTACGGTACGGCCCCCTCTTCACGACGTGTCACCATGCGGACGCCGCTCCCTCACGCTCAGTGCAGGGCGAGATCCTGCCAGCACTCCCATTGCGACTCGAACCAGTCATTCATGCTCCGGAAGAAGAGCGCATCGTGGCTGTCCTCGGCCTCGCGCCGACGGTGATGCGTCAGGGTCGATCCGAGACCGAGCACGTCCACCGCGTCGACCGTCTCGGTCGCGTCGGGGGTCGGCCCGGTCACCGGGATGGAACGCCGGACCACCTCGTACGGGCCGAAGAGCATGTCGGTGCCGTTGAGGACGTAGAGCTTGAACTGGGGGGTCATGGGGAAGCGGCGGATCTCGACCACCGCGTCCACCCCTTGGCCGCGCATCCTCTCGAACAGTTCTTCCACCTGGAAGATGTGGCTGTGGACCATGGCCCGCCAGCGTTCGCGGACCCGGCCGTCGCCGGGGTCCACGGCCCGCGGATAGGCCAGCGGCTCGTCCTCCCAGGGCAGCAGCATCCGCAGCCGCACCCGGCGCGGGGCGATCTCCGCGGCGACGACCCGCTCCTCCTGGTTCTGCAGATGACGCAGCAGAGTCTCCGACGTCAGCGAGAAGACGTCCAGGCTCACCTCGTCCTGCTCGAACGCGTGGTTGACGAACGGCAGCAGGGAGACACGACCCGACCGTCCGGGCAGCCGCTGCGCCGGTGCGCCGCCCGGATTGGCGAGCACCTTGCTGCCGCTGCCCTGCCGGGGCTCGATCAGCCCCTCCTCGGCCAGCTTGCGCAGAACGCGCTGGATGGTGTGACGGCTCACGCCGTACTCGTCGGCGAGTTCACGCTGCGGCGGCAGCAACTGGCCCGCCTGATAGGTGCCGTTGTCCAGGAGTTCCCTGAGGGCGGTCTCCACCCGAGTGAACTCCCGGCCTCCGCTGTCGGTGCTGTCTGAGCTGACCACTCTGCGAACTTACCGCTTCCGCACATCCGAAACACCACTTTCCCTCAACCAACCACTCCAATCGGACTGAAAGTTAGACGATCAGCCGCCCAGGGAAGTTCCAATTTGATTCAACCAGTCCAATTGGTTGGCCGGTTGACGGTTCGAGGGGGTCGGAGGGAACCATGCCCGTAGCGGAGACAGCCCTGGCGGTGGTGGGGCTGGGGGTTGAGCAGTTGGTGCAGTGGCGGTTCGGGCCCATGGGCGTGATGGCGCTGGTGCTGCTGGGCATCGGCCTGCGGGCTCGCTCCTCGACGTACACGTCGCTGGGGGCGGTCGTGCTCGTGCTGCTGATGGTCCAGAGCTGACGGGACGGCAGGAGAGGGGCGGGCGACGGCCGGGGATCGGCCGGACGCCTCGCCGGCGGCGGCCGGGTGCCGGGCTCCTCTCAGGCGACGCCCCGCAGTGCGTGCAGGACCGGCTCCAGCGAGTCGAGCACCGGCCCCGCACCGGCCCTCCGGAGTCTCCGGCGTCCCCTGTCGTGCAGCGCGTAGCCGAGGAACGGCACACCCGCCTCCCGCGCGGCGAGGCAGTCGGAGGGGGTGTCGCCGATCATCAGGGCGTCGGCGGGGGCGGTGCCTGTGGCACTGAGGGCACGGTTGAGGCAGTGCGGGTGGGGTTTGAGGAGGCTGAGGTTCTCCGTACGGCCGTATATGTGCGGTTCGAAGCAGGCGCTGAGGCCTCTGCCGCGCAGGTATCTCGTCACGACCCGCGGGGAGTTGTTGGTCGTGACGGCCAAGCGGGTGCCCAGGGCCGTCCAGGTGCGGATGACCGGGTCGGCGTACGGGGTGGGCCAGGCCGAGGACGCGGCTCGCAGTTCCTCCTGGGTGAGGCGTTCCTCCAGTTCGAGGACGAGGTCGCTGCGGGGGCGGCGGCGGTCCACCGCGCGCAGCAGCACATGCGGGTCGACGGTCTCGCGTTCCTCCTCGGTCAGCAGGCCGTGCAGGCCCTGGCTCTCCAGCCAGTCGATGAGGCCGTTCGCCACCTTCTCGGCGGAGTGGGCGGCGAACAGCCGGCAGACCGGACCGTCGAAGTCCCAGAGCACGACCTGTGCTCTGCCGATCAGATCGCGCAGCGTCCTGGTCTCGTCCGTCACCGCTTCGCTCTGCGTCGCATCAGAAGTCACTAGGAGAGTGTCAGGTCCGTGGTGATGGTTTCCCAGAGGGCGTTGAACCACTTCTGCGACTCCTCCACGAACGCGGTGTCCCTGCCCCCGGCCGAGCGCTGGAAGGAGAACAGCAGCGACCGCGAGCCGAGGGCGTCGTACATGTCCAGGGTCTGGCCCACGTACTCCTCCTCCCGCCGGGAGAGCACGTAGTAGCCGATGAGCGCCTCGGAGCCGTTGAGGACGTACAGCTTGACCGGCGGGGTGAAGGTCAGGGCCCGGTAGGTGACGTGGACGTCGATGCCGTGCGTGGAGCGCAGGGCGAGCAGGTTGTGGCGCAGGACCTGGCACTGGGCGTTGCGCATGTCCAGCCAGCGCTGGTGGACGGTCTCGTCGTCGCCCTCGACGGAGACGGGGAAGGCGAGGTTGATGTCGCGGGAGGGCAGCAGGATGCGGATGTCGACGGACTCGGGCCGCAGTCGGCCCTCGTGGATGTGGCGCAGCGGTTCGCCCATGGCGAGCAGCAGGGTCTCCGCGGTGTGGCAGACGACGTCCACCCTCACCTGAGGGGCGGCGAAGGCCTCCACCAGGCGGGGGGCGAGGCCGACCATGGTGGGCTGGGGTGCCTCTGCTGCGGGCGCGGGTTCCGCGATGCGCGGCGGGCTGCCCTTGCTGACGCCGGTGAGCAGGCCGTCCTCCTGGAGGGCGCGCAGAGCCTGGCGGACTGTGCCGCGCTCCACCCCGAACTCCTCGGCCAGTTCCGCCTGGGTGGGCAGGCGGTCGCCCGCTTTCAGCTCGCCGCTGCGGATACGGCCGCGCAGAGCATCGGCGATCTCCTGGGGCGTACGCCTTCTGCTGCCGTTCACTGCCACGCTCTCCTGGTTCACGGCCAAACGCTACAACTCTGTCCTATCTCCGTGGAGTTGTTTGAAACTTGTTTGAGAAGGCCAACCAAGTGGGGACAACCCAAGCAGAGATAGACCGATTTGGTCGCCAACTTCGCCAAGTTGGCGCCAGAAGGAGGATCACCGCCACCCAACCTGAAGGGGGAACCCCAATGCCCGCCCTCGCCCTGGTCTCCGCCGCCCTCGTCGTCGTCCTCGAACAGCTCGTCGAATGGCACTACGGCCCCATGGGCATCGCCGGACTGCTGCTTCTGACGATCGGGCTGAAGGCGAAGAGCCCGGCCGTCAGCTCCGTCGGCGCGGTCGTGCTCGCCCTGCTGGTCACCGGCCCCGCGCTCTAGGCACCCCGCCGCACCCCGTCCCCGCC
>NZ_JALLGL010000318.1 GCF_023072675.1 Streptomyces sp. XM83C
GTGCGGGGGCGGCTGCCGGGCCGCGAGGGCGGGTGCAGGGCTGGGGTGTGCGATCGGGGCCGCCACAGGTGCGCCAAGGAACGTGCACGGTCGTGCGCGCACGGTGACTGCCGGGGGGCCGTGGGGTGACGGCCCCCGGGTACCGGCGGCAGACCGGCCGCGGAGGCGCTGGTACGGAGCCTCGGAGGCGCAGGCACAAGGGCCGCCGGGCGTTCGCGCTCGCCCCGGACCGTGTGCGGCCCGCCCGGAGATGCGGGCGGGCCCCCGGAGAAGGGGTTTCCCCGGGGGCCCGTCGTGCGTGCGTCAGAGGCGCCGCGGGGCGGTTCAGCCCTCGGCCTTCTCCTCGCCGGCCTCGGCGGCCTCCGCCTCGGTGGCCTCGGCGTCCTCGTCCTCGTCGGACAGGTCGATGACCTCGCCGTTGGTGTCCTTCACCGTGGCGGCCTCGACCACGAGGGCGAGGGCCTTGCCGCGGGCGACCTCGCCGACGAGCAGCGGCACCTGACCGCCCTCGACGACGGCCTGCGCGAACTGGTCGGGCGACATGCCGGAGGACGCGGCACGGCGCATCAGGTGCTCGGTCAGCTCTTCCTGGTTCACGTTGAGCTTCTCGCGCTTGACCAGCTCGTCCAGGACGAACTGGGTCTTGATGCCCTTGACCGCGGCCTCACGGGTCTCGGTGTCGAACTCCTCGGCGGTCTTGCCCTGGATCTCCAGGTACTTGTCGAGGGTCAGGCCCATCTGGCCGAGCTGGTGGTGCTCCAGGTTGTGCTTGCGGGTGTTGATCTCGTCCTCGAGGAGCTTCTCGGGGACGGGCACCTCGACCAGCTCCAGCAGCTTCTCCAGGACACGCTCCTGGGCCTGCGTGGCCTGGTCGTACTGCTTCATGTTCTCGAGGCGCTTGCGGCTGTCGGCCTTCAGCTCGTCGAGGGTGTCGAACTCGGAGGCGAGCTGCGCGAACTCGTCGTCCAGCTCGGGGAGCTCACGCTTGGCGACCTGGGTGACCTTGACGGTGACCTCGGCCTCCTTGCCGGCGGCGGAGCCGCCCTTCAGCTCGGAGGTGAAGGTGGCCTCCTCACCGGCGGACAGGCCCTTCACGGCGTCGTCGATGCCGTCCAGCAGCTCGCCGGAGCCGATGGTGTAGGAGACACCGTTGGCGATGCCGTCCTCGAGGACCTTGCCCTCGACCTTGGCCTCCAGGTCGACGGTGACGACGTCGCCGTCCTCGGCGGCGCGCTCGACCGGCGTGGTGGAGGCGAAGCGCTCACGCAGCTGCTCGACGGACTTCTCGACGTCCTCGTCGGTGACCTCGACGGCGTCGACCTCGACCTCGATGGAGGAGAAGTCCTCGGGAAGCTCCAGGGCGGGGCGGACGTCGACCTCGGCGGTGAAGTTCAGCGTCTCGCCGTCCTTCAGCTCCGTGATGTCGACCTCGGGCTGGCCCAGCACGGACAGCTCGGCCTCGTTGACCGCCTCCGTGTAGAACTTGGGAAGCGCGTCGTTGACGGCCTCCTCCAGCACGGCGCCGCGACCGAACCGCTGGTCGATGACACGGGCGGGGATCTTGCCCTTGCGGAAGCCCTTCACCGTGACCTGCTGGTTGATCTTCTTGTACGCCGCGTCGAGGCTGTCCTTGAGCTCCTCGAAGGGCACCTCGACAGTGAGCCGAACCCGGGTCGGGTTCAGGGTCTCCACGGCGCTCTTCACGGTTCGGTCTCCTTGTGGCTGACTTCTCGGGTTCTGCCAGGGCCAGACCGGCCCCGGCGGATTTCGCCGCCCGGAGGACTTCAGAGGGTGAGACACACGGGCGCGCAGCTTGCATAGTAACCGCAGCCGCCGAACCGCCCAAAAGGCGATCACCCGCGGGGCTCGTGCGGTGATCCGGCCGGGGACGGGCGGGCCCCGACCGTGGAAGGTGCGGGTGATTGCGACCGGGGCCGGGCGGCTGGTTCCCACCGGAACCGCGCCGAGGGTTCCCACCGGGACCGGGCAGGTGGCTCCGACCGTGATCGGGCAGGTGGTCGGGGTGGCGGGATTTGAACCCACGGCCTTCCGCTCCCAAAGCGGACGCGCTACCAAGCTGCGCCACACCCCGTCTGGTGCGACACGTAGGGTACATGCCCGCAGGCAGTGGGGCTGCCGCATTTCGCGGGCGCCACGACGGGCCGCCCGCACGAGTGGCCACTGCGGCCGTGATGTGGTGTGCGGCGGCGGGTGCCGACCCGCTAGGATGCCTCCAGTGCCGCGGCCGGTATGGCCTGCGGCGCACTGTGTGCGGGCGTAGCTCAATGGTAGAGCCCCAGTCTTCCAAACTGGCTACGCGGGTTCGATTCCCGTCGCCCGCTCTGCACGACTAAGGGCCAGGCCAGAGGACGAATCCTCTGCCTGGCCCCAGTCATACCCGGGGGCTCCGATCAGTCGAGCGTGCCCCCCACGTGCCCCTTCGGCTGGTGATCTTCCTTCATGGCCGTGTGCGTCTGCTTCCTGGCCCTGCTCACCAAGTCACTCACGGCATCGGCGATCAGCCGGTCGCGGTCGGCACTGGCGTGCTGGTAGATCAGCGCGGCACGGGTGGTGCTGTGCCCCATGCGCGCCATCAGTTCGCGGGTGCTGGCACCCGTGGACGCGGCGAGGGTGTTCCCGGTGTGTCGAAGATCATGGAAGTGCAGCCCCTTGATCCCGACGTCCCTGCACGCCTTCTGCCACAGCCGGTTGAAGTGGTTCCGGCGCGGGGTGGCCCCCTTGGCCCCGACGAACACCCGACCGTCCGCACCCGGTTCGGCGTAGCGGAGCAGGTGATCACGAATGTCCGGGATGATCGCGGCGGGGATGGAGACCGTACGCTTGCCCGCCGCACTCTTGGGCGCCTTGACCTCCCGTCGGCCACTGGTCAACTCAGCGACGGCACGCCGGACACGGACCGTGCCGCGGTCAAGGTCGAGGTCCCGACGGTGCAGGCCGATCAGCTCACCCCAGCGCAGACCCAGGAACCCGGCCATGAGGACGAGCACCCGGTAACGCGGCTGGATCGCGTCGGCGAGGGCGTAGACCTCCTGAACCGTGGCGGTCGGCCGCTCCGGGGTGTGCACGGTACTCGCACCCTTGATCTGGCACGGGTTGCGCCTGATCATTTCGTCAGAAACGGCCGTGGCCATGATGGCGCGCAGCAGGGCGTACGCCTTGGCCACCGTAGTGGGCCCCGTCCCGGAGGCCAACTTGTCGGCGCGCCAGCGACGCACGAAAGGAGGCGAGATCTCCGCGACGTTGACGGCACCGAAGGTCGGTTCCAGGTGCAGCCGCAACAGCGACTCGTACAACTCACGCGTTCGCGTCGTCAGTTCGCGTTCCTTGACCCATGCGGCGGCATACGCACCGAACGGCACCTTCCCGGCATCCGGGTCGTGCCAATCCCCCCGCCGCAACTCAGTCTGCTTGTCGGCCAACCAGTCGTCCGCCTCCTTCTTGGTGCGGAACGTCTCCGGGGCAGGCCGGAGCACGCCATCCGGACCGAGGTAGCGAGCCTGGTAGCGACCGGACGGGAGCTTGCGGACCCGGCCGAACTGCCGGCGCTTCCCCGCCATCAGGCCGCCATCCCGCGAAGGGCGGAGCCACGTCGGCGCGGCTGCACGGTGTTGGCCGCGATGAACTCCCGTACGGCGCTCTCCGGGATGCGGACGTGCCGACCGACCTTGACGTACGTAATACGGCGTTCCTCGATCAGGCGACGCGGGAAGCGGACGGTCGTGCCGAGGATCTCGGCAACCTGATCGACGCTCAGGTACCTCTCATTCATGAGCGTGCGCTCCTTCCTGACGCAGGTCTGCGAGTTCTTCGCGGGCGAGTTCGCGGCTTTGCCGGAGGTCGCGGCGGATGGTGGCGGCGAGCCAGGATTCGCCGGGAGTGTGGCCGTGGCCGGCGTAGGACCAGTGGGCGAGGGTGAGGGTGGTGGCTTCCTCGTCGTCGGGGCCGGGCAGGCCGAGGGCGGCGCGTTGCTGGGCGGCGCGGTAGTCGGCGCGGGCCTGGCGCAGGGCGCCGAGGGTGGTGGAGAAGCGGCGGGACTTGGTGGAGAAGTGGCCGCGGAAGCCGAGCATGTGCGCCCAGTCGCGCAGCTTGCGGTCCGGGTAGAGCGGGTGCAGGTCCAGGCACGCCTCGATCAGCCGGCGCGGGTGGTCGGGCACACCGAGCAGGATCAGGGCCTCCTTGTTGCCGATGCGGCGGTCCACGGTGCCGGTGGTCTCGGCGGCCTTGGTGGCGTACTTGGCGACGTAGGAGGCGACGGCCTGTTCGGTGATCTCCTCGCCGTCGCCGAAGGCCCGGATGGGGCGCACGTCGAGCTGCGTGCCCCAGCGCAGGGTGCGGGCCGGTTGGTCGCCGGCCGGGTCGACGTCGACGGCGACGCGGGCCGCGGCGGCGCGGATGGCGTCGGTGAGCAGGCCGGTGGTGGCCCAGGCCGGGGGCGGGTCGTCGGGCCCGTCGGGTCCGTCGAGGCGGATCACGGCGTGGAAGTGGACGGCGCCGCGCTTTTGGTACTCGGCGACCTTGCCGAAGGAGACCCGGCACTGCTCGCGGGCCGCCTTTTGGGTCAGGCCGGCGCGCTTGGCGATCTGGCGGCGCAGGTAGATCGTGAAGTAGCGCCACAGCTCGGAGGCGTGGTTGTTCCACAGCACCGCACCCGCGTAGTCGTAGGACTCCGGGTCGAGCGGGGTGCCCAGCTCGGGCGCGTCCTCGCCGTGGAGGGTGCCGCAGGCGCAGGGCCGGGTGCCGGGCCGGTTGTGCACCGGGCCGAAGGAAGGGGCGGTGAGGGTGGCGAACACCCGCGGATGGTCCCGGATCGTGTCCGGGGTGCCCTTGGCGGGGTCGCCGACGAGGCCGGCACGGATGAGGTGGTAGGTGTCGCCGGCGTAGGTCCAGGCGCAGGCCGGGCAGCGCGAGGCCCGCCGGTTGCCGCAGGCCACCCGCAGGACGCCGCCCGGTTCGGTGTCGGTGGAGTACGCATGCAGGACGTGCCCGGTCGCGGCGTCGCGGACAACGGTGGAACCGTGCAGGCGGATCGGGTCGGCGCAGCCACCGGTGCGGCGGATCTGTTCTTGGACGCGGTCGAAGCCGGGGGACCCGGCCACCCGCAGCAGGTCGGCGAGGGTGGTCGGGTCCAGGCCCACCGCGGTGGCGGTGTCGGTCACGCGTCACCGTCCGCGGCGGTGTCGGCGATGTGGTCGAGGACGCGAGGTGAGGACGTGGCGGTCACTTCTGGTCCTCCTCCTTCGGGTGGGCGTCGATCCACTGCTCCGCGCACACCTTGTGGACGGGCCTGCCGCGGTCGGAGCGCAGCGGGGTGGGCTTGGTGCAGATCACGCACGGCTTGTCGCCGGTGGGGTCGTAGTGCTCGGGCGAGCGCCAGTCGAGGAGCGCCACGACGGTCACCTCCCGGCGCGGGCGAGGCCGGCGGTGGCGGGGGCGTGGCCGGTGCCCCGGCAGGCGGGGCAGGCGACGCGGAGGGTGGCGCGGGTGCCGTCGCGGTGGCGGGTGCCGGTGGTGACGGCGACCGAAGCGAAGCCGTCGCAGTCGCGGCAGACGCGCTCCGTCGAGGTGGTTTCGGGCATGATGGGGTCTCCCTTTCGGGTCCGTTGGATCTGATGGGGGTGCAGGCGCCGGGGCGGCGGATCTTTGGCGAGAGAGCCGCCCCGGGGCCGTCAGCGTCGGCGGTCGCGGCCGCGCGGGATGGGCGGGATGGAGTCGTAGGACTCCTGGCCGGCGCGGAAGTCGCTCAGGTCGGTCACGTCCTTGTCGGTGCCGATCTGCCGCATGATCCGGTTCATGGTCCGGCGGTCGTTGTGGCGGCGGGCGATGGCGTAGTCACGGCCGAGTTCGACCATGCGCTCGTCGCGGGCGGGCTCGGGGTCGCGCTTGCGGTTGAAGATGCCCATGGATCGTTTCCTCTCGTGATCAGTGGTGGGTGTTGCGCCGGCCGTGGCCCTTGGCCCGGTACATGGCCGCGTCGGCGGCGGACAGGGCGTCGGTGAGGGTCGGGGCGGGCAGGTGCGCGGGGCGGCAGTTGCCGACCGAGGCGGAGACCGGCAGGAGGCGGCCGTCATGCGGGACGGGCCGGTCCAGGGCGGCCTGGAGGGTGGGCAGGCCGGTGGTGTGGGCGGGGTCGGTGACGATGGCGGCGAACTCGTCCCCGCCGAGGCGGGCGGCGATGCCGTGGCGCCCGCACCAGTCGGCGAGGCGGCGGGCGGTCGTGCTCAGCACGGCGTCGCCGGCCGGGTGGCCGTGGGTGTCGTTGATGGCCTTGAAGTCGTCCAGGTCGACCAGGACCACCAGCGCACTCGGGTGCTTGGCCAGCAGGTGCTGGGCGCGGGTGGTCCAGCCGGCGCGGGTGTGCAGGCCGGTGAGCGGGTCGCGGCGGGCGGTGGACAGGCGGCGCAGCAGCAGCCCGCCATGCACGGCCCAGCCCAGGGCCGGTAATCCGGCGGCGATCAGGTGGGTGTCCATGCCGGTCACCGCCCCTTGTGCAGGTCGTTGACGAGCAGGCGCAGCACGACGGCGACCACGGCGACGGAGACGGCGGTGATGGCGACCGCCAGCAGCATGGAGACCAGGACCGCGCCGACAACGAGGACCACGGCGCCGCCGCCGGCGGCGAGGGCGAGCGCGCTGCCGGGGGTGAGCTGCACGGTGGGCCGGTGCGCGGTCGGGGCGAGGGGCGCGGGCGCCGGTGCGGCGG
>NZ_JALLGL010000319.1 GCF_023072675.1 Streptomyces sp. XM83C
CGCCACCCCCGCCGACCCCAACGGCGCCTGGTACACGTCCGGCATCCGCATCGGCACCCCCGCGCTGACCACGCGTGGTCTCGGCACCCCCGACCTCGCCTCCTTCCCCCGCGCCGAGTGGCTGAGGGCCGCCCGCCGCGCCCTGGCCGCCGCACCCAACGACGCGCTCGGCTACGGCGATCCGCGCGGCCGGCGCGAGCTGCGCACCGCGCTCGCCGGATATCTGGCCCGCGTCCGGGGCGTGCGCACCGACCCCGACCGCATCGTCGTCACCAACGGCTTCGCGCACGGCCTCACCCTGCTCGCCCGGGTGCTGCACGCCCGGGGCCTGCGCTCCCTCGCCGTCGAGCCGTACGGCCTGGCCCAGCACTGGGACCTCGTGGCCCGCGCCGGCCTGGCCACCGTGCCACTGCCGCCCGACGACCACAGCGCCCGCGCGGAGAGGTTCGGCGAGGCCCGCGCCGTGCTGCTCAACCCGTCCCACCAGTTCCCCCTCGGCGGCGCCCTGCCTCCGGGGCAGCGGGCCGCCGTCGTGGACGGGGCGCGGCGCATCGGCGGGATCGTCCTGGAGGACGACTACGACGGGGAGTTCCGCTACGACCGGCAGTCCGTCGGCGCCCTCCAGGACCTCGACCCGGACCACGTCGTCTACCTGGGCACCGCCAGCAAGTCCCTCGCCCCCGGTCTCAGGCTGGGCTGGGCGGTGCTGCCGCAGTCCCTGCTGCCGGACGTTCTCGACCACGGCGGCGCCCGCTCCGTCGGTGTCCTCGACCAGCTGACCCTCGCCGAGTTCATCACCTCCGGCGCCTACGACCGTCACGTCCGCGCCGCCCGGCTGCGCTACCGGCGCCGCCGGGACGCCCTCGTCGCCGCGCTCGCCGAACGGGCCCCGCACATCCGGGTCACCGGTATCGCGGCCGGCCTGCATGCGGTGCTGGAGCTGCCGCCCGGCAGCGAACAGCCGGTGGTGCAGGCGGCGGCCTGGCAGGGCCTGGCCCTGGCGGGCCTCGGCCACTTCCGCCACCCGGACGCCGTCACCGAGCCGAGGGACGCCCTGGTCGTCGGGTACGGCACCCCGTCGGACAACGCGTGGAAGGGTGCGCTGGAGGCGCTGCTCAGGGTGCTGCCGTGACCCCTGCGGCAGACCGGGCGGCGTGCTACCGGCGGAAGACGCTGCCCTGCTCGACGCTGCCCGCCTGCGGCGGCACCGTGGACCCGCCGAAGGGGAACTCGCGGAGCTTGCGCCACACGCCGTCCGGGCCCTGCTCGTACAGGGCGAAGCCGGTGCACGGCCAGTCGGCGCCGTACCCGGCCAGCTCGGCGAAGGCGCGGTCCATCGCCGCCTCCTCGATGCCGTGGGCGACGGTGACATGCGGGTGGTACGGGAACGGAAGGTCGCGCGCGACCGGTCCGGAGGCGTCCCGGATGCGCTTCTGCAACCGGGAGCAGTCCTCACCGCCCTCGACGACCCGCACGAACACGACCGGCGACAGCGGACGGAACGTGCCCGTGCCGTGCAGCCGCATCGGGAAGGGCCGCCCGGCCGCGGCGACCTCGGTGAGGTGCGCCTCCACGGCCGGCAGCAGCGTGTCGTCGATCTCCGTCGGCGGCAGCAGGGTGACATGCGTGGGGATACCGAAGGCCGCGGCGTCGCCGAAGCCCGCGCGCAGCTGCTGGAGCTGGCTGCCGTGAGGCTCCGGGACCGCGATCGACACGCCGATCGTTACGGTCCCCACGTCGTCTCCTGTCGTCGTGACGGATGTGTTCCCAGCCGTCGGCTATCGACTGTACGGCCACGGCCGGGCTGCGGGCAGGCGCGAGCGGAGTGATGTACAGCGCTCGGCCAGTGGTACGTCTGTGCGCGAGGGGGCGGTCAGTGCTTGGCGGGCAGGAAACCGACCCGGTCGTAGGCGTGGGCGAGGGTCTCCGCCGCGACCGCCCGCGCCTTCTCCGCGCCCTTCGCCAGGATCGAGTCCAGCGTCTCCGGGTCGTCCAGATACTGCTGGGTGCGCTCCCGGAACGGCGTGACGAAGTCGACCATGATCTCGGCGAGGTCCGTCTTCAGAGCGCCGTACATCTTGCCCTCGTACTGGCGCTCCAGGTCGGCGATCGACGTGCCGGTGAGGGTGGAGTGGATCGTCAGCAGGTTGCTGATGCCGGGCTTGTTCTCGACGTCGTAGCGGATCACCGTGTCGGTGTCGGTGACCGCGCTTTTCACCTTCTTCGCCGTGGTCTTCGGCTCGTCGAGCAGGTTGATGAGACCCTTCGGCGTGGACGCCGACTTGCTCATCTTCACCGACGGGTCCTGAAGGTCGTAGATCTTCGCCGTCTCCTTGAGGATGTACGCCTTCGGCAGGGTGAACGTCTCCCCGAACCGGCCGTTGAACCGCTCGGCGAGGTCACGGGTCAGCTCGATGTGCTGACGCTGGTCCTCGCCGACGGGGACCTCGTGCGCCTGGTACAGCAGGATGTCCGCGACCTGGAGGATCGGGTACGTGAACAGGCCGACGGAGGCGCGGTCGGCGCCCTGCCTGGCGGCCTTGTCCTTGAACTGGGTCATCCGGGACGCCTCGCCGAAGCCGGTGAGGCAGTTCATGACCCAGGCGAGCTGGGCGTGCTCGGGGACGTGGCTCTGGACGAAGAGCGTGCACCGCTCCGGGTCGAGCCCGGCCGCGAGGAGCTGGGCGGCGGCGAGGCGGGTGTTGGCCCGCAGCTCCTTCGGGTCCTGCGGCACCGTGATCGCGTGCAGGTCCACGACCATGTAGAACGCGTCGTGCGTCTCCTGGAGCGCCACCCACTGGCGGACTGCGCCCAGGTAGTTGCCGAGGTGGAAGGAGCCGGCGGTGGGCTGGATACCGGAGAGCACGCGGGGACGGTCAGAAGCCATGTGCACCATTCTCTCAGAGTGCGGGGGGCGGTCCCGAACGGGTGGGAGGCGGGGGAACGGGCGGGGCGGACCTGCCTGACCCGGCCCGCCGCCCGGTGGTCGGCGCCCGGTGACGGGTGATCGGTGAGCGGCGCGTCCGGGACGCCCCCGCCTGCCGCCCCGGACGCACGCGCCGCCGCGGCCGGCCCCCGGTGCGGGAGCCGGCCGCGGCGGCCGGGCGGGTCGGTCGCGGCGTCAGCCGAGGTCGATCTCCGGGTACAGCGGGAAGCCCGCGACCAGGTCGGAGGCGCGGCGGGAGATCTCGTCGGAGATCTTCGCGTCGAGGACGTGGGAGGCCTTGGAGGGCGCGCCGGACTTGGTGGTGCCGGGCTCGGCCGCGGTCAGCACCCGGTCGATGAGGCCGGCGACCTCGTCCATCTCGGCGGTGCCGAGACCACGCGTGGTCAGCGCGGGGGTGCCGATGCGGATGCCGGACGTGTACCAGGCGCCGTTGGGGTCGGCGGGGATGGCGTTGCGGTTGGTGACGATGCCGGAGTCGAGCAGCGCCTGCTCGGCCTGACGGCCGGTCAGCCCGTACGAGGTGGCCACGTCGATCAGGTTCAGGTGGTTGTCGGTGCCGCCGGTCACCAGGGTCGCGCCCCGGCGCATCAGGCCCTCCGCCAGCGCGCGGGAGTTCTCCACGATCCGGCGGGCGTAGTCCTGGAACGCGGGCTGCCGGGCCTCGGCGAGCGCGACGGCCTTCGCGGCCATGACGTGCGGGAGCGGGCCGCCGAGGACCATCGGGCAGCCGCGGTCCACCTGGTCCTTCAGGGAGTCGTCGCACAGCACCATGCCGCCGCGCGGGCCGCGCAGCGACTTGTGCGTGGTGGTGGTGACGATCTGCGCGTGCGGCACCGGGTCGAAGTCGCCGGTGAGCACCTTGCCCGCGACCAGGCCGGCGAAGTGCGCCATGTCGACCATGAGGGTGGCGCCGACCTCGTCGGCGATCTCCCGCATGATCCGGAAGTTCACCAGACGCGGGTACGCCGAGTACCCGGCGACGATGATCAGCGGCTTGAACTCGCGGGCCTGCGCGCGCAGCGCCTCGTAGTCGATGAGGCCGGTCGCCGGGTCGGTGCCGTAGGACCGCTGGTCGAACATCTTGCCGGAGATGTTCGGGCGGAAGCCGTGCGTGAGGTGGCCGCCCGCGTCGAGGGACATGCCGAGCATGCGCTGGTTGCCGAAGGCCTGCCGCAGCTCGGCCCAGTCGGCGTCGGTGAGGTCGTTGATCTGGCGGACGCCGGTCTTCTCCAGGAAGGGCGCCTCGACACGGTCGGCGAGGACGGCCCAGAAGGCGACGAGGTTGGCGTCGATGCCGGAGTGCGGCTGGACGTAGGCGTGGCGGGCGCCGAACAGCTCGCGCGCGTGCTCGGCGGCCAGCGACTCGACCGTGTCGACGTTGCGGCAGCCGGCGTAGAAGCGGCGGCCGACGGTGCCCTCGGCGTACTTGTCGCTGAACCAGTTGCCCATCGCCAGCAGCGTCGCCGGGGAGGCGTAGTTCTCGGAGGCGATCAGCTTCAGCATCTCGCGCTGGTCGGCGACCTCCTGGCGGATCGCGTCGGCGACGCGGGGCTCGACGGCACGGATGACGTCGAGGGCGGCACGGTAGGCGGTGGACTCGGTGGACAGCGGCTCGGCTGACATGGGGACCTCCGGACGGCGGCGTTCAGCGTTCTCGGTACGGCCCAGGCGCACGGCACTGTTGTCTTCCGGGCCGCTCCCCGATGGTCCGTCCCATCCAGTGGGTCCCCGCACGGGACCCGGCGCGCCAGTCACGACCCGCGGTCAGCCTACCGGGCGGCCTGCCGGTCACCGGCCGCGCGTCCACCATGCGGGCGAGCGGCCCGGCATACGAGAAGGCCCCCGCCTGCGGGAGGCGGGGGCCTTCGGTGGAGCGCCGGGCAGGCCTTGCACCTGCATCTCCCCACAGGAAGTGGGGCGTCTTTCCTTGGACCACCAACGCGTGCGCTTCGGCCGCTGTTTCCGGCGACCGGCTCAACAAGATCAACCTTAGCAGATCTTGAGGGGCGGCGGACGCCGTGCGGGGGAGCGGCGGGCGTCGTACGGATCTACGCTCGCTGTGTGCTCTTCGGGATGGTGTGCGCGCTCGGCGCGGCGGTCTGTTACGGCACGGCGACGGTGCTCCAGGCCCTGGCCGCGCGGGCTGCCGTGCGCACCGGGGGCGGCGGCGATGTGGCGGTGCTGCTGCGGGCGCTGCGGCAGTGGCGGTATCTCGCGGGGCTCGCGCTGGACGGGGTGGGGTTCCTGCTCCAGGTGGCGGCGCTGCGGTCGGTGCCGATCTATCTGGTGGGCGCCGCGCTGGCCTCGTCCCTCGCGGTGACCGCGGTGGCGTCGGCGCGGCTGCTGCGGGTGCGGCTGAGCCGGCTGGAGTGGTCGGCGGTGGCGGTGGTGTGTGCCGGCATGGCGATGCTGGGGCTGGCGTCGGGCACCGAGGGCGACACGGGCGGTACGGCGGCGCTGCGCTGGTCGGTGCTGGGCGTGGCGCTGGTGGTGCTGGGGCTTGGCGCGGTCGGCGGGCGGCTGGCCGGGCGGAGCCGGGCGCTGGTGCTGGGCCTGGGCGCCGGGCTCGGGTTCGGCGTGGTGGAGGTGTCGGTCCGGCTGATCGACTCGCTCGCGCTGTCCGATCTGGTCGCCAACCCGGCGTCGTACGCCCTTCTCGTGGGCGGCGCCGCCGCGTTCCTGCTGCTGACGACGGCGCTGCAACGCGGCTCGGTGACGTCGGCGACGGCCGGCATGGTGATCGGCGAGACGGTCGGCCCGGCGGCGGTCGGTGTGCTGTGGCTCGGCGACCGCACCCGCGAGGGGCTGGCCTGGCTGGCGGTGCTGGGGTTCGTGGTGGCGGTGGCGGGCGCGCTGATGCTGGCCCGTTTCGGGGAGGCGCCGGAGACGGAGACACGGCCGGTGGCGGAGCCCGTCCCGTAGGGGCGGGCTCGTGCCGGGACGCCGGTCGGCTCGGCCCGCCGTCTCAGATCGGGAGCCGTCGGAACACCGCGCGCGGCAGGTGCCGCAGCGCCGACATCACCACCCGCAGCGTGCCCGGCACCCACACCGTCTCCGAGCGGCGGCGCAGGCCCAGCTCGATCGCGGTGGCGACGGCCTCCGGAGTCGTGGCGAGCGGCGCCTCCTCGAGACCGGCCGTCATCCGCGTACGGACGAATCCGGGGCGTACGACCATCACGTGCACGCCGGTGCCGTGCAGTGCGTCGCCGAGGCCCTGCGCGAAGGCGTCCAGTCCGGCTTTGCTGGAGCCGTAGACGAAGTTTACGCGGCGGGGGCGTTCGGCGGCGACCGAGGACAGCACGACGAGGGAGCCGTGACCCTGGGTCTGCAAGGCGCGGGCGGCGACGAGGCCCGCGGAGACCGCGCCGGTGTAGTTGGTCTGCGCGACGCGTACCGCCGCCGACGGGTCGCGCTCGTCGTGGGCCTGGTCGCCGAGGACACCGAAGGCGAGCAGCACCAGGTCGATGTCGCCCTCGGCGAACACCTTGCCGAGGGCGGTCTCGTGGGAGGCGGGGTCGAGGGCGTCGAAGTGGACGGTGCGGACGTCGGCGCCGAGGGCGGCGAGCTGGACGGCGGCGCGTTCCAGCGCGGGGGAGGGGCGGCCGGCCAGCCATACCGTGCGGGTGCGGCGGGCGATCAGCCGGCGGGCGGTGGCCAGGGCGATCTCCGACGTCCCGCCGAGGACGAGGAGGGACTGGGGCAGGCCGAAGGCGTCCTTCACTGCGGCTCCTGTGAGGTGGTCGGGGTGGTCGGGGTGGTCGGG
>NZ_JALLGL010000031.1 GCF_023072675.1 Streptomyces sp. XM83C
CCCCCGCGGCGCCCGCCCTCGCGGTGCCCGCCCCCGCGGCGGGCCGTACCGCAGGGGACCTCCGTGCCCGCGCCGCCGTCACGGAGCGCCCGCCGGCCGCGTCACCCCCGCGAACTCGGCGCCCGCCGCGCACAGCCGCTCGTGCAGCGCGCGGAACACGGCGGCGGAACGCACCCCCGGCCAGCCGTCGGGCAGCAGCCGCGCCGGGAGCCCCGGGTCGGTGTAGGGCAGGTGGCGCCAGGAGTCCAGCGCGAGCAGATAGTCCCGATAGGCCTCCTCCGGCGGCGTGTCCTCCCGCCGCTCCCACGCCTGGAGCACGGGCGCGTGCCGGTCGAGGAACGCCTCGTGCTCCTTGGCGATGGCAGCCAGGTCCCACCAGCGGGCGACAGCCTCCACGGTGGCCGCGAACCCGAGGTGCTCCCCGCGGAAGAAGTCCACGTACGCCTCCAGGCCCAGCCGCTTCAGGGTGTGCCGGGTCTCCTCGTACACCCGCGCCGGCGCGATCCACACGCCCGGCGACGCCGTGCCGAACCCGAGCCCCGCCAGCCGGGAGCGCAGCACATGCCGTTTCTGCCGCTCCGACTCGGGCACCGAGAACACCGCCAGCACCCACGCCTCGTCCTCGGGCGGCGCGGCGGCGTAGATGCGCCGGTCGCCGTCGTCCAGCAACTGCCGTGCCTCGGCGGACAGTTCGTAACCGGCCGCGCCCCGCTCGGTGCGCGCGGGCACCAGCAGACCGCGCCGTTTCAGCCGGGACACCGACGAGCGGACGGAGGGCGCGTCGACACCGACGGCGGCCAGCAGCCGGATCAGTTCGGCGACCGGGACGGGACCGGGCACGAAGCGGCCGTAGGCGCCGTAGAGCGTGACGATCAAAGACCGAGGGGCATGCTGGTCGGACACGTTGATCATCTTAGGTCGTGTCCATCGCCGCTGGTCATGTTCGGGTTCAGTCGGACGCGCGGAGCCGGAACCGCTGGAGCTTGCCGGTGGCGGTGCGCGGCAGCGCGTCCAGGAAGACGAACTCGCGGGGGCATTTGTACGGCGCCAGCTCGGACTTGAGGAACGCGCGCAGCGCCTCGGAGTCCCGCGCGGCGCCCTCCTTCAGCACGGTGTAGGCGACGACGATCTGACCCCGGTCCTCGTCGGGCCGCCCCACCACGGCCGCCTCCAGCACGTCCGGGTGGCGCAGCAGCGCGTCCTCCACCTCGGGCCCCGCGATGTTGTACCCGGCCGAGATGATCATGTCGTCGGCGCGGGCGACGTACCGGAAGTAGCCGTCGGGTTCGCGGACGTAGGTGTCGCCGGTGATGTTCCAGCCGCCGCGCACGTACTCCCGCTGCCTCGGGTCGGCGAGATAGCGGCAGCCGACCGGCCCGCGCACCGCGAGCAGCCCCGGCTCCCCGTCGGGCACCTCCCGCCCGTCGGCGCCGACGATCCGCGCCTGCCAGCCCGGCACGGGCAGCCCGGTCGTGCCGGGGCGGATCGCCTCGTCGGCGGCGGAGATGAAGATGTGCAGCAGTTCGGTCGCGCCGATGCCATTGATGATCGGCACACCGGTCCGCTCCCGCCACGCGTGCCAGGTCGCGGCGGGCAGGTTCTCGCCCGCGGACACGCACCGCCGCAGCGACGACACGTCGTGCCCGTCCAGCTCGCCGAGCATCGCCCGGTACGCGGTCGGCGCGGTGAACAGCACCGACACCCGGTGTTCGGAGACCGCCGCGAGCAGCTGCCGCGGATGGGCCTCCTCCAGCAGCAGCGCCGACGCGCCCGCCCGCAGCGGGAACACGACGAGCCCGCCCAGCCCGAAGGTGAACCCGAGCGGCGGCGACCCCGCGAACAGATCACCGGCGTCCGGTTTCAGCACGTGCCGGGAGAAGGTGTCGGCGATCGCCAGCAGATCCCGGTGCAGATGCATGCACCCCTTGGGCCGGCCGGTCGTGCCGGAGGTGAACGCGATCAGCGCCACGTCGTCGGCGGCCGTGTCCACGGCCCGGTACGGCGTCTCCGGCGCCGGTCGCCGCAGCAGATCGTCCGGCGAGTCGTCGCCGTACGTCACGATCCGCAGCCCCGGCACGTCGGCCTTCACCAGGTCGTCCACCGCCCGCGCGTCGCACAGGGCGTGCCCCACGCGGGCGATCTCGCACATCGTGGCCAGCTCGTGCGGACGCTGCTGCGCCAGCACCGTCACCGCGACCGCGCCCGCCTTCAGCACCGCCAGCCAGCAGGCCGCCAGCCACGGCGTGGTCGGCCCGCGCAGCAGCACCCGGTTGCCCGGTACGACACCCAGCTCCCCGGTGAGGACGTGCGCGAGCCGGTCGACGCGGGCGCGCAGCTCGCCGTACGACCACACCGTGCCGTCGGCCGTACGGAACGCGGGGCGGTCGTCCGGGGTCCCGGCCAGCAGCTCGGCGGCGGCGTTGAGCCGCTCGGGGTAGCGCAGCTCCGGCAGGTCGAAGACCAGCTCGGGCCACTCGTCCGGAGGGGGCAGGTGGTCGCGCGCGAAGGTGTCGACGTGGGCCGAGACGTTCATGGCGGTTCGCCCCCTTGCCGGGTGGGCCGTGCCTGCTGGGCTCGACGGGGTCGTGGCGCGGCACGGGCGGACGCGCCCGGTGGGGTGTCCCTCGCACCGCACAGCGAGCGTATCGCCTTGGTGACGGCAGTCAATACAGCGCGATATCGTCGGGGGAGCGGCCGTGGGGTCGCGGGGAGAGAGGACCGGCGATGCCCGCATTCTCACTCGAACCGGCACAGACCGCCTGGTGCGCCGAGCTGCGCGCCCTGGCCGCCGACCGGCTGCGCCCGCTCGCCGAGAAGGGCGACCCCGGCCGGATCAACCGGCCCCTCGTCGCCGAACTGGGCCGCCTCGGCCTGCTCGCCCGCCTCTTCACGTCCGGCGCGCTCGACCTGTGCCTGATGCGGGAGTCCCTCGCCCATGGCTGCACCGAGGCCGAGACCGCCCTCGCCCTCCAGGGCCTCGGCGCCCACCCCGTCCACGCCCACGGCACCCCCGCCCAGCGCGAGCGCTGGCTGCCCGCCGTCACCGACGGCACGGCGGTTCCCGCCTTCGCCCTCACCGAACCCGACGCGGGCTCCGACGCGGCGGCACTGCGCCTGCGGGCCGAGCCCGACGGTCCCGGCCGCTGGCGGCTCACCGGCGACAAGTGCTGGATCTCCAACGCCCCCGAGGCCGACTTCTGCACCGTCTTCGCCCGCACCACCCCCGACGCGGGCGCCCGCGGCGTCACCGCCTTCCTCGTCCCCGCCGACCGCCCCGGCCTCACCGGCGAACCCCTCCGCATGCTCTCCCCGCACCCCATCGGCACCCTCCGCTTCGACGCCGTCCCGGTCACCGCCGACGACGTGCTCGGCGAGGTGGACCGCGGCTTCCGCGTCGCCATGGGCACCCTCAACCTGTTCCGCCCCAGCGTCGGCGCCTTCGCCGTCGGCATGGCCCAGGCCGCCCTCGACGCCACCGTCGCCCACACCGCCCGCCGCCACGCCTTCGGCGGCACCCTGAGCGACCTCCAGGCCGTCTCCCACCAGGTCGCCGAGATGGCGCTGCGCACGGAGGCGGCCCGCCTCACGGTGTACGCGGCGGCGACCGCGTACGACACGGGCGCCCCCGATGTCCCGGCCCGCGCCGCGATGGCGAAACTCCTAGCCACCGAGACCGCCCAGTACGTCGTCGACACGGCCGTCCAACTCCACGGCGCCCGCGCCCTCCAGGAGGGCCACCTCCTGGAACACCTCTACCGGGAGGTGCGGGCACCACGGGTGTACGAGGGGGCGAGCGAGGTGCAGCGGGGGATCATCGCGAAGGAGCTGTACAAGGGCCTGCACGACCGGCAGCCCACCGACCCGCAAGCCGGGCGGCTCACCGGCCCGCAAGCCGGGCGGCTCACCGGCCCGCGCGCCGGGCGGGACACCGCCCCGCACGCAGGGGAGAACGCCGACCCGCGCGCAGCAGAGCAGGCCGACCCGCACGCGGGGGGAGACACGCACGCAGGAGGACACGCCGCCCCGCACCGCGTACCGTCCGCCCATCAGGAGGCCGAGTGACCGCCCGCCGGATCAACCCGCCCCACCTGTCCCCGCCGGCCGGCTTCTCGCACGCCGTCGTCGCCTCCGGCACCCGCGTCGTCTTCCTCGCCGGACAGACCGCGCTCGACGCCGACGGCAAGATCGTCGGCGCCACCCTGCCCGAGCAGTTCGAGCGGGCACTCACCAACCTGCTGGCCGCGCTCACGGCCTCCGGCGCCACCCCGGCCGACCTGGCCCGCGTCACGGTCTACGCGACGGACGTCGCCGACTACCGCGCCCACGCCCGCGAACTGGGCCGCATCTGGCGGGAGAAGGCCGGCCGCGACTACCCGGCGATGGCGGTCGTCGGCGTCGTACGCCTGTGGGACGAGCAGGCGCTGGTGGAGCTGGACGGGTTCGCGGTGCTGCCGTAGGGAGGGACCGGGGGCCTGCCCGGGGACCGATCGGAGCGTCACGACCACCGAAACCCGCGCGCGCCGCCCTCCCCGGCCCCCGCACCGCACGTTTCGCTCCCATCACCCGCACCACCCGGATCCCACCCCGCCCGGACTCGCCACCGAAGGGGTGACGGTCACACGCCGGGGCCCGCACCCCCGGTACCAGTGGAAACCCCCACTTCACCTGGAGGTTTCCATGAACGCATCCGTACGCCGAACCCTCGGCGCCACCCTCGGTGCCGCCGCCGGTGCCGCCCTGCTGCTCACCGGCGCCGCACCGGCGAGCGCCGTGCCGCAGCGGGTCGCCGACTCCTTCGAGTACGTCACGGTCGACCCCACGGGCAGGATCGCCGCCGACGGCACGGTCACCCTCTCCGGCACGTACCGCTGCCTCGGCAGCAGCGGTCCCGTCGTCGTCAGCTCCTCCGCCGGCCGGGTGTCGGAGACGATGACCGTGCGGTACGGCATCGGCGGCACGCAGGCCGTGTGCGACGGGGCCGAGCACCGCTGGGAGAACACCGGCCGGCCCTCGCCGGGCTCCCTCCAGCCGGGCACCGTGCGGGTCCAGGCGACGCTCACGGAGCTGCGCGCGCAGGGCGGGCTGCCGCTGCCGTACTTCCACGCGGCGCAGGAGCGGGACGTGACGCTCGTCCAGGGCTGAGACCGGGGCCGTCCCGCTCTCCGGGACGGCCCGGCCACCACGGGACGGACCGTGACACGGGAGCCGCACCCGGCCCGGAAGCAGTTGGGTGTACGTGAAGGAAGGTGGCAATAGTCTGTGTACGTTGTCAATAGATGTCACCCTGGAGTGAGAATCCCGCGCCCGTGTACGCTGGCCCCATGACGGACACTGCCGCCCCCTCGGCCGAGCCCCTGGTCACCGGTGCCGAGATCGCTCGGCTGGCCGGAGTCACCCGAGCCGCCGTCTCCAACTGGCGTCGGCGGTACGACGATTTCCCCGCGCCGGCGGGCGGCGCCGCCAACAGCCCGCTGTACAGCCTGGCCGAGGTGCAGGCGTGGCTGGCCAGGCAGCGCAAGGGGCAGGAGGTGTCCCCGGAGGTCGAGCTGTGGCAGGCCCTGCGTGCCGTGTACGGGGAGCAGATGGTGGCGGGGCTCGCGGACCTCGCCGGGGTGCTGGCGGGCGACGAGGGCGCGACGGTGTCCGACGACATCGCGGAGCGGCTGAAGACGGTCACGCGGACCGCCTCGCCCGCCGAGGTCGTCCGCGCGCTGACCGAGCGGCTCCTCGACTCCGCCCGGCGCGCCGGCTCGGACCAGGTGACGCCGGAGCGTGTGGTGCGCGCCGTGCGCCACTTCGCGCCCCGCCTGCGGCCGGGGGCGACCGTGCTGGACCCCGCGTGCGGTATCGGCGTGCTGCTGCTCACGGTGGCCTCCGGCACCGGCATCAGGTGCCACGGGCAGGAACTGGACGCCGACAGTGCCCGTTTCACCCGGCTCCGCGCCGGCCTGCTGGGCGGCACGGACGCGCACATCGCGACCGGCGACTCGTTGCGGGCGGACGCCTGGCCGGACCTCAAGGCGGACCTGGTGGTGTGCGACCCGCCGGCCGGGGTGACCGACTGGGGGCGTGAGGAGCTGCTGCTCGACGCCCGCTGGGATCTGGGCACCCCGTCGAAGGCGGAGGGCGAGCTTGCCTGGCTCCAGCACGCGTACGCCCACACCGCCCCCGGCGGTGAGGTGATCATGGTGATGCCGGCGTCGGTCGCCTACCGCAAGGCGGGCCGCCGGATCCGCGCCGAACTGGTCCGGCGGGGCATCCTCCGTCAGGTCGTCGCGCTCCCGCCGGGCACGGCGACCTCGCACGCGCTGCCGGTGCACCTGTGGTGCCTGCGCCGCCCGGAGACCGCCGGCGGCACGGACACCGGCCACGCCGTCCGCATGATCGACCTGACCGACAACAGCCCCGACGACCGTCTCGATCCGCGCCCCGAGCAGACGGCGGAGGTGCCGCTGATCGAACTCCTCGACGACGTCGTCGATCTGACCCCGGGCAGTCATCTCAAGCCCCGCAACCGTGACTTCCCCGCCGAGTACGCCACGCTGCGGACGGCGCTGGAGCAGGAGGTCCGCCGGCTCGTCGCCCTGCTGCCCGCGCTCGTGCCGGGGGAGGGGCCGGGCTCCCTGGACGGCGCGACGACCGGCGTCGCCGATCTGGCCCGCGCCGGGCTCGTCGAGTACGAGGGGCAGGAGCCGGTGTCGGTCAGCGATCAGCTCGACACGGACTTCCTGCGCGGCTTCCTGCGCAGCCCCGCCAACACGCGCCGTTCGACCACGTCGAGCGGCGGCTACCGCTTCGACGGCAAGGGCGCCCGTATCCCCCGGATGCGCATCGAGGAACAGCGCCGTTACGGCGGTGCTTTCCGCGCCCTGTCGGCGTTCGAGGACAGCATGCGCAGGATCGACGAGCTGAGCCGAAAGCTCGCCGAGTGCGCCCGCGACGGCCTCACCACGGGCGCCCTCGCCCCTGACCGGCGCGACGGTGAGTGATCCGCCCTGGCCTCAGTCGCCCTCACTACGGGCGCCGTCGCCCCCCGGCCGGCGCGACGGTGAGTGATCCGCCCTCGCCTCAGCTCGCCCTCACCATGGGCGACGCCCTCGCCCCCGGCCGGCGCGACGGTGAGTGATCCGCCCTCGGCCTCAGCTCGCCCTCAGTCCGCCCGACCGGCCCAGCCCGCCGTAGCCGGCCCTCACCACACCCGCCGACTCCACCTCAGCGCACCGCACCGCGGCCCCCCTCGCCCCCGGTCTGCCGGCCCCGCGCCAACCGATCAGCCCCTCACCCCACTTCCGGCAGGAACGGGCTCGGCGCCCCGCTCCACGTCACGCTGAGGCTCTCCCGGGCCCGCGTGCAGGCGACGAACAGCAGGCAGCGTTCCCTCAGCAGGTCCGCCTCGTGCTGGAGCGGGTCCGCCTCCCGCGGGGTGATCTCACGCGCGAACGGCACGGCGCCCTCGGCGACGCCGAGCACGGACACCGCGCGGAACTCCAGGCCCTTCATGGCGTGCATGGTGGCGAGCCGCACCCCCTCCACGCCCTGCGCGCCCTGCCCCTTGACCCTCACGACGGGGATCCCGGCGGCCCTCAGTTTCGACTCGGCGGCGTCCAGCGACAGGTTGAACCGGGCGCACACGCCGATCTCCTGCGGGGCGAGCCCCTCGGCGAGCCACTCCTTGACCCGCTCCACGAGCGCCTCGGTCTCCTCGTGCCGCGACCCGTACCCCTGTACCCGCGGCCGGCCCCCGTGCAGCAGGGAGCGGTACCCGGCGAGTGTGTCCGCGCCCTCACCGTCCAGCGCCTCCACGGTGACCGGCGTGAGCAGCGCGGCCGACCAGGCGAGGATCTCCTCCGTGGAGCGGTAGTTGACCCGCAGCCGGAAACTGCGCCCCGCCGTGGGGATGCCGAGCGAGCCGAGCGACACCCGTGAGTCGTAGATCCGCTGGTGCGGGTCGCCGGTGACGAACAGGTCGTCGGGGCCGGGCGCGACGGCGGCCCGCAGGACCCGCCACTGCGCCGGGTGCAGATCCTGCGCCTCGTCGACGACGACATGGTCGTACGGCGCGGTCCCGGCGGCGAGCAGGTCGGCGGCGCGGGCGCAGATCCGCAGGTGGGTGGTCTCGCCGCGGTCGCGCAGCAGCTCCTCGAACCGCTCCACGCCCCGCCACACCTCCCGCCGCCGAGAGGGCCCGAGCCCGGTGCCCCGCCCGCGCCGGTTCGCGGCGAGGTAGGCGTCCAGGTCCCGCAGGTCCTGACCGAGCACCACGTGCCGGTACTCCTGGGCGAGGAACTGCGCGGTGAACGGCAGGCCCAGCCGGCGGATCACCTTCTCCCACAGCTGCCGCTGCTCGCGGTCGCCGAGCGGCTTGGCCGCGCCTTGCGGTGTCGCGGCGCGCACGACACTGTTGGCGAAGGCGTCGACCGTCGTCACATCGACCCGTGACAGCTGCTTGTCGTCGTCGTCGAGGAGGAGCCCCAGCATGTCCCGCAGGCCCGCGGCGAGCGCGTTGGTGTACGTGGTGAGCAGGACGCGGCTGTCGTCGGAGCGGCCCAGCAGATGCTTGACGCGGTGCAGGGCGGCCACGGTCTTGCCGGTGCCGGGCCCGCCGGTGACCTGCACCGGTCCGCCGTAGGAGGTGCGGTAGGCGACCCGCCGCTGTGACGGGTGCAGAAAGATCCGCCAGGCCGCGAAGGGTTTCGCGAGGATCTCCTCCAGTTCCCGCGGCCCGGTGACCAGCCGGATGCGGGCGGAGGTGTTGGCGATGACGGTGGCCAGGTCCTCGACGGGTTCGGCGGGCGCGTCGGCGGGCCGGCGCACGGCCACCACGTCCCGGTACACCTCCTCGGGGCTGAACCCTTCGGCGAGGTACTGGAGCACCTCGAGCTGATCCTCCGGCAGCAGCGTCGCGAACGCCTCCAGTTGGGCCTTGTCCACCATGGACCGGGCGGCCCGCAGAACCTGGTCGTCGATGCCGAGTTCGCGCAGCGTGCCGTCGGACACCCCGTCGAACAGCAGCTCGGGCGCGGAGCGCGCGGCCGTCTCGTACAGCGGTGTCAGTTCGTCGAGCGCGACGGCGTTGCGGACCTCCAGGGCCCGTGTGGCGGTGTTGGCGCTGTAGAGCCGTTTCGCCGCCCAGGTGTAGGCGTCGTCGTGCGGCAGCACGTTGACGAGGAGGAAGGTGTCGGAGCCGTCGTCGGGGGCGAGGACGACGCCCCGCCAGAAGTCGGTGACGCGGATGGTGCGCATGCGCGGGTCGCGGGCGTTCTCCACGGACTCCAGGTGCAGGCCCTTGTCCGCGTTGAGTTCGGCGACGCTCAGCGCCTGGAACTTCGCCATGGCTTTGCGCACCCCTGTTCTGACCTGTTTGTCGAGGGTGTCGTAGCCGTCCCAGAAGCTCTGGGCGAAGGCGAGGCGGGGCATGACGTCGTTTCCTTTCCGCCGGACGGGCATTCATGATCGTGGCTCGGTGGCGCCCTCGGCCAGCCGTGCGGCGATGCGCCGTACGGAGGCGAGGAGGTCTGCCGGTTCACGGGTGAGGTCGAGGCTGTGCTGGACGAGCCGCAGCCCGCGGCCGTCCGCGCCGGCCGTGCCGCGCACCTCGTGGCGGCGTTCGGGCTGCCGCCCGGCCGCGTACACGAGGTGCGCCTCGCGCAGCCCGAGCACGGTCGCGTACGCGAGGGCCTGGTACAGGTCGGCGTTGTGCGGCCCGTCGGCCCGCTCCACCTTGTACTTGGCGTCGACGACGGCGACGGGGAGCCGCCCGTCCGGGCCGCGCACCACGAGGTCGGGCCGCAGCCGCACCAGCCGCGCCGTGTCGAGATGGTGGGGGTCCTGGAGGCGTGCGGTCAGCCCGTGCTCGCGCAGCGCCTCCCGCAGCGCCCCCGTCACGAAGTCCTCGAACAGCCGGTTCATGTCGAACAGGAAGCCGTCCACGGTGAGCGGTTCGGCGCCGGGCGGCCGGTGTTCGGGGGAGCTGCCCCGCAGCACGGCCTCGGCGAGCCGCAGCGCGGGCACACAGCGGGCGTTGAGCCGTGACGGCTGCCAGCGCGGCAGTTGCTGCCCCCGCACCAGCGGGCTCGCGTCGGCCAGCCGTACCCGCTGGTGCGCGAGCCGCCGCCGTACGTCGCCCGGCAGGCCCGGCAGCCGCAGCAGCCGCTCGACGGCGGCCCGCAGGATGCGGTTCTCGGCGGTGTCGGCGGTGTACGCGTCGTAGGCGATCTCGACGGGCGGGGTGCGCCCGAAGTGCCGCCGGATCTGCTCGGCCTCCCGGATCCGCCCCCGCACGACCAGCGCCGCCTCCTCCACCTCCCGGTAGCCCTGGAGGACGCCCTGGCGCAGCGCCCGTTCGATCTGCCGTTCCACGGCGTGCGCGAGCGCCGGTACGACATCGTCGTACGCCCCCGTGTCGATGGTGCCGTCCCGGCTGTCCCGCCAGGCGCGGGCCGGGTCGAGGCTGAACCCGAGCAGGAAGAACAGCCGGGTGATGGGCGTCTTGGGCCGGATCCGTACGACGGTGCCGCCGGGGGCGCGCACGGCGCCGACCTTGCTGCCGGCCCGCAGCAGCCAGTGCCCGGCCCGCCCGGGGTCGGGGGTGACGCTGTGCAGGATGCGCAGCCCGGCCAGTGCCCGCCCCTCCTCGGCGCTCAACGGCACGGACTCGGCGGGCCCGTGCTCCCGCAGCCGCACCTCGCTCATCGGCGCGGTCACCCGAGGTCGGCGCGCAGCGCGTCCAGCCCGTAGCGGGCGGCGATGTCGAGGCCTTCGCCGTAGTGGTGTTCCTCCAGCAGCGGCAGGATCTTCGCCCGCCACACCCGTTCCAGTCCGCCGTCCCGGTGGGCGTCGGGTTTCATCAGGTACGACGGGCCGATCGCGAAGTCCGGGTCGTCGATGCGGGAGTTGAGCGCGTCGAGCAGCCGGGCGGCCTCGGGGTCCTTGCCCTCCCGCTCCAGCCAGCGCGCGAGCAGTCCGGCGGTCGGCTCGGTGCGCGGCGACAGCTCCACGAAGGAGAACCGGCGCCGCATCGCCGAGTCCACGAGGGCGATGGACCGGTCGGCGGTGTTCATCGTGCCGATGACGAACAGGTTTCTCGGCAGCGCGAAATCGTCCCCGGAGTAGGTGAGCCGTACCGTCCGCTCCCGGTACTCCAGCAGGAAGTACAGCTCGCCGAAGACCTTCGCCAGGTTGGCCCGGTTGATCTCGTCGATGATCAGGAAGTACGGGACGTGCTGATTGCCCTCCCGTGACGCCAGGTCGGCCAGCTCCCGCAGCGGGCCCGCGGTCAGCCGGAAGGCGACCTCGCGGGTCTCCGGGTCCTCCACGGGCCGGAAGCCCTCGAAGAAGTCCTCGTACGCGTACGAGGGATGGAACTGCACGATCTTGACCTGTTCCGGCCCGCCGCCGAAGTACTCGGCCAGCTTCATCGCGAGATACGTCTTGCCGGTGCCGGGCGGCCCGTACAGCACGATCTGCCGGTCCTCGACGAGGTGGTGCCGCACCTCCTCCAGCCAGCCCTTGTCGTGGACGAGCAGCTCCTCGGCGAGCGCGTCCGTGACGGGCGGCAGCACCAGCTCCCGCGGCTCCACCCGTTCCACCGAGGACACGTCACCGCCGGCGGGGGCCTGCTGCCCCTGCTGCTCGGCGAGCTGGTCCAGCGCGTCCAGCACTCCGGTCAGGTCCACCACGTCGTGCTGCACGGACAGTTTCTGCTGCACGCCCTCCGGCAGCTCCTCGTAGGGGTGGCCCTTCGGCAGCCACCGCACGGAACGCCGCAGGTTGGACAGCCCGCCCGGCGAGGCGGTCTGCACCGCGTCCCCCGTGATCCGCCCGAGGTACAGCGTCCCGTCCCCTATCGTCGCGACGGTGTCGCCGATGCGCATCTGCGTGAGGAACGCGTGCAGCTCGTCGACGAGTCCGCGTTTCTGGTTGTACGACGCCGCCCCCTCGTACCCCTCCTGAACGAACCGGCGCAGGGTGCTCTTGGTCGGGTCGTCCTCCTCCAGCCGCGGCAGATGCGTCGCGGCGAGCGAGACGATCCCTTCGGTCAGCCACAGCTGACGCACCAGGTTGTGCCCGGAGACGTTGGAGCCGCGCACCAGCCACGCCTTGCGCGGCGCACGCCACCCGGTGGACAGATAGTCGCCGAGGGGGTGGCCGTCGTCGGTGCGCCAGGACTCCGGCCCGGACGCGCCGTAGCCGTAGACGAGCGCGGCGGCGGCGGAGGAGGAGTTGCACTCGATGTCCCGTGCGGCGATCCACCGGCGGGGCGCGTCCGGCCGGTCGGGATCGGGTACGGCGTCCACCAGCCCCCCGTTCGCCCGCAGTTCCTCCCGGAAGCGCCGGGCGTGGTCGCCGAGCCCCGGCCACGCCTCGGCGGCGACCGCGGAGCCCTGCCGCAGCAGGAACTTGTGCGTGCCGTTGTAGCCGAACTCGGTCAGCAGGAAACCGTGCGCCTCGGCGCCGTCCTTGGGCAGCTTGATGACGAATTCGGGCGTGCCGGGCAGAACTTCGGGCCGATCCATGGACCACCCTTCATACTGGGCTGGGCCTTGTGCTGGAGTTCCTCACCCTACCTGTTGACGCCGTCAAGGGACCCGTAACCCCACAAGTTCACACCCCTGAGTGGCTTGTTGGCGCCGTAAACACAATCGGTCTAGAGTCGGGGCGCGCCGGGGCCGCGCCCTCCACGACTCCGGGCGCGGTACCGGTCGGCCGGGGGGCGATGTGGGTGGGGAGACGATGACCGACGAACGCCGTACGACGGTGCCCGTGTGGACGCTCGCGACCGGCGAGGCGAGCGTGCCGATGCCGGCCACCGGGGAGGCCGTGACGGCCGAGCGTCTTGCGGAGTGGCGCGGTGCGCTGGCAGCGATGGTCGAGGAACCCGTGCTCACGCTGGAGGTGCACCCGCTGCCGGAGAAGATCGACCGCCGGCGCGGTCTGCCGCTGGACGCGGCGAGCCCGCTGGCCCGGCAGCTGACGGAGTTCGTCACCAGGTCGGCGAGCACGTCCCTGACGACGGCGAAGGCGACCGCGTCCGGCGGGAACCTGTTCACGCTGGTGGTCCCGGCGAAGCACGCCCGCGCGTTCGGTCAGGGCCTGCTGCGCGCGCTGCCCGCGAAGGACGGCGGCCAGTACAGCACGCTCGTCGACTCCACCGGCAAGTTCGTCGCCCACGCCCGGTACGTGCCGGTGCAGGGCGCGGCGGCAGCGGGCGCGGCGGGCGGCGCGGGCGCCACGGCCGGTGCCGTCGCGGCGGGCGGCACGGCCCTCACCGTGGCGGCGCCGCTGGTGCTGATGGCGGTGGCGGCGGGCATGGCCGCGCACGCGGACCGGCAGCGGCAGCTCGCCATCGAGCACATCACGGACCTGCTGGAGCAGATGCGGCAGGACAAGCTCGACGACGAGCTGAGCGCCCTCAACGGCTGCCGTGCCGCCGTCGACAAGGCGACGGCGATCCTCCTCGACCAGGGCGACCTCGGCCAGTCCCTGGGGCTGGACTCGTCGGTGAGCATCATCGAGATCGCGCTGAGCAAGGCCGGCCTCCGCCTGGAGCGCTGGCTGAAGGCGCTCGACGGCCTGCCGCCCGGCGAGCCGGTCGAACTCGCCGAGCTGACCAAGGCGTTTCCCGGCGTCGAGAAGGACGGCGGCGTCTTCCACACCCACGTCGCGCTCGCGTCCCTCGCGCTCTCCCTGGCCCGGCGGGTCGCCGTCCTCCAGGCCGTCGAGCACGCGCAGAAGAACCCCGGCAACCCGTTCGAGAACTTCCTGCGCGCTCTCGCGGCCGACCGGCAGCGCTTCGACGACCTGGAATCGGGCATCGCCCGTGTCCTGGTCCGCCTGTCGCACCTGGAGCTGTCCCGGCCGGGCGGTATCCGCCCGATGTTCACCCAGAACGAGGTCGATGCGCTGCTGCGCGCCTCCCACCGCCTGCACCGGCTGGGCCGGGGCGTCACCCTCGACCCGCGCCCCGCGGACGTGGCGATCGACATCGTCCGCGAACCGGACGGCTCGGTGATCGCCTTCCCCGCGCAGCCCGCGTGACACCGGCGCGGGCCGCGGACCCGCCTGGGTGAGGGGGCGCGCGGGCCGCCTCGCGGCCCTCCCGCTCCGGATCGGTGACGGAATCCGAGCGACCCGAGGCGGGCACGGACAGAACACGCTCACCCGGAGCGACGCCGCGCTCCGCGAGCCGGTCGTAGAGCGTCAGGAGATCGATCGCCAGTCGTCCGGCCTCGTCCAGACCCTCCGATGTGCCCTCCGCGCCGGACGGGGCGCCACCAGGGCCCGGTCGGCGACAGCGTTCCCGTGCAGCACGTGCCGCAGCGGCACATCCAGTGCTCGCGCGATCCGGTCCAGCTCCGTGACCGTCAGCGCCGCCCGCTCGCCTTGCCCGATCCGGTGGAGCGTCGGTCAGCTCAGCGAGGCCCGCTCCGCGAGCTTCCGCTGATTCATCCCGGCTCGCGTCCGCTCCTGCCGGAGGTGCTGCTCCACCTCTGTCAGGTCCTCGACCTTCATCCTCTCCCGCATCGCACCCATGAATTCAGCGCGTCTGCCGGGCGGCAGCGCCGGCGGTCTCGGCGTGGCCGTCCGCGGTGGTACGCCCCACGAGCGGTCGCCCGCCCGTGGTCGCCCCGGCGGGAGCCGTGCCGGACTCGGCGGTGCGGAACACGGCGCGGACGGTCTTGCCGCTCGGCGGGAACGGGACGCAGTCCCACTCGTCGGCCAGAGCCGCGACCAACGCCAGCCCCCGGCCGCCCGGCCGCAGCGCGGTCGCGTCGTCCGCGCCCGTCACGATCTGCGGCCACACGTCCCCGCGGGCGTCACTGACCTCCACCCGCACCAGCCCCGACACCTGTTCGAACACCAGCGTCAGCCGGAAACAGCGGCCGTGCACCCGGCCGTGCAGCACCGCGTTCGCCGCCAGCTCGGCGATCACGACCTCGGCACGCTCCGTGAGCGCGGGCGGCATGTCCCAGGCGCGGAGCTGCCCGGTGCCCAGCAGCCGCGCCAGCCGGGCCCCGCGCCGGGTGGCCGACAGCAACTGCGTGAACGTGCGCGGACGGACCGTGGGACGCGTCGGGTGGGGGGCGGTGCTGTGTGGGGGAGCGGTGTGGTTCATGGCGCCAGGGTGGCGCGCGCATCCGGCCGTACACGACCCTTCACCTCCGTACGCTGAGTCAGCGTACGGGCACGGGGAGTGGACGGTACGGGGTCTTTGCCGTCACGATGAGTGGCCGGGCGTGGGGCCTGCGGACACGAGCCAAGGCTCTGGAGAAAGGGGCGGCGGATGGACATCGCCGAAGCCGAGGTGACGACGACGGCCGGCGTGACGGCCACGGAGGCGGGCGCCCGGCCCGTAGCAGCGGGGGAGGGGGAACGGGAACCCCACCCGTCGGACAGTCTGCGCACGTTCGGCGCGGTCGTCCAGGCGTTACGGGAACACGCGGGCCTCAGCCGCACCGACCTCGCGGCTGTCGTGCAGTACTCCAAACACACCGTGGAATCGGTCGAGTTGGGCCGCCGCATGCCTGACCAGGCCTTCGTCGAACGCGCCGAGGAGGCGCTCGGCAACACCGGCGCCCTGCGCAGGGCGGCGCAGCATCTGAGCCGCGGGGAAGTGGGACTGGCGGCCTGGTTCCGCCAGTGGGCCCGCCTCGAACGGCAGGCCGTCAGCCTGTGCACCTACGAATGCCGGTTGGTGCCGGGGTTGTTGCAGTCGAAGGCGTATGCACGGGCGGTGTTCGAGGGCACGATCCCGCTGCGCACCGACGAGGAACTGGAAGCCCAGCTCGCGGCGCGGATGGAACGCCAGCGGATGATGCGGGAGCGGCCGACGGTCCCGTTCAGCTTCATCGTCGAGGAGCACGTGTTCCGGCGGCGGTTCGGGAACGCTGAGGCGATGCGGGGGCTGCTGGATCATGTGCTGGGGCTGAGCGCGCCTCGGAACGTGACCTTGCAGGTGGTGCCGTTGGAGGCGGGGTTGCACGCGTGCCTCGACGGCCCGGTGCAGGTACTGGAGACCCCGGAGGGGCGCCGACTCGCCTACTCGGAGGGGCAGGAAAACGGGCGCTTGATTATGGACCCAAAACAGGTGAGTGTGCTCTGCCAGCGCTATGAAACACTGCGCTCGCAGGCCCTGAGCCCGAAGGACTCCAGGGACCTGCTGGAGCGACTGCGAGGAGAGCTATGAGCAGCGGTACGACGGAACTCGCCTGGTTCAAGTCCAGCTACAGCGGCAGCCAGGGCGACAGCTGTGTAGAGATCGCGATCGCCGAACAGGCTGTTCATGTACGGGACTCCAAGGACCGGTCCCGTGCGCCCTTCGCCGTGGGCCGGGCGGGCTGGGCGCCCTTCGTGCGGTTCGTCGCGGAGGGCTCGGAGGAGTAACCGAGCGCCGCTCGGTTGATGTAGCGGTCGCCGAGGTCGGGGAAGACCGACTTCGGCGCCGCCTTGCGAGGAGCGGGCGTCGGGGCTTGCTTCTTGCCGGTCTTCTTCTTGGCCTTCTCCTTCTTGGGCGCTGTGGCCTTCGCCTGTGCGACCTTCTTGGCCAGAGGTGTCTTGCGTGCCGCGAACCTCTTGCGTAGTTCCGCGAGTTGCTTGCGGTACTCGGTGGTCTGGTCGGCAGGCAGCGCGTCGATCAGGGCCTGGGCGTGGCTCAGATGGAAGCGGGCTTGATGCCAACGCCTGCTGTTGATCACCACGCGTATCAGGTTGAGCGTCTGCCGCAACGCCCGCAGCTTCGCCGCCTGCTTCCGGGGCATCGGAAACTCGGCCCCGGTGGCCCGGCGTTGAGTGGCGGCTCGGGTCCGCCAGTCCACGCCGGCCGTCAGCACGACGACCGAGCGCGGATTGCTGGTCTGGCTACGGCGTACCACGAGACGTCCGCTCCTCCGACTGCGCGCAGCTCACTCGTGCCGGGGCCCCTGACCGGGCGGCGGGTTGAGAGTGGACTGGTAATTTCCCCCCTCACCCTCCACCAACGGGTTCTCCAACGTGAGCCCTGCGGCAGCCATCCGGTCGTACTCTGCCAGGACAAGTCGCTTAGTGCGGTACTCGCCGAACTTGGCAATCTCGTTGTTCTTCAGGCCGCCCGACTCGGACTTGAAGGATTCCAGAATGTAGTCGGCATCATCGCGGGAGATTCCATAGAGATGGAAGAAGTATGCGTCCAATTCGGCACGTAGGCAAGCGCGGCGATTCTCGTCCCAGCGGAACGGGCCGTCTTTGTCGCCTAGATCGCGGGCCAGTGGGGTCATGTCATAGGCCGTATAGACAAGCTCAAGGACTCGCGGCAAGAGAAACGGTACATGAGGTTCGAGGCTTGAGGGAGAAGGGACAGGAAGCTGCTTCCAAATGAACAGCTTCATATGAGCGTCGCTGATTTTCTGGCGGCTAATGAAGTCGAATACCAGGGAGGACTGGGTCCCTACCAGTGCAGCCACGAGTGGGGGGGAAACTCGAGGGAACATCAGGGGGAAAGTATGGCCGACAGCAGTGCGCGGGATAAACGCGGGAATGGCCGTGCGCTCATTCGTGGATGCGGTCACGTCGCACCAGCCGCAAAGCCAGCCGTGATCCCAGTTCTCTTCAGCCAGGCGTCGCTCAACTCCCTTGATGTGGACATCTCGATTGTTTCGTCGTGTAGGGACTTCTCCGTGCTGCTGAACCCAGTTGAGCGGCATAGCGAAACGTCCAGGATCTTGCAACTCCGCGCTGGGAAGATACCTGGGTTGGTTTTGCCGGTTCACGGCAGTCGGACTTCTGACGACGTCAGCCGCACGATGGGTGAAGAAGTCGACCATCTTCGCCTCGTACAGCGGTAGCATCCGCTTCCCGTCCCGCTCGAAGATATTGCCCCGTAGTTCCCACCCGTCGGCTTCGAGTTGCTCTCGACTGCGGAAGAGGTCAGAGTCGTCAGTCATATCGAAGAGTCGCTTGAAGGAAACATTCCACGGGTTGCCTTGTGGACGTCCCTCATCCCATAGCACAGGCAAACGCCGGTGCACTCCTGCTGTAATGTCCGCGTCGCGTTGAGTGCGGAACACTGGCAGGGTGCCGGTATTCGGGTTGATCCGACCCACGTCCTCAGGGTCCAACGCGAAGACTCGGTTCGGGTCTTCCAAATCCGTGATTTCGGACAGGAAGAAGCCGATGCGGCTGGCGTCCGCGCGCGTGATTCTTCCAGTGAGGGAGAGCAAACAGAACTTGTAACGGGAGTCGACACTTTCGAACCACTTACCACCCTTCGGCAGTGCGGGTGATTTAGGGCGGCGGTTCTCGAAGTCATACAGCGACACCAGGGCCCCGCGTCGGGTGAAGTCACCGAACAGGTACTGCGAGCCTGCTCCGGTTGCGATGGCGGTTGGCAGTACCAAACCGAATCTGCCAAGGGCGGCAACCACGTTCGCCGCTCGCTCTGCAAACAACGTGTCCGTCTGAAGCGAGTTGACGCCCTTGGCTGTCAGTCCCTTCGCGCAGAAAGGAAACACCCCGGAGTTCGCTGCGAAGTGGAACGTCCCCTTTACTGCGCGCCGTGCCTCGCGGTACTTCTTCCCCGCCTCCGGATTCTCCTGCTCCCACGCCGTGATGCGCGTGCGTCTAGCCTGACCGGAGATCTCTGCGATCTCGGGCGCGACCACGCTGAAGTACTTCTTGTCCTCGAAGTCGACCTTGTCCCACGGCGGATTTCCCACCACACACGAGAAGCCGCCGGCCCATCCCGTGCTGGGATTGACCGCGTCGGCACCCGTTGATCTTTCACCGTTGTCCGGGACGGCGAAGATCTCCGGAAACTCGAGGTGCCAGTGGAAGAACCCGTACTGGTCCCGCAGCCGCACGATCTCATCGTGCGTGGACTGCGGCGCTGCCGTGCCCTCCGGGCTCTCAAGGTCCCGGAAGACTTTGTGCGTAATGGCAGGCGGCGCATCCTCGTTCTTGACCCAGACGAAGGCCGCACACCAGGCGTCCGCCAGGTGGAGGGCTCGCAGATACTCGGCCGAGGTCGTCCAGTCGCGGTACGCAGCCTCCTTCTGGCGTACCTCCGCAAGGGTGTCTGCGGGAGCCGTGGTGATCCGCCGTAGCCCATGTGCGAACGACGTGTTGGCCACGTTGGTCTCGGTCGCGAGGTCGAAAAGGCCTCCCTGCCCCTGCCGCTCCATGGCGTTGCGGTTCCGCAGTTGCCTGGCCCAGGCCTCGTCATCGCCCTCGATCTTCTTGAACGCCTGATCCGGGATCCCATCACGCATCAGCGCCGGTGTCGCCCCGATCAGGCCGTTGCCGTGCTTGATGTGCGCATCCAGGAAGGTGAGCGGCTTACCGGGCTCCATCGCCTCCAGCCACAGTGACACCTTGGCCAGCTCGACGGCCATCGGGTTGAGGTCTACGCCGTACACGCAGCGCTCGACCACCTCGTGCATGGCGTGACGCACGGCCTTCGCCGTCGGTTCGGGACTGTGCTCCCGCACCGCCGCGACACGCTTGGCGATACGCCGCGCCGCCGCGACGAGGAAGTGCCCTGAACCACAGGCCGGGTCGCAGACCGTGAGGGACAGCAGCTCCTTGACGATGGCGTCGGTGGGGTCCAGGTCGCCGCCAGCGCGGGCCTTCTCCTCGCCCCGCTTCACGGCATCGTCGATCACCGGGTTCAGCGTCGAGTCGAGCAACGCCTCGGTAAGGGGCGCGGGTGTGTAGTAACTGCCGGTCTTCTTGCGGTCATTGCCGATGCGGTCGACCAGCTCGAACGTGCGGTCCGCCGCGCTGTGCTTGGGCACCAGCTCCAGCAGTGCCTCGTACACCGAGCCGAGTTCCTCGGCACCCATGTGCTTGTAGTCGACGGGGCGCCAGCGCTTGGAGCCGGTGTCCCGGACGCGCGCCAGGTGCTTGACCGCCTCGAACAGGTGGCGGTTGGCCAGGCGTGCGCCGCGGAGCGGTTCGTCGGCGGGGGTGTCGTTGAAGAGGCCGCCAAGCCCCTTCAGGCCCAGCTCGGGGCGGCCCTTCTCGGAGCCCAGCGCCGTGATCAGCAGCTCCAGGGCCCGGTACCGGTCGTCGTGGGCCGTGCCCGGGCGGCGCAGTGCATCGCGGCGGAGGCGGGCGGTGGAGAAGTAGCGGGCGAAGCGGTCGCGGGTCACCTCGTCCGCTGCCGGGTCGAGCAGCGCGTCGCGGTCCTCGGTGACGAAGAGGAAGATCATGCGGTAGACCAGCCGGAGCAGTGCCGTCTGGAAGGCATGAACGTCGAGGTTCTCGCGCAGCTTGTGGTTGTCCGGGTGGCTCAGGAAGCCCGTACCCAGGACGGTGAGAGCCGCCTGCACGCCGTCCCGGAAGTGATCGAGCGCCCGGCTGCCGGACTCGATGGCGACGGTGCGCCACTTCTCCAGCCAGCACCCCGAAGGCGCCGCCCCCTCCGGCACCGTGAACCGGGAGGCGTGCAGCAGGCTGTACAACAGGACGAACTCGCTGAACAGCTCGCCGTCGAACAGGGCCTCCAGGTCGAACTCGACGTACGCGGCCGTGGAGAACGACGACGAGTCGCGCAGCAGGCGCAGCCGGCGGCCGTTGGTGAGGACCGCCCACAGGTGGGCCTCGGTGCGGTTCAGGCAGTCCTGGAGCATCGACTGCGGCGGCACCTGGCCGGGGGCGAGGCGCTTGTCCAGCTCCTGGTTCCAGGGGATCACATGGATCAGGGCGGGCCCGTGCCGGTGGGAGACCGGGAACCGCTTCTCCGGGTCGGAGTCGGCGGGGATGCCCGCCGCGCCGACCTCGGTGAGCGCGCCGAAGTCCAGCTTGCGGAAGAGCTGGGCCAGCCAGTCCGTGCCGGCGCGGCCCGTCGGGTCGGCGGCCGGGGCGCCCGTCGTCGGGTCGGAGGGCAGCGCGGCCCGCAGTTCGCGCCACAGAGGCTTGAGGTACTCCCAGGCGCGCTCGGCCTCGTCACGGACCGGCACCGACGAGGGTAGACCGTAGTCGGCGGGCTTGGTGCCGGGCAGGTTCCGCGCCTCGGCGATACGCAGCAGCATGTCGGCGGGGAGCAGACCGCCGACCGTGGTGACGGCGGTGAAGGCCAGACTGGTGCGGGTGGCGGCGGACATCAGGCGTGGGCTCCGGACACGGTAGAGGCGGGCTGCGGCAGGTACACGTACACGCCGAGAACGTCGGCGGGCTCCTGCGGGACGATCTTCAGGCCGCGGACGATCTCCTCGTTGGCCTTGCGGACCCGGCGGTGCGAGGCGTCGAGTTCGGCGGCGAGCCGCTTGCCGTACTCGGTGAGATGGCCGGACAGGCCGGGCAGACCCTCCAGGGCTCGGGTGATCTGGTTGCGGGCCAGCTGCTCATGGGTGTTGGCCGTGGCGCGGGCCGACAGCAGGGCCGTCGCCGCGTCCTCGTCGAGCCAGCGGGCGCGGGCGGGCGCGCCCTCGAAGGCGAGGAGGCGGGCGTCCTCGGCGACGAGCTGCCGCTCGCCCGTGCGGGACGGCAGGGTGAGATGGAAGCGGTAGCGGACCAGCAGCAGCGTGGTGCGGATACCCACCGCGTCCGTCGTGACGACACCGCAGCGGCGGGCCGGGCGGGGGCCGTGCGTGTTCGCGTCGAGCGCGGAGTCCAGCACGTAGGAGGCGATCGCGCCGATCGCCGGGTCGGTGCGGACGAGGGCGGCCTCGCCACGGCCGATCGCGGGGGAGGAACGGAACGCAATCTCGCGGTCCTCCTCGATCAGCCGCCCGCCCAGCGTCGCCGCGAGCGCGTCACGCAGGCCGGCGGGGGCGCCGCCGACCTGGGCGGTGAAATCGCCGCTGCCGTCCCGTGGATCACGGACCCGGGCGTCCAGGTCGCGCAGCGCCTCCAGGGTGAACGCGCGGACCTCGTCGGCACCGCCCAGCGCGGCCCGGACGGCGGCGACCTCGCGGGCCACCTCCTCCGGGTGGATGGCCCGCTGCGCGTACTTGGAGCGGGACGTCTTCTCCCGCTCGGCGGCCGACGTCCACTCGCGTTCGACACGGTCGAAGGACTCCTGGTGGCCGGGGAGTTCGAACAGGCTTTCCTGGCTGCCCTGCCGCCCGTGCAGGAGGAGCCACTCCACGACGGCGTCGGTGACACCGCTGGCGGTCTCGTCCGGGACGGACACGGAGATACCGAGATCCTTCTTGATCTGCCGGTGCTTCTTGAACAGCACCTCCAGCACCTTGCCGTCGATACCGTTGTCCTCGCCGTACATGGTGATGACGCGGACCTGGTCGCGTCTCTGGCCGTAGCGGTCGACGCGGCCCTCCCGCTGGTCGTGGCGGGTCGGGTTCCAGGCGAGGTCGTAGTGGACGACGGCGTCGAAATGATGCTGGAGGTTGACACCCTCGGAGAGGCAGTCCGTGGCGATCAGCACCCGGCGGGCCGCCGGGTCGTCGGCCTCGTCGGCGGCGAGCTGCTCCACCCGCTCCAGACGCTGCTGCGGCGACAGCGTGCCCGTCACGGCCTCGATCCGCGTCTTCTTGCCGAGCTTTCCGTCGAGCTGTTCCTTGAGATAGTCGGCCGTCGGGATGTAGCGGCAGAAGACGATCGGGTTGTAGCCGTCGGCGAGCAGCGCCTTCAGATGCCGGGTGAGCGCCTTCAGCTTGGCGTCCTCCGCCGGGCCGAACAACTCCTCCGCCCGCTCGGCGAGTTCACGCAGCCGGGAGTCCGTGTCCTCCGACTCGGCGGCGCCGGGCGCCACATCCATGCCCTCCATGCGGTCGTTCTCCGCCGAGTCCGCGGCGACCGGGGCGCCCAGCACGTCCGCCTCACGCGCGGTGCGGGCGGCGGCCGACTCCGAGCGGGTCTTCAGGGTCTGCGCCGCCGCGGCGGGCGAGGACACCATCGAGCGGAGCAGCGCGATCACCGACCACCAGGCGATACGGGCCTCCCGCCGGCCCTGCTCACCGGCCTCCCGCACCCGGTCCTTGGCGTAGGCGATGGCGTCGTCGAGCAGCGCCCGGTAGGCGGGCGTCAGCTTGTACGGCTCGTCCTTCGTCCACCGGTCCGACGGGAACGCGGTCCGCTCGGCGAGAGAATCGTCGGCGAGACCGTCCTCCTTCGTCAGATACTCACGCACGTCCGCCCGCTTGCGGGCCACGAAATGCTCGGCCAGCTTGGCGCGGCCCGCCGGGGAGTCCAGGTCCAGCGTCGCCAGCTCCGGCCTGACCAGGCCCAGCAGATTGCGGAACGCGGACTCCTTGCCGGAGTGCGGGGTCGCCGTCAGCAGCAGCAGATGCCGGTCCGCGTCGGCGGAGACCCGGCGCAGCAGCTCGTACCGCAGCTGGTTCGCGGCGGCCGACGAACCGTTCTGCGCGGGATCGTCGGCGGCCACACACGTGTGCGCCTCGTCGACGATCACCAGGTCGGGGCAGTGCCGTACGAAATCCTCGCGGTGCCGGGTCGACTTGATGAAGTCCGTCGAGATGATCGTGAACGGATGCCTGTCGAACAGGGACTGGCCCAGCTCCAGGCCACGTTCGAGACGGCTCACCGTGGAGGCGAGGACCAGCTCGGCGTCGATGCCGAACTTCTCCCGCAGCTCCGCCTGCCACTGCTCGGCCAGCGCCGGCGAGCACAGCACCGCCAGCCGCGACGCCTCGCCCTGCGCCAGCAGCTCCTTCGCGATCAGGCCCGCCTCCACGGTCTTGCCGATACCGACGTCGTCGGAGATCAGCAGCCGTACCGTGCGCTGCCGCAGCGCCATCAGCAGCGGCACCAGCTGATAGGCGCGCGGCTCCACCGCGATCGACGCCAGCGAACGGAACGGGCCCGCGCCGGAACGGAACCCGATCCGCAGCGCCGTGCGCAGCAGACCCGCCGCCCGCTGGTCGCCCAGGTCGTCCGGGCCGGGCGCGGCGAACTCGGCGGGCCGCACCTCCTCGAACGCGGGGAACACGGCCGCGATGTCGTCGTCGCTGCCGCCCAGCGGGCGCAGCACCAGCATGTCCGGTGCGCTCTCCGGCAGCACCACCCACTCCCGGCCACGGGCGGCGACCAGGGAACCGGCTGTGTATGTGAGGCTCATGGATGACTCGGTTTCCTCGGGATCGAGCGGGCGGGCGGTCAGCGCAGACGGAAGTAGGCGGCGTTCTCCCCGACAATGGCGTCCCAGTCGGCGTCCGTCGGGAACCGCAGGACGTCCCAGCCGGCGTCCTCCAGACGGTAGCCCGCCTCGATGTCGCGTCCGCTGTCAGGTGTGTCGCCGGGCCGGTCCACGAACACGGCGAGATGCGCGCCCTCCAGCCGGAACACGAAGTCCGGGCGGGCCGCCGCCTCGGCGACGAACACATCCGTCTCGTCCGGCAGGCGGTAGCCCCTCGCGTTCAGCCAGCCCGCCAGATCGCCCGCCGCCACCATGCCCGACAGATCGGTCTCCGGCGGTCTCGACACGGGGGCGGCCTGCGGCTCGGCCGTGGCGGTGAGCCTGCGGAACTGCTCGCTGCGGGACTCGCCGCGGTCCTCCCGCCGGGTCAGCGCCGTCGCCAGCCGCAGCAGCAGCGGCCGGGCCGCATGCCGGCTCAGCAGACGGTGATGCGTCTGGTTCGCGTACGTCAGCAGACACGCGTAGCAGCCGCGGGCGCACTTCTCGCCGTTGCCCGGGCCGCCCTCGTCCCTGCCGGTCCCCGGATGGAAGTGGCAGATCTCCAGCGCCGTGCGGGCCGCCTTCGCGAGGGCGTCCTTCTCGTGCTGGATGCGGCGCAGCACCCCCGCGCCGCCCTCCGCGGCCTCCGTGAACAGCATCCGGCGGCGCGGACCCTCGTCCGGCGGCAGCAGCTCCGCCGTCAGCTCCGAGTCCTCCAGCTCGAACGCCGCCTCGATGCCCCGCTCCAGCGCGTACAGGAACGACAGCGCCTCCGGCTCCGGCAGCGCCTCCTCCAGCGTGACCACGAGAATGTTGCGGCGGTCCTCCACATACGGCAGCACCCGCTTCTTGCGGCGCTTCTCGTTGCCGTCCTCGTCCACCACCGGCATGCCCGTGCCCTCGATGGCGTCCGCGGCGGCCCGGTCGTTCAGCCAGCGGCCGTCACCCAGATCCAGCCAGTACCCGTCCTGCTCGCCCTCCTTCGCGCGGACCCGCCCCACATTGGTGATGCGGACCGTGGCCGAGTCGCCATAGTCCAGGTCCAGGACGGGCGTGCCGTCGGCGTCGCAGACATGCGAGGTCAGGCGGCCCTTGCGGGCGCCGTGATCCTGGAAGGCGTACGACGTCTCCAGACGGAAACCGGCCCGGCGGCGCTCCTCCTCGTCCGAGGAGATCCGCTCACGCGGAGTGGTGTACACGGTGTGCAGATGCAGCAGGCCCGTGCGCTTCGTGCGCAGCTCCTCCCCGCACATCGTGCAGCGGTCCACGCCCGCCTTCACCGGATGGTGGTAGCCGCAGCCGTCGCAGCGGCGGGCCTCCGCCGTCGCCAGCTCACCCGAGGCGTCCGGCGGCAACTGCACCCGGGTCACCTGGTAGCGGGCGCCCTCGTGGTAGATCAGCGAGCCCGGCCCGAACTCGCGGATCGCGAGGAACCGGGGCCGCTGCACATAGTCCCCGTCGGCGTTGCGGCGGCTGCCCGAACGCGGGATGTACGCGGCGAGCGGCAGCCTCGGGAAGCTGTAACCCGGCAGGAAACCCTCCGACGCGAGATAGCGGTACGGGTTGAAGTCGCTCATCACCGACTTGCTGTCCACCGACCTGTTCAGCAGCAGATTCGTCTGCGTCTCCGCCTCCCGGCGACGCGACCGCGCCCGGCTCTGCTCACCGGGGGAGAGGGTGTGGTCGACGACCCGCTTGTTCTGCTCGTACTGGTCGATGACCGCCGCGCGGAACAGATCCCGCCACCGGTCGAAAGACCGGTCGAACTTCTCCGGCGCCCGCTCGATGCGGTCCTCGATCCACTCGTCGTACCACCACGTCGTCTTCTCGAAATCCGCGATCAGCGGCGCGAGCACCGTCCGCGCGGTCGCCGCGGCCCGACGGCGGGCGTCCTCGTCCAGGGACCTCGACAGGATCTCCGGCAGCAGCGGCAGCGGCATGTGCGGATCCGGCCGGTCGCCGCCCTCCGGGTCGTACGCGACATCGATCACCTCCGGGATCGCCGAGCCCAGCCTCATCCCGGTCTCCGCGAGCCAGATGCCCTGAAGGTGGGAGCGGACCAGGTCCTCGTTGGCGAGATCCAGCCGCGGCGGCGCCACCTGACCCGACACCATGTCCCGCGACCTGCGGAAGTAGTACTGGTCGTGGCTGTTGCCGGTCGCGCAGTACGTCGTCACCAGCGCAGGCTGACCTGAGCGGCCCGCCCGGCCCGAACGCTGCGCGTAGTTCGCCGGAGTCGGCGGCACATTGCGCATCAGCACCGCGTTCAGCGAGGAGATGTCCACGCCCAGCTCCATCGTCGGCGAGCAGTACAGCAGCGGCAGCTCGCCCTCGCGGAACTTCTGCTCCCGCTCCAGCCGGTCCTCCGGAGGGACCTGCGCGGTGTGCTCGTGCGCGTACAGGCCGGCCAGATCGGCGGCGGCCGTGCGGTACAGGTCACGGAAGAACGGGTTCACGCGCGGGCCCTCACCGCTGCTGTAGGTGCGGGTCAGCGGGTCGATCACACCGCGCTCACCGTCGCCGGCCCGCCAGATCAGCGCGGCGGCGGACACCCGGAAGCCGGTCCGCTTCTCCGACGGCCGCCGCCGGTACGCCGCCCCGGACCGCTCCGGCGTGGCGTCCACCTCCCGCACCAGCTCCGCGTCCCTCAGCACCTTCAGCAGGTCCTCGATGACCTTCTGCACGTCCTCCAGGGACATGCCCCGCAGCTCCGGCATGTTCCGCTGAAGGTACTTGCCGAACTTGCCGCGCGCCGACAGGAACAGCGCCGACCGCTCCGTGCCGGGCTTCGACGCGTACGGGTAGGCGGTGCCGACGGCCGGGCGGTCGCTGTCGCCCAGCACCCACGGGCCGGTCAGCCGCTCCTCGCTGGCCCGCTGCAACGCGTCGAAGTCGTCCCGGAAATACTGCACGTCGATCGCCAGGGCGCGCCGCATGTGGTCGAGGAGGGCACGGCACACGTCCTCCCGCAGCCCCGGATCGGCGTCCCGCAGCACCGCGTGCGTGGCCTGCCAGCGGTCCCGCTCGGCCGCGAGCCAGCCGAGGTCCTCGTAGTCGATGCGCAGCAGACCCGTCTGCTCCAGATTCGGCATCGTGATGCGCCAGCCGCGCTCCAGATCCCGGTACAGGCGGTAGCCGACGACATCCCGGAACGTCTTCGCCGCCCGCCGCTCCATCGACGGCGGCAGATTCGAGCCGAGCGCGTAGTCGGCGGGCGTCAGCCCCATCACCTCGGTGACCGCCTCCGCGAGATCGTCGTGCCGCAGCCCCTCCTCACCGGCCCGCAGCGCCGCCTCGTACAGCGCGCCCCGCAACTGCGTCACCTGCGCGAAGTCGTTGAAATGCCCGGCCTGGAGCGACGCGTCCTGCCGGTTGTCGACGAACGTCAGCAGCTTGCGGGCCTCCTTGCCCAGGCTGTCCTCCGGGACCGCCCGCAGGGACCGCACGATCGACGTCGAGATCAGCGACGTCGCCGACGAACGGCCCTCCTGGTCCAGCGTCGCCAGCTTCGCGAAGTCCCGGCCGCGCGTCTGCTCGTACGACACCTGACAGGTCACGCAGAACAGGAACGGCGCCGGCACGAACGCGGCCACCAGGCCCTCGCCCGACTCGGCGGCGTACGGATCCACCACCACCCGCTTCGGCAGACGGTGCCGGTACGACTTCCTCACCACCGACACGCCCCGCGCGTCCGTCTCCAGCCAGGACTCCGGGACCCGCCGGTCGTCCACTGCCCGCTGCGGATCCGCCGGCCACTCGTAGTCCTCGCCCGGCATGCCCACATACAGATAGCCCTCGCCGTCGCGGCCCCCGGACGCGGAGGTGTCCCGGCGCGGCTCGTACCGGAAGGCGCCGCCGTCCTCGATGCGCCACACCGTCAGATACTCCTGCCCGCACTCACGGCAGAACGCCAGCGGGAACAGGGGCTTGCCGCCGCTGTCCGGCTGCTCCAGCTGATAGGTGCGGGTCAGCGGCCGGGTCAGCGGGTCCTCGAGCGTCGTGTAGACGGTGTCGCCCTTCGACAGGAACTGGTGCAGCCGGAACGCGAACAGCGGGCGCTCCGTCACCGGGTGCTTCGCCTGCGCGCCCGCCTCCAGGGTGGTGCGGATCGCCTCCCGCACCTGCTCCTCCGGCACCCCGGACTCCCGGTGCAGCTCCGCCGCCGCGTTCTCCACGGTGTCCGGCACGCGGCGGCGCAGCAGCCCCGTGCCCTCCTCGCGGACCAGCCCGAACCGGGACTCCAGCCAGCGCGCCAGCGGGTCCTTCGTCAGCGCCTCGTACGAGCGCGGGGCGGCCGGCACCCGCAGCCGCTCGGCGGGCACCGTCTCGGGCGCCTCCTCCGTCGCGCGGACCAGGGTCTCGCCGATCACCCGGTGCGGCAGCACCGTCGTACCGAACAGCCGCGTCGCCACCCTGGCCACCTCGCGCTGCTGGTCCTCCCAGGTGCCCTCCGTGGACATCGTCGCGGACGTGCCGATGCACTGGAGGGTGTCCGAGGCGCGGCACGCCTCCCGCACCCGGCGGATCAGGAACGCCACATCGGCGCCCTGCCGGCCGCGGTAGGTGTGCAGCTCGTCGAAGACGAGGAACCGCAGCCCCTCCGCCTTGCCGATCAGGCTGTCGCGGTCGTCCGGCCGGGTCAGCATCAGCTCCAGCATCACGTAGTTCGTGAGGAGGATGTCCGGCGGGTTCTTGCGGAGCTGCGCGCGCTCCTCCTGGGTCTCCTGGCCGGTGTAGCGGGCGAAGGTGACCGGCTCGCGGCCCTTGCCGAAGCCGTGCCGCAGATACTTCTCCAACTCGCCGAGCTGCGAGTTCGCCAGCGCGTTCATCGGGTACACCACGATCGCGCGCACCCGGCCGCCCGCGTTCCGGCCCGCCGCCTCACGCTCCCTCAGCACCCGGTCCACGATCGGCACGATGTACGACAGCGACTTGCCGGAGCCCGTGCCGGTGGTCAGCACGTAGGAGTCACCGGCCCGCGCCGCCTCGATCGCCTGCCGCTGATGCAGATGGAAGGTGAGCGGCCGGCCGTCCGGGCGCGGCGAGGACTCCCTCTTCCCCGCCTGGAAGATCTCCGCGCACCTGGGGTGCAGCAGCCCGTCACGGACCAGGTCGGTGACCTGTCCGCCGTCCGCGAAGAACGGGTTCAGCGACAGCCACGGGTCCGGCCACTGCGACTTCTTCGCCAGGTCCTCCTCGACGAACGACTCGATGCGGGCGTCACGGAAGACGGTCGCGCTCTTCGTGAAGTTCGCGTACTCGTCGATGAGATCGGCGTGGATACCGAACACGTCCATCGCCTCCGGCAGCCGAGGCTCCCGGCGCGGCACCGGCGCGGGAGCGGGCGCGGCCGGCTCGGGCAGCAGGGCTCTCAGCCGCGCCACCGGGTCCATCGCCTGCCAGTGCGGGCCGAGCAGCGACGCCGTGGCGTCCGGGGCGAGGGCGAGCGGGATCAGCGCCTCCCGGACCATCGCCGCGTTCTCCGGCCGGTTCTCGGCGTCCTTCTCCAGCAGCCGCTCCACCAGCCGCACCAGCTCCGCCGGCAGATCGGGGCGGACCAGGGTGACCTGCGGCGGGGTGTCGTACAGGTGCTGCTGCGACAGCTCGAACGGGGTGCGCGCCGAGAACGGCGGCCGGCCGATCAGCAGCTCGTACAGGATGCAGCCCAGCGCGTACAGGTCCGCGGCGGCCGACACCCGCTCGGCGCGGAACTGCTCCGGCGCCATGTACCGGGCCGTGCCCACACTCACGCCGGTGCTGGTCAGGCGGGTCTGGTCGGGATCGTCGACCACGGAACCCATACCGAAGTCGAGGATCTTCACCGTGCCGTCGCGGGTCAGCATCACATTCGCCGGCTTCAGATCACGGTGCACCACCCCCGCCGTGTGCGCGGCGGTCAGCCCCGACGCGATCTGCGCGCCGATCGCCGCCACCCACGACACGGGCAACTGCGGCTCCTCGTCGATGAGATCCGCGAGCGGATCGCCGTCCAGCAGCTCCATCGCCAGATACGGCAGCCCGCTCCCGCCCGGCGCCTCGTCCACCCCGCCGTCCACCAGCAGCGTCAGATTGGGGTGCCCCTGCGACAGCATCCGCATGATCCGCACTTCCCGGCGGAACCGGTCGATCTCCTTGTCCGACCCGGAGCCGCCGACGGCGACACCGGTACGGGCCCGCAGCACGGTCTTCACCGCGACCTGCCGGTGCGGCGAGCCGGCCTCGGCCTCCAGATCCTCGGCGCGGTGCACCTCGCCCATGTTGCCGCGGCCCAGCACCCCCACGATCCGGAACCGACCGCCGACCGTCTCCCGCACCATCGACCCCTCCCGCTTCACCCGTCGCACACAAGGCGAGCACACTCCGTACGGAGCGTACACCTTGGCTGTTGATGAGCATCACATCTATACGTTGACGCTGTCAACGCGCTGCTGCTCGGAGGGAGATCGCACAAACCCGCCTCCGCACCTGGGCGGACACGGCCCGGAACGGATCACAATACGTACACCGCCGTACCCGATGTCACCCCTCGCTGTTAACTTGACCGCGTGTACGACATGACGGACCCCGTTGCCGCACGCCGCGCGGCGAAAGCCGCCGAGCGTGAACGCCTCGCCCGCGCCCGTGAACGCCAGGGGCACGGCTCCGGCACCATGAGCGGCTTCGGCCGGCGCAAATGGCGATGGGTCGGGGTCGACGGCACCGAGGCCGTCGACGCCGTACTGGCCCTGCTCACGGAGACCGTCGCCGCACCCGGAGTCCCCGACGACCAGCGGGCCGTCCTCCAGCAGGCCCTCGCCGGGGACCCGCCCCGCGAGACCCTGCTCCCCGCCGTCCGCACCGCCCTCACCGCCCTAACGCCCGAGTCCGTCCTCCGGCACCTGCGCGCCCTGTGGGCCGGCGGAGTCCGCTGGCTCAACGAGGCCGGCAGCGAACGGTGCAGGCTGCTCTGCTCGCCCGCGCCCGGCGTGGAGCTTCTCGACAAGCGCGCCCACACCGTCACCGGCGGCCCCGCCTACTCGCTCTTCGCCACCGCCGCCACCCGCGGCGCGATACCCGTCCCCAACCGCCACCTCGACGAACTCCTCTCCCTGGCCCCGCTGCCCGTCCTCGACGACCTCATCGACCACGGCGGACTGATGCCGGAGGACGAACCCTGGACCCGCCGCGACAACCCGCAGGAGAACCTCTACCTCCGCGCCCGCCTCACCCCCGGCACGATCAGGCCCGAGGAAGCGGAACGCCTGCACTGGACCGCGTACCTCCGCCGCCGCGCCTTCCTCCAGAGCGAGGCACTGGTCAGGCAGGAACCGGACGACGTCTGGGACCTCCTCTACGACGTCGTCGTCGACGGCGACCTGACGGCCGTCGACGCCCTTGACGCCGCGCTGCCCCGACCGCAGCAGATCGAACTGCGCGACATCAGATCCGGCGCCCTCACCGGCCAGTGGCCGCTCGCCATCACCGAGGACCGGGGCCTGTGGCAACTGCTGTACGCCCTGTGGCAGCCCGCCGACTACGTGGACGCCGGACGCAGCCCCTTCTACGCCCTCGTCGCCCTCAACCGCGCCTACGACCTCGTCAAGGCCGGCGACCTGGAAGCCGCCGCCCGGCAGGCCCGCTCCCTCGTCCGCACCAGCGACCGCGAACGCCGCGTCCCCGAGGAACTGGTCCAGGAGGGCTGCGCCATCGCCGCGTACACCGCCGTCGAGCAGAGCCAGCAGCTCACCACACCCTCCCAGCGGGACAAGCTGCTCGACTCCGCCGAGGAGTACGCCGTCAAGGCGGCCGAGCTGGGCGGCGAGGCCGCGGAACGCAACCTGCGCATCCTTCGCGTCTGGCGGGCGACCCGGCGGAACGACCGCGGCCCGTTCACCAACCCCTTCCTCGCCATCGGCCTCGACCACGGCTCGGCCCGCTGGGAGGAACGCTGCCGGGAGATCTTCCGCGAGACCGTCGGCGACCCCGCGGCACAGTCACGGCTCAACGAGTCCGAGGGCCGCATCCGCACCGCGCTGCGCGGCGACGCCGGCTGGGACGTCTTCTACCGGCTCCCGCTCGACCCCTCCCGGTACGTCATGCCCACCGAGGCGCCGCAGCATCTCGTGCCCCCGCAGGAACCACTGCCGCGCCGCACCCCGGACCTCGGCGGCGCCGAACTCGAGGCCATCCGGGTGCGGGCCGCCGTGGAACTCCTCGACGACTTCCGCACCACAGCGCCCCGCGTGGACCGGCACAGCACCGCGCGGTGACCACCGGCCTGACGGCCGCTCTCACGCCCCGACCACCCGTCCGACCCCCGAACCGAGCAAGGGCAACCCTGATGGCTCGCAACAAGCAGAAGATCCACAAGTCCCGGCGGGCGCACCGGCCGTGCCCCACCTGTGGCCGCATACAAGGCACGGACGCACCGCACCGCCCCACCGGCACACTGCGCCGCCGGGAACGGAAGAACACCGACGCGCGGGGTGCGTCGCGCGAGCTGTCCGGGCCCGAGGCAGCCGACGCTGCCGGTGCCTCGGCGGCCGGCGCGGCGGAGGACCGCTCGGTGCCGGGCCGCGAGCCGATGGCCGCTGCCGCTGCCGCTGCCGCTGCCGCTGCCGCTGCCGCTGCCTCTGCCCCGGCACCGGCACCGGCGCCGCAGGGGCGCGCATCGTCCGGCCCCGAGCCGATCGACGCCATGACCCTGATCAAGGGCGTCGCCGCCCGCGTGCCGCAGGCCCTGGAGGAGGCCGGCGCCGACGGCACCCCCGCCCCCGGCGCGCTGACCTCCGCGGTCCGCCGCGCCGTACTCGACGAGTTCCGCACCCGCGCCGAGTTCGCCGGACACCTGGCCGAGATCGACGCGCTGCTGTGGACGCGGACCGGGGCGAGCCGTGACATCGCCGAGAACGTGCTCACCGGACACCTGCGGGAACTCAGGCTGTCACGGGTCACGGAACCTGAGGAGAGCGACCGGTTCGTGGTGACCGAAGGCGAGGGAGACGCCTTCGAGTTGCTGAGTCCGGCCTATGTGGACGAACTGACAGGAAAGGTCATACTCGCGGGCCAACTGCGGCGCGTCGCCGCTCCCGAGGGTGTGAAGGGCGGGGAGAGCGCATGACAGCAGCGGGAATCGACTTCGGCACCACCAACTCGGTGGCCGCCCAGTGGAACGGCGAGTACGTCGAGACCCTGGAGATCGGCGGACACGGACTCGACGCCAACTGGGGACGGCGCGGATTCGAGCGCCTCTACCCGTCCGTCGTCGGCACCAGCTCCCTGCGGCCCGGCACCCTCTTCGGCTGGGAGGCCAAACTCCGCTCCGAACAGGCCGTGGAGGCGTGCAAGCGCATGCTCCGCGAGGAGCCCATCGTCACCCTCGGCGGAGAACGCTTCGCGGCGACGACCGCCGCCGCCGGCGTCTTCCACGCCATCGCCGCGGCAGCGGAGCAGGAAGCGGCCACAGAGATCCGCGAGGCCGTCATCACCGTGCCCGCCAACGCGACCGGCGCGGCCCGCTTCCGCACGCGTGAGGCCGCCCGCGCCGCCGGCATCACCGTCCGCACCCTGCTCAACGAACCGACCGCCGCCGCCATCGCGTACGCGCACGAGATGGAGGTCGACGGCGAGTTCCTCGTCTTCGACTGGGGCGGCGGCACCATGGACGCCACACTGCTCCTGCACGAGAACGGCTTCTTCGACGAGAAGGCCAGCCGGGGCGTCAACCGCCTCGGCGGCCTGGAGATCGATGCCAGGCTGCGCCGCATGGTCCTGGACCGGGCACCCCAGCGCGGACGCTGGAGCGACTCCGAGAGGCGGGCCTTCGCCCTCGACATCGAACGGGCGAAGATCCTCCTCTCCCAGCAGGAGTCCGTGCGGATCCGCACCCCCGACGACGTCACCGTCGAGATCGGCCAGGACGAGTTCTCCGAGGCCATCCAGGACCTCATCAACCGCGCCCTCGACCCGGTCGAGGAATGCCTGGAACAGGCCCGGCTCGACCCGCGGGACCTCACCGCCGTACTGATGATCGGCGGCAGCAGCCAGATCCCCGCCGTGCGCGCGGCGGTCGCGGAGGCGCTGGACTGCGAACTGGTGGACACCGCGCTGTGCGACCCCATGACCGCGGTCGCCGAAGGGGCCGCGATCTGCGCCGCCGCACTCGACGGCGAACTGGAGAGCATCATCCGGGTCGTCAACACCCACGCCCTCGGCACCGTCACCAAGGACCGCGACGGCAAGCGCAGGTTCAGCGCCATCATCGACCGCAACCAGCATCTGCCGCAGCAGCGCGTCAAGTCGTACGAACCCACCCGGGACCACGTCGCCCAACTGACCGTCGAGGTCTGGGAAGGCGACCCCGACCGCGACCTCGACCACCCCGACAACGTCAAACTGACCGAGCTGGAACTGGCCTACCCGCAGCGCTGCAAGGCCGAGGACGGCGTCTTCGACCTGGAGTTCACCTACAGCAAGGAAGGCCTGCTGTCCGTCAGGGCCACCCTTCAGAGGACGGGCGAGGTCGTCCTGGACGACGAGGTGAAGGTCTTCACGACCGGCACCGTCGAACCGGAGGTCCGCAAGGAACTCGACCGTCTCCTCGCCCTCGTCCCGGCCCCCCGCCCCTCCGCCGTCCCCACCCACCC
>NZ_JALLGL010000320.1 GCF_023072675.1 Streptomyces sp. XM83C
GACCGGGGGTGCGGGGGCCGGTGGGGTGTCGTGACCGGAGTCGCAGGGGCGGTCGAGGGTGTCGTGACCGGGGCCGTGGGGCGTCGGCGGCGGAATCCCGGCCCGGGCGGCCGGCGGGGTCAACGCCCCTGCCCTGCACGGACGTAGGATCCACGCCATGAGTGCACCGATCAGGGTCCTGCTGGCAGAGGACCAGTCGATGGTCCGCGAGGCGCTGGCCGCGCTGCTCGGCCTGGAGGACGACATCGAGGTCGTCGCACAGGTCTCCCGCGGCGACGAGGTGCTGGCCGCCGTACGCGAGCACGACGTGGACGTGGCCCTGCTCGACATCGAGATGCCCGGCGCGACCGGCATCGAGGCGGCGGCGCAGGTCCACCGCGAGTTCCCCGCGCTGAAGCTGGTCGTGCTGACGACGTTCGGCCGACCCGGCTATCTGCGCAGCGCCATGGAGTCCGGCGCCGACGCCTTCCTCGTGAAGGACGCGCCCGCCGCCCAACTCGCGGCCGCGATCCGCAAGGTGCTCGCCGGCGAGCGCGTCATCGACCCGACCCTGGCCGCCGCCGCCCTCGCCGAGGGCGCGAACCCGCTCACCGACCGCGAGCGCGAGGTGCTGCGCGCGGCGGCCGACGGCTCCACCAACGCGGAGCTGGCGGCGGCCCTGCATCTGTCGCAGGGCACGGTCCGCAACTACCTGTCCATGGCGATCCAGAAGCTCGCCGCCCGCAACCGTACGGAGGCGGTGCGCATCGCGCGCGAGAAGGGCTGGCTCTGACGCCGACGCCGACGGCGGGGGCGCCGGCCACCGGCGAGCGGTCCGGCCCCAGTTGCGCAGGGCCGGGGCACCACGACGTCCCGGCCTCGGCCGGGCGGGGCCGGGTCACCCGGCGCTCCCGCCTCAGTTGAGCAGCGCCCGCGCTGCGCGCGCCTCCGAGCGGAGCCGTTCGGCCGCCTCCTCGTCCACGGCCGACACCACCTCCGCGTAGGCCTCCAGTTCCGTCGCCGCCGCGACGAACTCGCCCCGGCGCAGCAGGACCTGGGCCAGCTCGTGGCGCAGCCGCGCCGGACGGGACGGCAGCAGCAGCGACAGCCGGACCGCCCACAGCGCGACGTCGGAGCGTTCCGGGCGGGCCGCCGCCCAGGCGCGGATGTTGTTGAGGATCCGCAGGACCACGTCCAGCGGCGCGGCCGGCGTCAGATACGACGGGTCCAGCGGCGAGCCCGTCGCCCCCACCACCAGCAGCTCCGCGTCCGTGCCGGTCAGCACCCGCCCGCCGTCGAACGGATCGGCGAGGACCTGGGCCTCCTGCGGTCCCAGACCGACCACGAAATGCCCGGGCAGCGCCACCCCGTACACGGGCGCACCGGCCCGGCGGGCCACCTCCGTCCACACCACCGACAGCAGGATCGGCAGGCCCCGGCGCCGCCGCAGCACCTCGTGCAGCAGCGACGACTCCAGCCGGCGGTAGTCGCCCGGCGTGCCGTGGAAGCCGTACCGCTCGCCCAGCAGCTCCCGCAGCGCCTCGGCCCACGCCACGGGGGAGCCCGGACGGTACGGCAGTTCACCGGCGAGCCGGTCCAGCTCCATCTGCGCCGCGTCCGCCGCGGCGTCGTCCAGGGAGGCGTCCGCCACCGCGCCGATCAGCAGACACAGCGCGGCCACGTCGGGACGCTCGGCGCGGGCCTCGGCGGCGAACCGGCGGTGCAGCTCGGCCGCCCGCTCCGGGGAAGGGGAGTGCATCAGCGGGCCCGCGCCTCCCCGGCGCGCGGCGCCCGGTAGTGGTGGTACGTGTGGTGCGTCGCGAAGCCCAGCCGCGCGTACAGGGCCCGTGCGCCGTCGTTGTCGGTCTCCACCTGGAGCCACGCGGCCGACGCGCCCTCGTCGAGCGCCCGGCGTGCCAGCGCCGCCATCACAGTGGTCGCCAGGCCCTGCCGGCGCAGCGCCGGGTCCACCTCGACGGCCGCGAAACCGGCCCAGCGGCCGTCCACCACGAGCCGCCCGATCGCCGCCGGCTCGCCCGACACGCCCGGCACGGTCGCGAACCACACCGACGGCCCGCTCCCCAGCACCCTCAGTGCCACTTCGCTGACGCCCTTGCGCTGGTAGCGGGCGAGCCAGGCCTCGTCGGCCTCCCGCGACAGCACGACATCGCCGGCGTCCGCCCGGTCGGCGACCGGGGCGAGCGAACCCACCCACAGCTCGGCCGACACCTCACGCGTCCAGCCGCGCTTCTCCAGCTCCGCGCAGAGCAGCTCCTGCGTGCCTTCGGCGCCCGTCGCGGTCTGCACATAGGGGGGCAGTCCACGGTCGCCGTACCAGCGCTGTACGGCGTCCAGCGCGTCGTCCAGCGGCATCCCGGGATCGCCCAGGGGCAGCACCGAGTTGGCGCGGCGCGTGAAACCGGCCGCGGCCCGCAGCTCCCACTCGCCGAGCCGCTCGCTCTCCACCGGCTGCCAGCCGCGCGCGGTGATCCGCGCCAGTTCCGCGTACGAGGCGGCGGGGCCGCGGCGACGCGCCGGGGCGGCCGGTACGACCTTGCCCGCGACCAGCGCCGATTCCGGAATCCGGACGACCGCCCCGTCCTTTTGTGTGATCACCACCACACCGTCGTCCCAGGATGTGAGAACACCCACCGTGTCGGTGAATCTGCCGTCTGTTGCCCCGGCCTCGTTCCAGCGCCGCACGGAGACACGTTTGCCCACGTCAGCAGCGGTGATACGGACCTCGAGGCGGCCGGCCGCAGAGATTTCCACAGGTCAGTTCACCCCTCCTGTTCGGATCATGCCCCGGAACGGAGATACTAGGGGCGGGCATCGACGACGCCGCGCTCCCGCGCGCCAGGCGGCGGAGCCTGTGGGAGGCCCGCCAGCGCCCTATCGAGGAGGAACGACAGCGTGACCTACGTCATCGCAGAGCCTTGTGTCGACGTCAAGGACAAGGCGTGCATCGAGGAGTGCCCGGTCGACTGCATCTACGAGGGCAAGCGGTCCTTGTACATCCACCCGGACGAATGCGTCGACTGCGGAGCCTGTGAGCCGGTCTGCCCGGTCGAGGCGATCTTCTACGAGGACGACGTGCCGGAGGAGTGGAAGGACTACTACAAGGCGAACGTCGAGTTCTTCGACGAACTGGGCTCGCCGGGCGGCGCCAGCAAGCTGGGCCTGATCGAGCGGGACCACCCGTTCGTGGAGGCGCTCCCGCCGCAGAACGGCGAGTGACTTTCCGGCGGCCCGCACACCGGCCGCGCCGCCTCGGTCCCGTACGGCCCACGGCCGGGCTCGCCCCGGCCTTCGGCGCCGCACGGGACCGAGGCGTTCGCCGTCACCGACGAAAGTGAGCCTGATCCCCGTGTCCGCAGTCTCCGACCGGCTTCCCGTCTTCCCCTGGGACAAGCTGGAGCCGTACAAGAAGACGGCCGCCGCGCACCCCGACGGCATCGTCGACCTGTCCGTCGGCACGCCGGTCGATCCGGTCCCGGACCTGATCCAGAAGGCCCTGGTCGACGCGGCCGACTCGCCCGGTTACCCCACGGTCTGGGGCACGCCCGCACTGCGTGACGCGATCACCGGCTGGCTGGAGCGCCGCCTCGGCGCCCGGGACGTCACCCACCGCCACGTCCTGCCGCTCGTCGGCTCCAAGGAACTCGTCGCCTGGCTGCCCACCCAGCTGGGCCTCGGCCCCGGCGACAAGGTCGCCTTCCCGCGCCTGGCCTACCCGACGTACGAGGTCGGCGCCCGCCTCGCCCGCGCCGAGCACATCGCCTACGACGACCCGACCGAGCTGGACCCGGCCGGCCTGAAGCTGCTGTGGCTGAACTCCCCGTCCAACCCGACCGGGCGCGTGCTGTCCAAGGAGGAGCTGACCCGGATCGTCGCCTGGGCCCGTGAGCACGGCGTCCTCGTCTTCTCCGACGAGTGCTACATCGAGCTGGGCTGGGAGGCCGACCCCGTCTCCGTCCTCCACCCCGACGTCAACGGCGGCTCCTTCGAGGGCATCGTCTCCGTCCACTCCCTGTCGAAGCGGTCGAACCTGGCGGGCTACCGCGCCGCGTTCCTCGCCGGCGACCCGGACGTCCTCGGGCCGCTGCTGGAGATCCGCAAGCACGGCGGCATGATGACCTCCGCGCCCACCCAGGCGGCCGTGGTGGCCGCCCTCGGCGACGACGAACACGTCCGCGTCCAGCGCGAGCGCTACGCCGCCCGCCGCGAGGCCCTGCGCGGCGCGCTGCTGGCCCACGGCTTCCGCATCGAGCACAGCGAGGCCAGCCTCTACCTGTGGGCGACGCGTGACGAGTCCTGCTGGCAGACCGTGGCCCATCTCGCGGACCTCGGCATCCTCGTCGCGCCGGGCGACTTCTACGGGCCGGCGGGCGAACAGTTCGTCCGCGTGGCGCTGACGGCGACGGACGAGCGGGTGCGGGCGGCGGTGGCGCGGCTGTCCTGACGGCGGGCCCCAGGGCTTTCCCGACGGTGATCCCGGGCCCTTCCTGACGGGCGGCCCCGGGGCCTTGTCCACGGAGTTCCCGGGTCCTTGCGCACGGCAGTCCCGGGGCCTTCCCCACGGCGTACCCGGCTCCTTACCCCACGGCGTACCCGGCTCCTTCCCCCACGGCGTACCCGGCTCCTTCCCCCACGGCGGTCCCGGGCCTGTCCGGAGGTGCTGTAGGGCCGCTGGCCGGACCCGGCGTCGAACTCGCGCACACGACGACGGGGCCCGGGGGAATCCCGGACCCCGTCGCGGTATCGCGTCCGTGTCAGCCGAGCGGCAGGTCCTTCACCGGCAGCGTCTGGGCCGGGCCGCCCTTGGTCAGCCCGTCGGTCGGCAGCCCACCCTCGGTCAGACCGCCCTTGGTCAGTCCGTCCGTCGGCAGGCCGCCCTTGGTCGCGGTCGACGCCGCGTCGCCGACGACGTCCGCCGCCGACCCGGCCGCCGTGCCCGCGGCCTGCTGAGCGGCTGGCGTCGCCTTCTTCACGGCCGTGCCGCCGGTCTTGCCCGCGGCCGGCACCGTCTGCTCGACCGCCTTGCCGCCGGTCTCGCCCACGAGCCCGGTCGCGCTCTGCACCGCGCCGTCCGCGGTGTTGCCGACGCTCGCCCCGTCCACGGCGGTCAGCCCACCGAGGTTCGGGGCCGCGGGCAGGTCGGGGGCCGCGCTGGCGGAGCCGGCCGCACCGACCCCGGCTGCCGCTCCCGCTGCGACGAGCAGCGCGGCACGGGCGATCCGGCGGGTCAGGGGGAGGGTCATGATGCTCCTTCGACGGGAGGAAACAGGTGAACGGTCGGAACTGTCCGTCCGTGCCCGGCAGTTGAACGCTTCGATGCGTCCGCCGTCCGGGCTCGGACGCAGTGACTACCGCTGCGGACCCGCGAAGGTTGCGGCGAGCCGACGTAAAGAGTTGGCAATGCGTCGCATTATCGGCTGCGGATGAAAACGGGCAAAAGGTGCCCGGTGTGAAAGTCTGCCGAATCCTTACGGCTCTGTTCCGACAAGGGATTCGGCGTGTACGGGAGTGACAGCGCGAAAACCTGCCCGGACATCCGTCACCGCCCGCCCCGTATGACCCCTGCGGGCGACGGCCCGCACGCCTGACCGGTGCCGCCCGGCCCCGGCGCCGGACCCCTGCCGTCCCGTGGGCGCCGCGCCCCCGCTACCGCACCGTGACGATCCGCACCGAGTCCCCCGAGTGTTCGGCGCCCGCCGCCCCCGAGTCGCCGCCCACGTCTCGCCACTGCCCGTCGGTGCGGCCCGCGATCCACTCGCGCCCTGCGTAGGAGACGCGCTCTATGCGCAGCGCCGACGCATGGGCCACCGCCCAGTGCGCGAGCTGCCAGCCCCGCTCGGCCTCCGAGCGCCCGGCCGCCCTGCCGTCCGGCTCCGAGGCCACCGGCACGGTCACCGTCCGCCCGTCGCCGCCGGTCGTCCCGCCCGGCGCCGGCGAGGCCGAGGCCTGCCCCGAGGCGTTCCCGGCACCCCCGGCTCCCGCCTCCGCGCCGGCCTCCTGGAACGCGCCCCGCCCGAAGTCCCGTACCAGCGCCGCCCGTACCGCGTCCGGACCCGAATCCGAAGCCTCATCGGAGCCGTCCGGGCGCCCCGTGCACGTCAGCGTGGCCGGTGACCGCCCGGTGAGCGCGGCGGCCAGCAGGGTCGCGTCCGGCTCGTGCTTGGCGTACGCCTCCGGATAGCCGCTGCGCTGCACCCGCTGCGCGGCCACCGTGAGCGGCAGCGACTCGTAGTCGCGCACCTTCGCCAGATGCTTGTAGAACATGCCCGCCGCGTACGTCGGGTCCATGATCTGCTCCGGTGTGCCCCAGCCCTGCGAGGGCCGCTGCTGGAACAGACCCAGCGAGTCCCGGTCCCCGTGGTTCAGATTGCGCAGCCCGGACTCCTGCAACGCCGTGGCCAGCGCTATCGTCACCGCCCGCTCGGGCATCGCCCGGTTCGTGCCGACCGCGGCGATCGTCGCCGCGTTGACGGCCTGCTCCGGCGTGAACTCGTACGACGCCCCGTCGCCCCGGCCCGAGACGACCTTGCAGCCGCGCGCGTCCGTGCCGCCGGTGACGTACTGCACGGTCAGGTAGCCCGCGACCGCGCACAGTGCGACCAGACCCGCGCCGTACCGCAGGAGACGCGAGCGCCGCCCGCGACGGGTGGGGCCGGCGGCGCTCGCGTCTCCTGCGGTACGGCGCGGGTC
>NZ_JALLGL010000321.1 GCF_023072675.1 Streptomyces sp. XM83C
CTCCCCGCCCCCACCGGGGAGGGGCACGGCCGGTGCCCGCACGGCCACTCGACGACCTACCTCACCCCATGGGGCTGCCATGACCGACACCGCTCCCGCGATACCCCCGGCCACCCAAGTCACCCTGCCCGACGGGCGGGTGGAACTCGCCCCCGGCTCCACCCCGCCCAGCGGCCCCTACGCCAACGCGGACCTGCTGCCCGTCCCCGTCGAACGGCGGACCTGGACCACGTACAACTTCTGCGCCCTGTGGGTCGGCATGGCCCACAACACCGCCTCCTGGACCCTCGCCTCCGGGCTGATCGCCGTCGGCATGGACTGGAAGCAGGCGGTGTTCACCATCGCCCTCGCCAATGTGATCGTGCTCGTGCCGATGCTGCTCACCGGGCACGCCGGACCCAAGTACGGCATCCCCTTCCCGGTGTTCGCCCGCGCCTCCTTCGGTGTCCGCGGCGCCAACCTGCCCGCCGTCGTACGGGCCCTCGTGGCGTGCGGCTGGTTCGGCATCCAGACCTGGATCGGCGGCGAGGCCATCTACTTCCTCGCCGGGAAACTCATCGGCGACGGCTGGAGCGACGCCGGGAAGATCGGCGGGTACGCGTGGACGATGTGGCTGTCGTTCGCGCTGTTCTGGGTGCTACAGGTCGCCATCATCTACCGCGGCATGGAGACCATCCGCCGCTTCGAGAACTGGGCGGCGCCGTTCGTGCTGGTCGGCGCGTTCGTGATGCTGTGGTGGATGAGCAGCAGAGCGGGCGGCTTCGGCCCGCTGCTCGACCAGCCGTCCAAGCTCGGCTGGGGCGGCGACTTCTGGAAACTGTTCTGGCCGTCCCTCATGGGCATGATCGGCTTCTGGTCCACGCTGTCCCTGAACATCCCCGACTTCACCCGCTACGGCCGCAGCCAGCGCGCCCAGACCTGGGGCCAGGCCCTCGGCCTGCCCACGACGATGACCCTGTTCGCGTTCCTGTCCGTGATGGTCACCTCCGGGTCCGCCGCCGTCTACGGCGAACCCGTCTGGGACCCGGTACAGCTCGCCGCGAAGACGGACAACGAGGTCGGACTGCTGTACGCGCTGGTGACCGTGCTGGTCGCCACCCTGTCCGTCAACATCGCCGCCAACCTGGTCTCCCCGGCGTTCGACTTCTCCAACGTGGCGCCCCGCAAGGTGAGTTTCCGCACCGGCGCGCTCGTCACCTGTGTGCTCGCCGTGCTGATCTTCCCGTGGAAGCTGTACTCCGACCCGCAGGGCTACATCTTCACCTGGCTCGGCCTCGTCGCCGGTCTGCTCGGCACCGTCGCCGGCATCCTCATCGCCGACTACTGGCTGCTGCGCCGCGCCCGCCTCGACCTGGCCGACCTGTACCGCGCGGAGGGACGCTACTGGTACGCGGCCGGCTGGAACTGGCGGGCCGTCGTCGCGTTCGCGGTGGGCGGTGTCCTCGCCGTCGGCGGCGCGGACTTCCACCCCCTCGTCGACGGCCGGCCCGTCCCGGCGCTCAGCTCCCTCGCGGACTACGGCTGGGCGGTGGGGCTCGGCACGTCGCTGGTGCTGTATCTGCTGCTGATGACGGTACGTCAGCCGCGGACACCGGCGGCCTGATCCGGTCCGGCCGGGTCCTCGCGCACCCGGCCGGGTGCCGTCCTCACTGGCCCTTCGACTGGTTCGCGAGGGAGGCCACGGCCTCCTTCGCGGCCTTGATGGCACCCTTGTTGATCTCGTCCGTGCCGGGTGCCTTCTTCGTCTCGAAGTCGCTGCCGTTGTACGTCACGATCACCAGCGCGTTGTCCGTACGGGCGACGACCACGCCCTCACGGGTCTGCTGCTTGTCCTCGGTGGTGAGGTTGACGACGGAGTACGCCTCGTTGCCGAGGCCCGGCACCGGGCCGCCGCCGCTCTTCTCCTTGACCCGGTCCATGTACGACTGGTGCGCCTCGTCCGCCGAGTCCGCGAGGTCGTACGTGATGTCCAGCCAGCGGTAGTCGTACCCCTTCAGCGCGTTCCACGAGCACGTACGGCGCACGGTGGTGTCCGTGGACGGTATCTCCCGGCCGGCGGCCTTCGCGCCCGGCACCAGCGAGGTGATCGTCTTCTCGCTCAGGCCCTTGCAGGGCGCGGGCGCGGTCGCGTACGTCTTGGACACCGCGGACGTCGACGGCGCGGAGGTCGACTGCGTGGTGGTCTCCGTCTTCCCGGGCGAGGACTGCGCCCCGGCCGTCGGGGCCGAGGACAACGGACCGGACGACAGGGCCCAGCCGAGCGTGGCGAGCACGGCCACCGGGGACAGGCGCGCGGTCAGGGCGAGCGGCAGGGAAAAGGTTCGCACGGCGCACTTCTCGTGGGGGAGGGCTGCGGACCGGTCCACAGTGTGGACGGGACGACAGTCTCACACGTCTCACTGTGCTGCGGAAGGCCCAACTCGCTCCGTACAGACGCCGTCACGTCCTGAACGCAATTCCGTGCCTGCATGGGCGATTTGAGGCGAATGTCCCTCGTGGTGTTCCGGGCCGACGCACAGCGCCCGCCCCCGGCTCAGGGCATCGGGCACGGCTCAGGGTCTCCGGGCACGGCTCAGGGTCTCCGGGCACGGCTCAGGGCATCGGGCACGGCTCACGGCACCCGCCCCCGGCTCACGGCACCCGGGCCGTCCACTCCGGGGAGGAGAACTTCGTCTCGGCCAGTTCGCGGGCGCGGGACAGCTCCTCGTCCGTGATCTTGCCGATCGTCAGCCCGTACCGGCCGCGGAAGGACTCGATCATCCGGTCGATGACCGCCTCACGCGGCAGACCCGTCTGCCGGCGCAGCGGATCGACCCGCTTCTTCGCGCTCTTCGTGCCCTTGTCGGACAGCTTCTCCCGGCCGATGCGCAGCACCTCGACCATCTTGTCCGCGTCGATGTCGTACGCCATCGTCACGTGGTGCAGCAGCGCGCCGGGGCCGCCCGGCGGGCCCACGATCCGCTTCTGCGCGGCGCCCGCGATCTTGCCCTGGTCGGTGGCGATGTCGTTCAGCGGCTGGTACCAGGCCTTGACGCCCAGCTCACCGAGCGCGCCGAGCACCCAGTCGTCCAGATAGGCGTAGCTGTCCTGGAAGGACAGCCCCTGCACCAGCGACTGCGGAACCGACAGCGAGTACGTGATGGTGTTGCCGGGCTCCACGAACATCGCCCCGCCGCCGGAGATCCGCCGCACCACCTCGACGCCGTGCCGGGCCGCGCCCCGCGCGTCCACCTCGTTGCGCAGCGACTGGAAACTGCCGATGATCACCGCCGGGGCGGCCCACTCCCACACCCGCAGCGTCGGCGGCCGTCGCCCTGCCGCCACCTCCGCCGTCAGCACCTCGTCCAGCGCCATGTGCAAGGCGGGAGGCTGCGGGCCCTCGTGGATCAGCTGCCAGTCGTAGTCCGTCCAGTCCGTGGCGTGCGCCAGGGCCCGGCGCACGGCGACCCCGATGCCCTCCGACGTCAGCCCGTACATCACCGTGCCCGCCGGGAGCGCCGCGTCGATCCGCGCGGCCAGGTCCGCCGCGTCCGCGTCCGCGGGGGCGCCCTCCAGCGCCCCGTTCACCGCGTCCAGCGCCTCGTCCGGCTCCAGGAAGAAGTCGCCCGCCACGCGCACCCCGCGCAGCACGCCGTCCTCGACGTCCGCATCGACGACGACCAGCTTGCCGCCAGGGATCTTGTACTCACCGTGCACCGCTCGGCCTCCGTTCTGCCGCAGGGGATCAACGCGGGGCGCCGTCGCGGTGTTCCCGCGCTGCGGGCACCTCCGTACGATCACCCGGGCGGCGGTACCGAGCCGGCACCGAGCAGGACCCCGACCCCGAGGAGCGCTCCCGTGTTCACCACCCGGCCCACCCTCCAGGGCACCTTCGGCATGGTCTCCAGCACGCACTGGCTGGCCTCCCAGTCGGCGATGGCCGTCCTGGAGGACGGCGGCAACGCCTACGACGCGGCCGTCGCGGGCGCCTTCGTCCTGCACGTGGTGGAGCCGCACCTGAACGGGCCCGCGGGCGAGGTGCCGATCCTGCTCGCACCGGCCGGCGGCGAGGTTCGCGTGCTGTGCGGGCAGGGCGTCGCCCCCGCCGGGGCGACCGTCGACCACTACCGGGGCCTCGGCCTGGACCTCGTGCCGGGCACCGGGCCGCTCGCCGCCGCCGTGCCCGGCGCCTTCGACGCGTGGCTGCTCCTGCTGCGCGACCACGGCACCAAGTCCCTCGCCGACGTGCTGAAGTACGCCATCGGCTACGCCGAGCACGGGCACGCGCCCGTGGAGAACGTCGGCGCGACCGTGGAGGCCGTACGGGAGCTGTTCGAGACGGAGTGGACGTCGTCGGCCGAGGTCTATCTGCCCGGCGGGCGCGCGCCCCGTCCCGGGGAGCTGCTGCGCAACCCCGCGCTCGCCGCGACCTGGAAGCGGCTGCTCGCGGAGGTCGCCGGGAAGCGGGGGCGGGAGGAGCAGATCGACGCGGCCCGCGCGGTGTGGCGCACCGGGTTCATCGCCGAGGCGCTGGTCCGGCAGGCCGCCCGGCCCACCCTCGACACCAGCGGCGAGCGGCACACCGGCACTCTCGACGGCGAGGACCTCGCCGCCTGGTCCGCGACCTACGAGACCCCGGCGACGTACGACTGGAACTGCTGGACCGTGTGCAAGGCCGGCCCCTGGAGCCAGGGCCCCGTCCTGCTCCAGCAGCTCGCCCTGCTCCCGCCCGACCTGCCGCCCTACGGCTCCGCCGCATACCTGCATCTGCTGATCGAGGGCTGCAAGCTCGCCATGGCGGACCGGGAGGCCTGGTACGGCGACGCCGCCGACGTGCCGCTGGACGACCTGCTGTCGGCCGACTACAACGCCGGGCGGCGGGCCCTGATCGGCGCCGACGCCTCCCGCGAGCTGCGGCCCGGCAGCCCCGGCGGACGCACCCCGCGCCTGCCGGCCCACGCGCGCGTGGCCGCCGACGGGCAGGGGGAGCGGGCCCTGGACGTGGCCATGGGCGCGGGGGAGCCCACCGTCGCCGTACACCCCGCGCAGGCCGTGGACGGGCACGGGGAGCCGGCCGTCGCCGCCGACGGTCTCACCCGCGGCGACACGTGCCACCTCGACATCGTCGACCGCTGGGGCAACATGATCTCCGCCACCCCCAGCGGCGGCTGGCTCCAGTCGAACCCGGTCGTGCCCGAGCTCGGCTTCCCGCTCGGCACCCGGTTGCAGATGACCTGGCTGGAGGAGGGGCTGCCGAACTCCCTCACGCCGGGCCGCCGCCCCCGCACCACCCTCACCCCGTCGATCGCCCTGCGCGACGGCGAACCCGTCCTCGCCTTCGGCACCCCAGGGGGCGACCAGCAGGACCAGTGGCAGACGCACTTCTTCCTCGCCGTCGCCCTGCGCGCCCCGGTCCGCGGCGGCCCCGACCTCCAGGGCGCCATCGACGCCCCGAACTGGCACAACGACAGCTTCCCCAGCTCCTTCCACCCGCGCGGCATGCGCCCCGGCAGCGTCACCGTCGAGGCCCGCACCGACCCCGCCGTCGTCGCCGGGCTGCGCCGCCGCGGCCACGACGTCACCGTCGGCCCCGCCTGGTCGGAGGGCCGGCTGTGCGCCGTCGCCCGCGACCCGCGCACCGGCGTGCTGTCGGCGGCGGCCAACCCGCGCGGCATGCAGGGGTACGCCGTCGGACGCTGACCGGGGGCTCATCGGCCGCGGCGCCTTCCGTCCCCGGCACGGCCGCCGCCGCACGGCCCGCGCTGTTCACCGCGATTCCACCCCCACTGCACGGGCCCGTCGGGGAGTGTCAGTGGGCCGTGCTCTCATGGAGGGGTGATCAAGAACAGCGAAACCATCGACGAGTTTCTCGCCCACGCCTCGGCCGACGTGGAGAAGGCGGTGCGGGCCGCCGCCGCGGCCGAGATCATGCCGCGCTTCCGCCGACTCGCCGCGCACGAGGTCGACGAGAAGTCCGGCCCGCACGACCTGGTGACGGACGCCGACCGCGAGGCCGAGCGGCAGCTGACCGAGGCGCTCGGCGCGCTGCTGCCGGACTCCGTCGTCGTGGGCGAGGAGACGGTGCACGCCGACCCGGCGTCGTACGAGGCGATACGGGGCGAGGCACCGGTGTGGATCGTCGACCCGGTCGACGGCACCCGGCAGTTCGTGCGCGGCGAGGACGGCTTCTGCACCCTGGTCGCCCTCGCACAGGGCGGCGTGGTGCACGCCTCGTGGACGTACGCCGCCGCCCGCGACCAGCTCGCCACCGCGGTGCGCGGACACGGCGCCTTCCTCGACGGGCAGCGGCTGTTCGCCGGGCCGCCCGAGCCGGGCCGTGACCTGACGGTGGCCACCTCCCACCCCGACTTCACCACCGACGAGCAGAAGCACGCCCTGCTCGCCCTGCGCACCGGCGGCATCGCACCCCGTCCGTGCGGCTCGGCCGGCCTGGAGTATCTGGCCGTGGCGCGTGGCGAGCTGGACGCGGTGGCGTTCTCGTGGGAGGCCGCGTGGGACCACGCGGCGGGCCTGCTGCTGGTCGAGGAGGCCGGCGGCGCCCACCTCACCCGCGCCCGCGAGCCGTTCCGTGTCACCGGCGGCAACACGCTGCCGTTCACCGCGGCCCGCGACACGGCCACGGCGCGCCGCATCGCGGGGCTGCTGGCGGGGGAGGAGGGGTGAG
>NZ_JALLGL010000322.1 GCF_023072675.1 Streptomyces sp. XM83C
CCCACGAGTTGCCCGCCCCCCTCCCCCGGAAAAGCATGGGTGGGTGAGCTATCTGCGCCTGCCCCATCTCCACGGCGATCTGCTGTGCTTCGTGTCCGAGGACGACCTCTGGCTCGCCCCGCTCGACGGCGGGGCCCGCGCCTGGCGGCTCACCGTCGACCGCACCAAGACGGGCCACCCCCGCTTCTCCCCCGACGGCCGGCACATCGCGTACACCTCGTGGCGCAGCCTCGTCCCCGAGATCCACCTCGTCCCCGTCGACGGCGGCGAGAGCCGGCAGCTGACCTACTGGGGCAACACCGACACCCAGGTCTGCGGCTGGACCCCGCCCGACACCGACGGGCACAGCGACATCCTCGCCGTCACCTCCCACGGCGAGCCGTTCTCCCACTTCACCTGGGCCTACAAGGTGTCCCCCGGCGGCGACCCCGGCCGCAAACTGCCGTGGGGCCCGGTCACCGACATCCAGGTCGCCGACCTCGACGGGGTGCGCCGCACACTGCTGCTGACCGGTACGCCCCCGCACGAGCCGGCCGCGTGGAAGCGGTACCGGGGCGGCGCGACGGGCCGGCTGTGGCTGCACGGCAAACGGCTCCTCGCCGACCTCGCCGGGCATCTGCACTCCCCCATGTTCGTCGCCGGCCGTATCGCCTTCCTCTCCGACCACGAGGGCATCGGCAACCTCTACTCCTGCGCCCCCGACGGCTCCGATCTGCGCCGGCACACCGACCACGACGCCTTCTACGCCCGCCACGCGGCGAGCGACGGCAGCCGCGTCGTCTACCAGTGCGGCGGCGACCTGTGGCTGGTGGACGACCTCGCCCCGGACGCCGTGCCCCGCCGGCTGGACGTCCGGCTGTCCGGGCCGCGCGCCGGACGCCGCCGCTACCAGGTGCCCGCCGCGCAGCACGTCGACGGGCTGAGCGTGGACGAGACGGGCCGGGCCAGCGCGGTCGTGGTACGCGGCAGCCTGTACTGGCTCACCCACCGCGACGGCCCCGCCCGCACCCTCACCGACACCCCCGGCGTACGCGTACGACTGCCGGAGATGCTCGGCTCCACCGGCCAGGTCGCCTATGTCACCGACGCCGAGGGCGAGGACGCCGTCGAGGTCGGTCATCTGCCGCGCGCCACCGGCGACCGCGCCCCCCGCCGGCTGGCCTCCGGTGAGCTGGGCCGGGTGCTGGAGATGGTGTCCGACCCGGCCGGTGAGCGCCTCGCGATCGCCGCGCACGACGGGCGGCTGCTCCTCCTCGACGTCACCGAGGGCTCCAACGGCGAGGTCACCGAACTGCTGCGCTCCACCAACGGGCCCGTGCGCGACCTCGCGTTCGCGCCGGACGGCTCCTGGCTGGCCTGGTCGCATCCCGGCATCGGCCGCTCCCTGCGACAGATCAAACTCGCCCGGATCAGGGACCAGTGGATCGTCGACGTCACCGACGGCCGCTTCGAGGACGAGAATCCCGTCTTCACCCGTGACGGCCGCTATCTCGCCTTCCTGTCGTGGCGGGGCTTCGACCCGGTGTACGACGTCCACACCGGCGATCTGTCCTTCCCGCTCGGCTGCCGCCCCTACCTGGTGCCCCTGTCGTCGGCGACACCGTCCCCGTTCGCCCTGAACCCGGAGGGCCGACCCGCCGCCGGCGGCCTGGACCCGCTGGAGGACGAGGACACCGGCGACGGCAGCGTCACCGTGGAGGCGGAGGGCCTGGAGAGCCGGGTGACACCGTTCCCGGTGCCGGCGTCCAAGTACAGCGCCCTGCACCCGGTCGCGGGCGGCGGGCTGGTGTGGCTGCGCTGGCCGATCTCCGGCGCGCTCGGTGAGACGTTCGCCAACCCGGGCGACCCCAGCGAGCGGCCCACCCTGGAGCACTTCAACCTCGTCAAGGCGAAGCGGTCCGAGCTGGTCGGCCACCTCGACTGGTTCGCCGTCAGCGGCGACGGCACCCGGCTCGTCGTCATGGACGAGGGCGATCTGCGGGCCGTGCCCGCCACGGAGATCGGCGACAGCGACTCCACCACCTGGATCGATCTGCGCCGCATCCTCCACGAGGCCGACCCGGGCGCCGAGTGGCGCGGCGCCTACGAGGAGGCGGGCCGGCTGATCCGCGCCTACTTCTGGGACCCGGGGATGAGCGGTGTCGACTGGGACGGGGTGCTCGCCCAGTACCGGCCGCTCGTCGAACGCGTCGCCACCCCCGACGAGTTCGCGGACCTGCTGCGCGAGGCGCTCGGCGAACTCGGCACCTCCCACGCCTATGTCTCCGCAGCCCGCCGCGACGAGGGCCCCCCGCACTACCAGCGCAGGCAGGGCCTGCTCGGCGCGAACTTCGTGCGCCGGGAAGCCGGCTGGACGGTGAAACGCATCCTGCCCGGCGACTCCTCCGACTCCAAGGCCCGCTCCCCGCTCGCCGGCACCGGCATCCGCGAAGGCGCCGTCCTCACCCATGTCGACGGCCGCCCAGTCGACCCGGTCACGGGACCGTACCCGCTGCTCGCCGGAGCCGGGGGTACGACGGTGGAGCTGACGTTCACCCCCGCCGAGGGCGAGGCCGGCCGGGCCCGCCGGGTCGCCGTCGTCCCCCTCGTCGACGAACGCCCCCTGCGCTACCAGGACTGGGTCGCCAAACGCCGCGAGGTCGTCCGCGAACTGAGCGGCGGACGCTGCGGCTACCTCCACATCCCCGACATGGGCGGCTCCGGCTGGGCCCAGTTCAACCGCGACCTGCGCCGCGAGATGTCCCTGCCCGCGCTGATCGTGGACGTGCGCGGCAACGCCGGCGGGCACATCAGCGAACTCGTCGTGGAGAAACTCACCCGGCGTATCCTCGGCTGGGACCTCACCCGCGACGCCGAGCCGGTGTCGTACGCCTCCAACGCGCCGCGCGGCCCGGTCGTCGCCCTGTGCGACGAGGCGACCTCCTCCGACGGCGACATGATCACCGCCGCGTTCAAGCTGCTGAAGCTGGGCCCGGTCGTCGGGCAGCGCACCTGGGGCGGTGTCGTCGGCATGACCGGCCGCCACCGCCTCGGCGACGGCACGGTCATCACGGTGCCGATGAACGCGGCCTGGTTCGACGCCTACGGCTGGTCCGTGGAGAACCAGGGCGTCACCCCCGACGTCGAGGCGCTGCGCACCCCCCTCGACTGGGCCGAAGGGCGGCACGCCCAGCTCGACGACGCCGTACAGCTCGCGCTGGAGCTGCTGGAGACCAACCCGCCCGCGACGCCGCCCGACTACAGCGACGTACCGGACCGGTCACGGCCGAAGCTCCCGCCGCGCCGCTGACGGGCCGTCGGCTCCCTTTCCGGGGAGGCGTCATCGGGTGTCGTACGAGAAGTCGTACACCGCCCAGTCGGCCGCCCGCTCGAACCCCAGCCTCCGGTACAGGGCGTTGCTGGTGGGGTTCGCGGCGTTCGTGTACAGCACGACCTCCGTGGCGCCCGCCTCGCGCGCGGCGCGGCACACCTCGGCGGTCACGGCGGCCCCGTAGCCCCGGCCGCGCAGCGGGGCGGGGGTGTAGACGGGGTCGACACGGACCATGCCGGCGACCATCGGGTTGGCGCCCGCCATCGACACGGGGGTGCCGTCGGGCAGTTCCCAGAACGTGTAGCGCTTCTCGGCGAAGCGGGTCCCGGCCCAGGTCGCGGGGTCCACGGTGACGTCCTCGCCGACGTCGGCGGCGAACTCGCGGCACCAGTCGAGCAGTTGCGGCAGGTCGTCGAGGTCGGCGGGCCTGCCGCGACCCTTCGGGTACGGGTCGGGCGGGGTGAGCGTGCCCAGCCGGTACAGCCCCATGCGGACCCGTACGGCGGGCCTGGCGCCGGTGCGGCGGGCCCAGGCTTCGGCGAACGCCTCGGCGGTCTCCCGGTCGGCGGTGACGCCGGCGAGGGGAGCCCGCTGCTCGGGCAGCCGGTCGAGCAGGTGAGCGGCGAGCGTGTCGGCGCGTTCGGGGGTGAGCGGGGTGAGGGTCAGCCGGTTGCTCGGCGGGCGGTAGAACACGGCCTCGGTCGCGCCGTCCGCCTCCAGCCGCCCGAAGAGCACGGTGCCGGGCTCGTAGGCGCCCGGCTGGTTGCGCCACTTCTCCAGGGTGGTGAGGGGGGTGTTGTGCGGTACGGGCCGCGAGCGGAGGAATCCGCCGGCCCGCAGATGGAATTCGTCGAGGTCGTCGCCGAGATGCCACTGGTCCGGATGCATGCCTCATGTTCCCCCGCACATCCGGTCCACGAACCTTTGCCCCCTGTGTCCCTGTGCACAGGACCGCGGGGCGCCCGCAGAGGGGCGCCCCGCGTCAGAGGGTCCGGGCCGGAAGGCGCGGACGGGGCCGCGCTCGGCGGCGGTGGGCGCCGGCGGATGCGGGCGGGTGGTCAGTCGCTGTCCGGCTGTGAGGTCCGCAGGGGGCGGAGGGCCGCTTCGACGCGGGCGAGTTCGTCGAGCATCAGAGTGGCCGCCTCGCGCATGACGTCGTTGGGGACGATGGTCCTGTCGTCGTCGAGGAGGTCATGGACGAAGGGAATGGAGATCGCCTCGTTCAGGGGGACCATCTTGAGGGTGGTGACCACCTGTTTGATCATCTGGGCGGCGCGGGTGCCGGCGGAGACGCCGCCGTAGCTGGCCAGGCCGACGGGCTTGTACTGCCATTCGTTGTACAGGTAGTCGATGGCGTTCTTCAGTTCGGCGTTGTAGCCGTAGTTGTATTCCGGCATGACGAAGACGAAGGCGTCGGCCTCGGCGACCTTCTTGCTCCAGTCACGGGTGTGCTGGTGGACGTACTGGCCCAGTCGTGGGTGGTTCGGTTCGTTCATGAAGGGCAGACCGACCTCTGCCAGGTCGACGAGTTCGATGTCGTCGAAGCCCTTGTGCGCGCGGGCCTCCGCCTCGACCCATTTGGCGACGGGCAGGCCGACGCGGCCCGGTCGGGTGCTGGCGACGATGATCTTCAGGTGTGCCATTTTCTTCCTGACGGTGGTGTGTGCTGCGGTGCGTACAGGGGTGTGGTGGCGCCCGTGGCGGTGCTCCGGCCGGGTGAGGGCCGGGCGGCGAGGTGTGCTGCGCGGGCCCGGCCCGGCGGAGGGTGCCGCCGGGCCGGGCGGCGGTCAGGGCTCGATGGTGCCGGGGCGCAGAGCGATGTGCTTGTACTCGGTGAAGTCCTCGAGGGCGGCGATGCCGTTGAGGCGGCCCTGGCCGCTGTGCTTGTAGCCGCCCTCTTCGAACTCGTCGTAGATGGTGGCCCAGTCGTTGATCCAGACGGTGCCGGCCTCGAGTTCGCGGGCGACGCGCAGCGGCTGGTCGACGTCGCGGCTCCAGACGCTGGCGGCCAGGCCGTACACGCTGTCGTTGGCGAGGGCGACGGCCTCGCTCTCGGTGTCGAAGACCTGCATGGTCAGGACCGGGCCGAAGACCTCCTCCTGGACGATGGGCAGGGAGGAGTCGTCGACTTCGAGGAGGGTGGGGCGGTAGAAGGCGCCGTCGGCGAGGGGCCCCTCGGTGACGGGGCCGCCGCGCACGATCGGGCGGGCGCCGGCGGCGATGGCGTCGTCGACGAGGGTGTTGACGCGGGTGACGTTGGCCTGGTCGATGAGGGGGCCCATGTCGCTGTCGGGGTCGGCGGCGGGGCCGGGCCGGACGGCGCGCAGGCGCTGGGCGAGCTGGTCGCGGACCTGGTCGGCGAGGGAGCGGTGGACGAGCAGACGGCTCCCGGTCATGCAGAACTGGCCGGCGAAAGTGGTCAGGGCCTTCTCGACGACCGGCAGAGCCTCGGTGAGGTCGGCGGAGTCGAAGAGGATGATCGGGGTCTTTCCGCCGAGTTCCAGGCCGAAGCGCTTGAGGTGGGCGGCGCCGGCGGCGGAGATGGCCTTTCCGGTGGCGGTGCTGCCGGTGAAGCTGATGGCGGGGACATCGGGTGAGTCGATGAGAGCCGCTGCGGCGTCGCGGTCGGCGGTGAGCATGTTGAGGACGCCGGGCTCCAGGCCTTCGGTCTGCGTGATGATCTCGGTGAACAGGCGGTTGATCTGGGCGGTCTGTTCGGGGAGCTTGACGACGGCTGTGCAGCCGGCCGCCAGGGCGGGGGCCAGGGAGCGGATGGTCAGGATGACCGGGGAGTTCCACGGCGTGATGACGCCGGCGACGCCGAGGGGTTCGCGGACCACCATCGAGTAGCGGCCGGGGCGTATCTCGGCGGCGCGGCCGAAGTCGCTGAGGGCGAGTGCGGCGTTGTAGCGCAGCTTGGGGGCGACCATGTCGATCTCGAGGGCGGCTTCGGCCTTGACCTTGCCGTTGTCGAGGGCGAGGAGGTCGATGAGTTCGTCGCGGTGTTCCTCGATGCGGTCGGCCATGGCGTTGAGGACGGCGGCGCGCCGCTGGCGGTCGTGGCGCCAGGAGGTGTTGCGGAAGGCACGGTCCGCGGCGGCGATGGCCTGCTCGACCTGGTCGCGGGTGGCCTTGGCGTAGGTGCCGATGTGGGTGCCGGTGGCGGGGTCGTAGCTGTCGTCGTGGACGGGGGAGTCGGTCCAGGCGCCGTCGATCCAGTTCAGGGCGGGGGTGGTGGAGTGGGGCATGGTGTGTCCGTCTGAGTCGGGAGGTTGGGTGGTCGGTCGGGTTCTGTGGGGGGAGTGGGGTGCCGGGCCCCGGGAGCCCTTGGGTGCGGAGTTCCGGGG
>NZ_JALLGL010000323.1 GCF_023072675.1 Streptomyces sp. XM83C
GGCGACCCGGCCGTCCTCGTCGTGCCCGACGAGGACGGCCGGGTCGTCATCGACCTGGACGGCATCGAGGACCGGGTGGTGCCCTTCCCCGTCCCCGAATCACGCTACGTACGCCTCCTCCCCCTGCACGGCAAGGTCCTGCTGTGGTCGGTGCCCCTCACCCCCGCCGACCCCCTGGACCCGCGGGCCGCGACCGGCGGCCAGGTCGATCTCCTCGACCTGGAGCACATCACCCGAACCGAATGCCTGGTGCAGGTCGACGACCTGGACGTACGCGCCGACGCGGACGTGCTGGCGTACCGCTGCGGCGCCCGGCTGCGCGTCCTGCGGGCCGGCGCCCCCCTGGAGATCGAGGACGACGACGACTCGCCCGACGCCCGGCCGGGCCGCGCCACCGGCTGGGTCGACCTGGCCCGGCTGCGGGTGCCGCTGCACCCCGGCGAGGAGTGGCGGCAGATGTTCCGCGAGGCCTGGCGGCTGCAACGGGAGAACTTCTGGCACGCGGGCATGGACGGCGTCGACTGGGACGCCGTGTACGAGCGCTATCTGCCCTTGGTGGACCGGGTCGCCACCCGCTCCGAACTGTCCGACCTGATCTGGGAGATGCAGGGCGAGCTGGGCGCCTCGCACGCCTACGAACGCGGCGGCGACTACCTCGACACCCCCCGCCACACCCAGGGCTTCCTCGGCGTCGACTGGGACACCGGCGACATCAAGGCCTGGCGGATCGCCGCCGTCCTCACCGGCGACCCGTGGAACCCGGACGCCACCTCGCCCTGCCGCCGCCCCGGCACCGACATCCGGCCCGGCGACACCGTCGTCGCCGTCGACGGCCGCCCCGTCGGCCCGCGCGGACCCGGCGAGCTGTTGGTCGGGGCGGCCGGGCAGGAGGTCGAGCTGACCGTGCGGCGCGGCGATGCCCCGCCCCGCCGGGTGTGCGTGAGGGCCACCGGCAGCGAGACCGCCGCCCGCTACCGGGACTGGGTGGAGGGCAACCGGCGCCGCGTCCTTCAGGCGTCCGACGGCCGGCTCGGCTACGTCCACGTCCCGGACATGTTCGCCACCGGGTACGCCGAGTTCGTCCGCGGCTACCAGCGGGCCGTCGACCTGCCGGGACTGATCGTCGACGTCCGCCACAACACCGGCGGCCACATCTCACCGCTGCTGCTGGCCCGCCTCGCCCAGCGCCGGTACGGCGCCGAGCACGGCCGGTGGAGCGGGGTGCGCCCCTGCCCTCAGGACGCGCCGGCCGGCCCGATGGCCCTGCTGATCGACGAGCACACCGGCTCCGACGGGGAGATCTTCAGCCATGCCTTCCGCGCGCTCGGCCTCGGCCCGCTGATCGGCCGGCGCACCTGGGGCGGCGTCATCGCGACGTGGCCCCGGCACCCCCTCGTCGACGGCACGGTGACCACCCAGCCGGAGTTCCGGTACGTGTTCGACGGGGTCGGCGGCGGGCTGGAGAACCACGGCGTCGACCCGGACATCGAGGTGGACATCGAGGTGGACCCGGAGACCGGGGCGGACGACGACGCCCAGCTGATGACCGCCGTACGCCATCTCCTCGGCCGACTGGACCTGACGGACCCTGAGATGTTCATCACAGAACAATCCGGGGGGTGAAAGAGAAAGGCGGCATCGTGAGAACGATGCCGCCTTCCGGTGATGGTGCGCGAGGGGGGAGTTGAACCCCCACGCCCTTGCGGGCACTGGAACCTGAATCCAGCGCGTCTGCCTATTCCGCCACCCGCGCATTGGGTGTGTCCTCCGGCTCCGTCCCCCTGGGGGTCCGGCGCCTTCCGACATGCAGAACATTAGCACGCCGGGCGGGGTGGATTCACATCCCTTTCCTCCGCCCGCACCCCGCCCCCGCGCCCCGCCCCAGGTGGGGCACGTCGGCCCGTGCGCCGGGGGCCGGGGGCCGGTCCCCGCGTTCCGTCTCGGCACCGCCCCGGCCGCGTATCAACCTCGTACCGTTCCCGGACGTCCCCGCAGGAGCCGTACAGGGAGCCGCTCCAGGTGCGGGACACTGGTCTGTGGCCGCCTCTACGATCCTGGGCAGAACTACTCCCCAGGGGGGTACCAAGAGGACGTCGACACCCGTCGACCGGGCCGAGCAGGGGGAACCAGCCGATTCACCGGCGCGTGGATACGATCAGTAAGCAGTACCGGGCAAGGCAGTACCCGCACCGCGGGCAGCAGGACGGCAGGAACGACGGAGGAGGTGCCCCATGGGAGTCCTGAAGAAGTTCGAGCAGCGTCTCGAAGGTCTGGTCAACGGCACCTTCGCCAAGGTCTTCAAGTCCGAGGTCCAGCCCGTGGAGATCGCCGGCGCGCTCCAGCGCGAATGCGACAACAACGCCACCATCTGGAACCGTGACCGCACAGTCGTACCCAACGACTTCATCGTGGAGCTGAGCGCACCCGACTACGAGCGCCTCAGCCCCTACTCGGGCCAGCTCGGCGACGAGCTGGCCGGCATGGTGCGCGACTACGCCAAGCAGCAGCGGTACACCTTCATGGGCCCGATCAAGGTCCACCTGGAGAAGGCCGACGACCTCGACACCGGCCTGTACCGCGTGCGCAGCCGCACCCTCGCCTCCTCCACCAGCCAGCAGGCACCCGGCGCCGGTCCGGCCGCCGCACCCCCGCGCCCCGGCGGCTACGGCTACCCGCAGCCCGCCGCACCCTACCGGGCCCCGGCGGGCCCGCCGCCCGGCCCCATGCCCGGCGGCCGCACCCGCTACTGGATCGAGATCAACGGCGCACGCCACCAGATCTCCCGCCCGACCCTCGTACTGGGCCGCAGCACCGACGCCGACGTGCGGATCGACGACCCCGGCGTGAGCCGCAGGCACTGCGAGATCCGGACCGGAACGCCCTCGACGATCCAGGATCTCGGCTCCACCAACGGCATCGTGGTGGACGGGCAGCACACCACCCGCGCTACGCTCCGCGACGGCTCGCGGATCGTCGTGGGCAGCACCACCGTTATCTATAGGCAAGCCGAAGGGTGAAGCGGGGGCAATGTCAGAGCTGACCCTCACGGTCATGCGGCTGGGTTTCCTGGCCGTCCTGTGGCTGTTCGTGATCGTGGCCGTGCAGGTCATCCGCAGCGACCTGTTCGGTACGCGTGTCACGCAGCGCGGAGCACAGCGGGCCGGGCGCCGGGATGCCGGCCGCCCGCAGGCCGCCGCACGGCAGGCGCCGCCGCAGCAGCGCCAGCAGCCGGCCGGCAGCCGCCAGCGCCGCAACGCGCCGACCAAGCTCGTCGTGACCGAGGGCACCCTCACCGGCACCACCGTCGCGCTCCAGGGCCAGACCATCACGCTGGGCCGGGCGCACGACAGCACGATCGTGCTGGACGACGACTACGCCTCCAGCCGCCATGCCAGGATCTACCCGGACCGCGACGGCCAGTGGATCGTCGAGGACCTGGGTTCCACCAACGGCACCTACCTCGACCGAACGCGGCTGACGACTCCCACGCCGATTCCGCTGGGCGCACCGATCCGCATCGGCAAGACCGTCATCGAGCTGCGGAAGTAGTGCTACGTCATGAATGAGCGCGAGCGGAGCGAGCACGCGGAGGCGGGCCACACCCAGCAGCCCGGCGCGCTCCCGACCGGAGGGTGGGCAGTGTGGCTCGACACGAGCGGCTGCATGCGGAGCCGACGGGCGAGGTGGGCATGAGTCTGTCACTGCGCTTCGCCGCCGGATCGCACAAGGGGATGATCCGCGAGGGCAACGAGGACTCCGGGTACGCCGGGCCCCGGCTCCTCGCGATCGCCGACGGCATGGGCGGCCAGGCCGCCGGTGAGGTCGCCTCCTCCGAGGTGATCTCCACCATCGTCGCCCTCGACGACGACGTCCCCGGCTCCGACATCCTCACCGCGCTCGGCACCGCCGTACAGCGCGCCAACGACCAGCTGCGCCAGATGGTCGAAGAGGACCCCTCGCTGGAGGGCATGGGCACCACCCTGACGGCCCTGCTGTGGACCGGTCAGCGGCTCGGCCTGGTGCACGTCGGCGACTCCCGCGCCTATCTGCTGCGCGACGGCGTCCTCACCCAGATCACCCAGGACCACACCTGGGTGCAGCGCCTCGTCGACGAGGGCCGCATCACCGAGGAGGAGGCGACCACGCACCCGCAGCGGTCGCTGCTCATGCGGGCCCTCGGCAGCGGCGACCACGTCGAGCCCGACCTGTCGATCCGCGAGGTGCGGGCCGGCGACCGCTATCTGATCTGCTCCGACGGCCTGTCCGGCGTGGTCTCCCACCAGACGATGGAGGAGACCCTCGCCGACTACCGCGGCCCCGAGGAGACCGTGCAGGCGCTGATCCAGCTCGCGCTGCGCGGCGGCGGCCCCGACAACATCACCGTGATCGTCGCCGACGTCCTCGACCTGGACACCGGCGACACCCTCGCCGGGCAGCTCTCCGACACCCCGGTCGTCGTCGGCGCGGTCGCCGAGAACCAGCACCAGCCGCACGACAACGGCATCATGCAGACCCCGGCGGGCCGCGCCGCGGGCCTCGGCCGGCAGAGCAGCGGGGGCGGCGAGTTCGGGCCGCCCGGCTCCGGCGACACCACCGGATACGTCCCGGCGGGCACCTTCGGCACGCACTCCGCCGAGGACCTCACCAAGCCGCGCAACGGCCGCAAATGGCTGAAGCGTTCCCTGTACGGCGCGCTCGCGCTCGCCGTCGTCGGCGGCGGCCTGTACGGCGGCTACCGCTGGACCCAGACCCAGTACTACGTCGGCAGCAACAACGGCCATGTCGCGCTGTACCGCGGCATCAGCCAGGACCTGGCGTGGGTGTCGCTGTCGAAGCTGGAGAAGGACCACCCCGAGATCGAACTCAAGTACCTGCCGCCGTACTGGCAGAAGCAGGTCGAGAACACGATCGCCGAGGGAGACCTCGCCACCGCGCAACGCAAGATCGACGACCTCGCCGTGCAGGCCTCCGCCTGCCGCAAGGCGGCCGAACAGCGGTCCGCGGAGAACGAGCAGAACGCGCAGACGGGCCAGGGACAGGCCGGAGGCACCACGGGAACCACTCCCGCCTCCCTCACGTCCAAGGCATCACCGAGTCCCACACAGACCCAGGAGCCCACGACACCCTCGTCCCCGAACGCAAGCCCGTCCCCGACCGCGACGCCCAACCCCGGCCCCACCCTCTCGGAGGAGGAGCAAAAGGTCGTCAACAACTGCGGTACGCAGTAGGCAAGCCGTGAGAGGCCCCGTCACACGATGAGCAGTACCACCAACTCGCCGACGCACCACACGTCCACGATCGGCGCCATCGGCGCGCCGAGCCGCCGCAACACCGAGCTGGCGCTGCTGGTGTTCGCCGTCGCCATCCCGGTCTTCGCCTACGCCAACGTGGGCCTGGCGATCAACGACGAGGTGCCCTCCGGCCTGCTGAGCTACGGCATCGGCCTCGGCCTGCTGGCCGGCGTCGGCCATCTCGTCGTCCGCAAGTTCGCGCCGTACGCGGACCCGCTGCTGCTGCCGCTGGCCACGCTGCTCAACGGGCTCGGGCTCGTGGTGATCTGGCGGCTGGACCAGTCCAAGCTGCTCCAGTCGATCAAGCAGGCGGGCACGGCCGCGCCACGGCAGCTGATGTACACCGCGATGGGCATCGCCCTGTTCATCGCCGTGCTGATCTTCCTCAAGGACCACCGGGTCCTTCAGCGCTACACCTACATCTCCATGGTGGGCGCGCTGTTCCTGCTGCTGCTGCCGCTCGTGCCGGGCCTCGGCCAGGACATCTACGGCGCGAAGATCTGGATCTCCGTCGCCGGTTTCTCCATCCAGCCCGGTGAGTTCGCCAAGATCGTCCTGGCGATCTTCTTCGCCGGCTATCTGATGGTGAAGCGGGACGCGCTCGCGCTGGCCAGCCGCCGCTTCATGGGGCTGTATCTGCCGCGCGGCCGCGACCTCGGCCCGATCCTCGTCGTCTGGGCGATCTCGATCCTCATCCTGGTGTTCGAGACCGACCTCGGTACGTCACTGCTGTTCTTCGGCATGTTCGTGATCATGCTGTACGTCGCCACCGAGCGGACCAGCTGGATCGTCTTCGGTCTGCTGATGTCCGCGGTCGGCGCCGTCGGCGTGGCCTCCTTCGAACCGCACATCCAGCAGCGTGTGGACGCCTGGCTGGACCCGATGCGCGAGTACACGCTCTCCCGGCAGGGCGTCGTCGGCCACTCCGAGCAGGCCATGCAGGCCCTGTGGGCGTTCGGCTCCGGCGGCACCCTCGGCAGCGGCCTCGGCCAGGGCCACTCCGACCTGATCCGCTTCGCCGCCAACTCCGACTTCATCCTCGCCACCTTCGGCGAGGAGCTGGGCCTCGCCGGTGTCATGGCGATCCTGCTGATCTACGGGCTGATCGTGGAACGCGGTGTGCGCACCGCCCTCGCCGCCCGCGACCCCTTCGGCAAGCTGCTGGCCATCGGCCTGTCCGGCGCGTTCGCCCTCCAGGTGTTCGTCGTCGCCGGCGGTGTGATGGGCCTCATCCCGCTCACCGGTATGACGATGCCGTTCCTGGCGTACGGCGGTTCGTCCGTCATCGCCAACTGGGCCCTGGTCGGCATCCTGATCCGGATCAGCGACACCGCCCGCCGCCCGGCACCCGCC
>NZ_JALLGL010000324.1 GCF_023072675.1 Streptomyces sp. XM83C
GTGGCGTAGACACCCTCTGTGCTACCGAGAGGCCCTGCCTTCATGCCCCCGCGCGGCCACAATCACCTGAACAGCACGCCCGTACGGAACCCCCAGCTCCACACTCGGTTTCGAGAAGCCCTCTAACCCGCGTGGGTGCCTGGTGTGCCTGCCGACGTGTACGCGATCACGCGGCTTGGCCACCTTCCTCCTCCTCGGTGCTGTCCGTCGTGGGTGTGGCCGCCGAGGGCGCGGCACTCGCCCGGATGCGTTCCACCTCGAGCGCGGCGTCTTCGATCGGGAAGCCGGCATCGACCAGCAGTCGTACGCCCGTCTCCAGTGAGAGAACCCCTGCCCGCACCCCGCGTGCCACCAGCTCCAGCGCGGCGGACAGATCCGTGGGCAGGTAGGCGCCGAAGGCGATCGTGGCATCAAGGCCGCCGCACATGACGCGGGCCTGCCTCCCGAAATGGTCGCCGGCATCGCCTGGCAGGAGGTCATGGGCGATCCCGCCATCGCGGACGACCTGGCGTACGAAGGCCGCAAAGTCCTGCCTTTCGCCAAGGACCCCGACGAGACGTCGATGGGCCCTCTGTCCATCCAGGTTCGCCGTGTCGCCGAGGTGCTCGGCTACGACCCGCACCACCTCACGGACGCGCAACGGGACCAGGTCGTGGAGGCGATCAAGGATTCCGCACAGAACATCTTCGTCGCCTCGGAGTACCTTGCCCAGCTCAAGGCGGAGAGCGGCTTCGCCGATGTACCCCCGGAACAGATGACTCGCGAGCAGATGCAAGAGCTCGCCGCCCGCTACAACGGCGGCCCCTATTACGAGGACCCGAACGCCCAGGCATATGGTCGGGGCTTCGTAGCCGCAGGCACGGCGGTCGCCGCACATCCGCTCCAGCGGGTAGGAACTGCCGGCTACCGTGAAGGCGGTCAGGTCCGCGGTGTCCGTCGTCGTGACGGCCGGGTCGACGGCGACGACCAGGCGGTCGAGCGGTGGGACCGCAGTGCGGGCGATGGGAAAGCCCTCCACCTCGAACATCCACTGCTTCCACAGGGCGCCCTCGACGTCTTCGAGTAGCACGCCGTCCAGCTCCTGGCGGCCAGGCGGGTGCCGCCGTATAGAGGACCCCCGTCATGAACCTTTTCGCGTCGCTGATGCGCACTGTCGTCCCCATCGCCGTAGGCGTGCTCCTCGGTCTCGCCGCGCGGGCCGGGCTCGACCTCGACGACGCCACCGTCACCGCCACCCTCACGACGCTGTACTACGCGCTGTTCCGCGTGCTGGAGGAGGCCGCCGGCCGCATCGGGTGGGAGCCGCTGCGCGTGGTCGCCGGTGTGCTGCTGGGGTGGGCGCGCCCGCCCGCCTACAACCCGCCTGGCGAGGGAGCAGCGCGATGACGAGCCCCGATCCGGGCGTGTACATCAGCCCGGCGCAGACGTATCAGGGGGTGCGGGGGCTGTCGAAGGCGGTACACCGGATCGAAGCCAAGATCGACGGCGTCCTGAACGAGACGAAGAACTTGCGCGACGACGTCGCCGACCACGAGGCCCGCATCCGCGCGCTGGAGCGCGCCCGCTGGCCAGTGCCCACGATCGGTGTCCTCGCCGGTGTGGCCGGCGCCGCCACCGGCGCTGTCTCCCTCTTCGCGCGGTGAACACGAACGCCCCCTGCACACCCCCGTCGTGGGGGTGGGCAGGGGGCGTTTCGTCATGCCCGGACGCAGGAACATCGCGCTTGCCGCCACACGAGAAAGGTCTCGCCCCATACCCTGGCAGTGCGACCTGATCAGAGAGGGGCGAGACCATGCCATCTGATGCTACCCCGGACCCGTACTCCGACCCGCTGGCCTTCGGACAGCGCTTGCAGATCCTCCGCCAGCGCCGCGGCATGAACCGGCCGGTGCTCGCCGGCCTGCTCGGCAAGAGCCCCTCGTGGCTGAAACAGGTGGAGACTGGCACGCTCCAAACGCCGAAGCTGCCCATCATCCTGCGCATCGCCGAACTGCTCCGCGTCCGCGACCTGGCCGACCTGACAGGTGATCAGAGCATGCACGTCGACCTGTTCGTCGGGCCCGGCCACCCGCGGCTTGCCGCGGTGAAGGCTGCCGTCGACGCCTTCCCGCTCGCCGCCTCGGACCACGAGGCACCGTCGACGCAGCACCTGCGGCACCGCCTGGACCGGGCGTGGGCGGCCCGCCACGAGGCACCGAACCACCGCGAGGTCGTGGGCGCGCTGCTGCCGGACCTGATCCGCGACGCGCAGCTGGCCGTCCGCCAGGCCGACACCGCCCCCGCACGGCGCGCAGCACAGGCCGTCCTCTCCGAGGTCTACAGCCTCAGCCAGTTCTTCGTCGCCTACCAGCCCGACTCCTCCCTGCTCTGGCGCGTCGCCGAGCGCGGCATGGTCGCGGCCCAGGACAGCGAGGACCCGCACGCTATCGGCGTCGCCGCCTGGCTGGCCGCACAGGCCCACCGCGACTCGGGCCCGAACCACTACGACGCCGCCGACGCCGTCACCATGGAGGCACTGCGCTACCTCGAGCCGCACCTGCCCGACGCCAGCGACGACGTCCTGGCGATCGCCGGCGCGCTGCAGGCCGAGGCCGGGTACACGGCGGCCCGCCGCGGGGAGAGCGGCGAGGCGTGGGGCTGGTGGGACAAGGCGGAGAAGACATCCCGCAAGCTGCCCGCCGACTACTACCACCCGGTCACCAGCTTCAGCCGGGCCATCATGGGCGCGCACGCCGTGACGGTGGCGGTCGAGCTGCACCAGGGCGGTGAGTCGGTGCGGCAGGCCGCGCGCGCCGACAAGACCGTCATCAAGTCCCGGCCGCGCCGGGCACGGCACCGCATCGAGGAGGCCCGCGGCTACCAGCTCGACGGGCAGCCCGATACCGCACTGGCCACGCTGGACAAGGCTTGGGAGGCCGCCCCCGAGACGATCCAGTACAACGGCTACGCCCGGCGGATCATCCTTGAGGAGACGGAGGCGCAGCAGCCCGAGCGGCGCCGGCGCGCCTCGGAACTGGCGGTGAAGCTGGGCCTCCTGGCAGCCTGACGATGGGGCAGGATTCCTGCCCCATCCCCTGTTGTGCCGCCCCTACGGTCGTCTCCGTGAATCGGAGCACCATCGATCGGGGAGGCAGCGCCGTGCCCAGCGAGACCGCGAGCAGCAGTACGACGTATGACATTCCGCCGGAGGTCGAGGGCCTCCTCGTAATGCCCTCGCCCGCCAAGCTGACCCCGGACCAGGTCCGCGGCGCCGCGTGCGTGTGGGGTGGGGAGCCGCTCACCGTGCACACGGCCGTCGATCTCGGCGTGCGCACCACCGGGCTCAGCGCAGAGCCCGATCTCGGGGGCCGCTGGTACCCGCGCGCCTGCCGCTCGCACATCGCGGTCGCCCGCGAACTGCGCGCTCCAGGCGCACGTCGGCGAGTGCGAGCAGTGCGTCGACGACGTCACCCAGTGCGCCACCGGCATGGCCCTGGCCCGGCTGACGAGGGGACGCCGCCCGTGATCTGCGCCCGATGCGACAAGCCCATCCGGCCGGGCGAGGAGTACGTGCGGGTCGACAACCCTGGCGCCTCCGGGGCCGGCGCGACGCTGTACATCCACGCCGTGCGGTGCGTGCCCGTACCGCAGCAGACGTACCCGGTCCGCCCGCTCGGCCGGTAGAGAGACTGGCGGCCGTTCCTGCCACCCCGTCGGGGGCGGCCGTCACCATCCCCCGGCGCCGGGCTCTTGGCCGGGTCTCACCGGCGTCGGGGACGGCGGCCCGCTCGACGGCGAGCACCACCAGGGCGGGCCGCTCACCGCACCAGGTCGGCGACGTGAACTCCCGTCGCGTCGGCCAGGAGAAGCAGATCGTCCAAGGTGGGGACGCGGACGCCGTACTCTCAGCGGTGGATCGTGCGATGGGCCCGGCCGATGCGCTCGCCGAGTTGCATCTGCGTGAGGTCGGCGCGCAGGCGCGCCGCGCGGATGCGGGCCCCGATCTCCCGGCGGCGGGTGAGTACCCAGCCGGGCAGCGGATCGAGTGGCACTCGCCCCACGCTGTATGGATCATGACCTCTTGTCTTTGCCTGGCTGGGCAAATTTAATGATCACGAGTGGGGGAACCTCACAGACGCCGGGCGCGGCCCTGGTGGCGGGAAGGCGCTCGGCACGGAAGCGGCCGACGGGCGTGCGCGTCTCCGCCTGATCTCGGCCGTCAGGCGCCCAGACTGAGTGAAGGCGCCCCGCCCCGTGGGCCATCGGCCTCGGGGCGGTCTACGGTAGATACGGAAGGCCCCCGTCGACGACTGCGACGGGGCCCCTCGCCTGCTCGGGCCGGCCTCGCCGCCAGCGCCGTACAGGTCACTGGGACGCGCGTCTCTGGCGCGCGTGGGGGAGACGCGCCAACCCGTCCCGGTGCGGCCACTCTACGTGTCATATGCAGGTAGTCCAGTCCCCTGAATGGGTGAGCCTGTATCAAGATCGCGTGGGGATGTGGCATCCGTGTGGCATCCGATCATGAAACGGGCCCGCCGTTCGATTTGAACGGCGGGCCTTGGCCTCTCTGACCTGCTGCGCAGTCTGTGCCCCCGGCAGGATTCGAACCTGCGACACCCGCTTTAGGAGAGCGGTGCTCTATCCCCTGAGCTACGAAGGCGGGGGCTTGATCGAAACCTTGCACGGAACTCGGTGAACCGGCCGTGACCAGGTCTCTTCGGTAAGCCCTGAGCGTCCAGGGCCGACGGCTGCGGCATGGCCTGGGTGGCATGCTGCAGCGCCCGCCTGGGCGCTCGATCCACAGGGTACCGGATCGGGGCTCGGATGGCGTCCCGCTGTGTGGTGTAGGGGATCTTCGCGGTTGAGTGCGCGGGTTCTGCTCCCTGGGGTGCACCGTCTGCCGGTGTCTGCTCCCTGCTCAACTGGCAGGCCACCGTGCAACTGTCCGGAGTGAACGGGCAGTTCGACCCCAGGGGGTGCACGATGGCCTTGTCCCAGCATGACCTACTTCGCCTGCTTGAGTCACTACGTTCGGCGGATGGTCTTGAACTGGTCCGGGAGGTGGCCGAGCGGCTGCTGCAGGAACTGATCGAGGCCGAGGCCACCACGAAGATCGGCGCCGAGTGGGGCGAACACACCGACACCCGCACCACCTGGCGCAACGGGCACCGGGAGAAGACGGTAACCACGCAGGCCGGCGACCTGGAACTCGCCATCCCGAAACTGCGGACCGGCAGTTTCTTCCCCAGCCTCCTGGAGCGCCGGCGGCGCATCGACCAGGCCCTCTACGCGGTCATCATGGAGGCATACGTCCACGGCGTCTCCACCCGCTCGGTCGACGACCTGGTCAAAGCCCTCGGCTCCGACACCGGGATATCCAAGAGCGAGGTGTCCCGGATCTGCGCGGACCTGGACGAACAGCTGGCCGCCTTCCGCACCCGGCCGCTGGACCACATCCGGTTCCCCTACCTGTTCCTCGACGCCACCTACGTCAAGGCCCGCGTCGACCACCGCATCGTCTCCCAGGCCGTCGTCATCGCCACCGGAGTCACCCAGGACGGCGGCCGCGAAGTCGTCGGCGTCATGGTCGGCGACAGCGAGACCGAAGCCTTCTGGAGCCAGTTCCTGCGCCACCTGCGCGAACGCGGCCTGAGCGGAGTCCGCCTGGTCATCTCCGACAGCCACAGCGGCCTGGTCAAAGCGATCCGCAAGGTCATGCTCGGCGCCGCCTGGCAGCGCTGCCGGGTCCACTTCGTCCGTAACGTCTTCGCCGTGATCCCGAAAGGCTCGGCGGAGATGGTCGCAGCGACGATCCGCACGGTCTTCGCCCAGCCCACCGCGGACGCGGTCCGCACCCATCTCGACACCGTCGCCGACATGCTCGGCCGACAGTTCCCGAAGGTCAAAGAGATGCTGCTGGAGGCCAAGGAGGACCTGACCGCCTTCGCCGACTTCCCCCACCAGCACTGGAAGAAGATCCAGTCCACGAACCCGCTCGAGCGGCTGAACCGGGAAATCAAACGCCGCACCGACGTCGTCCAGGTCTTCCCGAACCCACCCGCAGTCCTCCGCCTGGCCACCGCGGTCCTCGCCGAACTCCACGACGAATGGATCGCCTTCCCCCGCCGCTACCTCTCCAACGAAAGCATGGACGCCCTCTACCCCGACGACACAGTCGTCCTGCCCGCCACATCAAACGACTGATCGCCTACACCACGACAAGGGACATGACCGGGGCTGGTCGTGCCCCTTGGAGTGGTGTAGGCGATCATTCGTCGGTGGCGGGCAGCAGGGTGGTCTTGTCCGGATAGAGGCTGTCCATGCTCTCGTTGGACAGGTAGCGGCGAGGGAAGGCGATCCACTCGTCGTGCAGCTCGATCAGGACGGCGGTGGCGAGGCGTTCGACGGCGGCGTCGTTGGGGAAGACCTGGACGACGTCGGCCCGGCGTTTGACCTCGCGATTTAAGCGCTCCAGCGGGTTGGTCGACTGGATCTTCTTCCAGTGCTGGTGAGGGAAGTCGGCGAAGGCGGTCAGCTCGTCCTTGGCCTCCAGGAGCATCTCCTTCACCTTGGGGAACTGCTTGCCGAAGGCGTCGGCGACGGTGTCGAGCTGGGCGCGGACCGAGACGGCGTCGGGCTGGGCGAAGATCGTGCGGAT
>NZ_JALLGL010000325.1 GCF_023072675.1 Streptomyces sp. XM83C
GCCTCCCAGCCCCCCGGTCCCGGGCACCGCAGCCCTCTCGCCCCACCTGCGGCGGCGCCGCCGCGCCGCCTGCAAGGCCCGGCGAGGGCCGTCCGAGTGCTCCCCGGGGCCCGCGAGAAGTCCTGTCCGCTGCATTGACGCACGCCCGATCCCTCCGCGCCTTGTGCCGGCAAGCGCTGGCTTGAAACGATTCATGGGCGGTGGCGGAGCTACGGGGAGGGCCCGACTGTGACATGCGGGAACGTCGAAAGGCGCACGATTCTCAAAGCGGCCGGGGCCCCCGCGGCCACGCTCGGGCTGGCCGCGACGCCGGGGTGCGGGGGCCACGGCGGCACCTCGGCCGACGGAACGGTGACGATCCGTTACTCATGGTGGGGTCCCGAGGAGCGGCAGAAGAGGATCAGTCAGTCCATCAGGCTCTTCGAGAAGAAGTTCCCGAAGATCAAAGTGAAGACCGACTTCCAGGACTGCGTCGCATTCCGGGAGAAGTTCCAGACGCAGGCCGCGGGCGGAAATCCCCCGGATGTTTTCCAGAGTGCCGTCGGTTTTCTCCGGAAGTACGACAAGCGAGGCATCCTCCTGCACCTCAAGTCCCGGATCGACGCGGGGAATCTGAGTACCCGGAACTTCCGGCTAGGGCGTTCTGTCGGTCGGTCAGGCGGACGGCAAACAGCTCGGCATCCCCGTCGGTTCCAACACCGTGGCGCTCGTCATCGACAAGAAACTCTTCCAGCGGGGGGTATCACCCGGCGGGCCGGCTGGACCCGGGACGAGTACTTCACGGCCCTCAAGGCGATCCACGACAGGACGAAGGTCCCCGGGGACACGGGCTACTTCTGCATCATGTACCTGTACGGCCTCGGGCTCCGCCGGAACGGCAAGGCCTTCTTCACCGAGGACGGACTCGGCTTCGACAAGGCCGACCTGACGGAGCGGTGGCAGGACGGCACCTGGACCTGTTCCCCGCCCGTCCGATCCTGGACGACTTCACGGGCCTCGCCGACGGTAGCGCCGAGATCTCCGTCCGGACGTGCCTCCGCAACTCCCTGATCTGCTCGCTCGGCGCCGTGGCCGGCGTCCTCATCCCCTGCTCCCTCACCGCGTACGCCTTCGCCAAGATCGGATTCGCCGGCCGGAATCTGCTGTTCCCGCTGATGATCGGCACTCTGCTGCTGCCGTACCACGCGCCGCTGATCCCGCAGTACGTGATGTTCCAGAAGATGCAGCTGATCAACTCCTATGTGCCGCTGGCTGGGGAGGTTCCTCGCCACGCAGACCTTCTTCGTCTTCCTGACGGTGCAGTTCATGCGGCCCCGCCCGGCGAGCTGGACGAGGCCGCCCGGATCGACGGCTGCGGACACCTGCGGATCTACTGGTCGATCGGGGAGAAGGCACGCGCGTGTGTGCTGTCCACGATGGAGACCATCGCCGCCCAGCCCAATGGTTTCGTCCGGGGCAGCGGCCTGTACGACCTCGACACCCGCCGCTTCGCCGTCGCCGACACCCCGAAGGTGGAGGTCTCCCACCGGTCCGCCGTGTTCGGCATCGACGAGCTGTGCGCCGAACTGATCGACCTCGTCGACATGCCCGAGTCCGAGCAGGCGTACTACGACTACTGTCGCTGGTTCAACGCCACCAGGGCCGAGCAGAAGGCCCGCTACGGCAGCGACTTCGGCACACTCCCGGTGTTCCAGGGCCACTCCCGGCTCGACGCGTACGCCGCCGTCCGCACCGGCGACACCGCACTCGCCCAGCGGGACCGGGACAAGTTCCACCACTCCGACGGCTACCGCGAGACCGCACCCTGGCGGACGGAGAGGATCAGCGGCCCCGCCGCCCTCGTCGAGGGCAGCGAGGCCGCCTGGATCTCCACCGACGACACCGCGCTCCACGGCCTCGCCGCCGTCGAGAACCTCGCCCCGCTCGGCGACAAGATGCCGTGACCGACCGCTAGTCCATGCCTCCCAGGACCTCCCGCACCCGCCGCACGTCCCGCAGCCGCCGCTCGTACGTCGCCCCGACGACGAGCAGCAGCAGACCGGCGAGCGCGGGAGGCACCCAGCGCGGCAGGGCGTCGGTGACCTGCACCAGATACGGCGCCAGCTCGTGCAGCGCGTCCAGCGCGAGCACCGCGCCGCCCAGCACCAGCGGCGCCTTCAGCCGGTGCCGGGCACCCAGCAGCGTCACCAGCAGGGCCGCCGCGCCCAGCAGCAGCGGACGCTGCCAGTGCGCGTCCGTCCACGCGGCGGCCAGGCTCGGCAGCAGCGCGACGACGAGACCGGGGCCGTACGCCGCCCACGACGAGGCCCTCACACCGCGGCGCCTGCGCAGCACCCCGACGACCAGCGCCGGCAGCGCGGCGGGCAGCGTGTACGCCTCCGGCGCCGTCACCTCCCAGGCCGCCAGCCGCACCCAGGACGCCAGCACGAACAACGCCGCCGACGCATGACCGAGGGCACGCCGGTCCGGGCGCAGCGCCGCGCCCGCGGTGATCGCGCCGCACAACGCCAGCACCAGCGCGAGCATCGGCGGCGCGGGGACGGCCAGGGCCACCGCGAGGAGTCCCGCCGCGCCGCCCGCCACCTCGACGGGGACCCGGGCCGCACCCCCGGTCCGGGGCGCCACCAGCGCGGCGACCGCCGGCACCGCGAGGACCGGCAGCGCGATGTGCTGCGGTGCCCAGCCCGCCGCCGCGCCCGCCGCGCACGCCAGTGCCGTCGCGTGCACGAGCGCCGCCGGAGCGGTCACAGGGGACAGGCGCGCCCGCGTGGACGCCGCCGCGAACAGCACCGCGAGGACCGCGAGGACGCTCGGGGTCGCCGCACGGGCGGCCAGCGCCTCGAAGCCGACGGCGACGGACGTGACCGAGGCCAGGACGAGCGCCGTCACCGCGAGATCGCCGCCACGCGCGCGTGCCGCCACCGCCAGCGTCCCCGCCGTCAGCACGCCGAGCACCATCAGCCCCGCGGCGTACGGCATGTCCAGCACCGGCGGCAGCACCAGCACCGTCGCCCAGGCCGCCGTCAGCGCGGTGAGCCGGGCCCGCGCCCGCAGGGCACCGTCCCGGACCGTGAGCGCCAACACCGCCGCGACCACCGCCGTCACCAGCGGAGCCGTCCCTGCGTACGGCGGCCACACCTCCTCGGTCGCCACCGCGGCCCGCGCCCCGTCCGGCGCCCCGGACCAGATCCGCGCCACCCACGAGGCCGGACCCAGCAGGGCGATCCCCACCAGCGGCACCACCGTCACCAGCGCCAGCCCCTGCACCGCGACCGACGCCAGGACCGCCCCGCGCCGCAGAGCCCGCGGCAGCGCGGCCCGCCGTACGACCGCCGGCAGCGCCACACCGCACACCAGATACGCCGGCACCGTCCACATCGCCGGCAGCACCGAGCGGGCCAGCCCGCCCAACGCGCCGACCGCCAGCAGCCCGGCCGCCACGGACAGGCCGGTCGTGTGCTCCTCGGCCCGCGACCGCAGCCCCGCCGCCACAGCGATCCCCGCCGCGAGCAGCAGAAGCAGCGCCGCCCTGGCCGCCGCGCCCGGACCGGACGCCGACCACGACAGCCAGCCGGCCGCCAGCGCACCGCAGCCGCCCGCCCCGAACGCCCCGGCCGTCGCCGTCACCCGCACCGCGGGCACCGCCCACCGCAGCGCCACAGCTGTGTCGCCGGCCGCCGTCACCAGCAGCGCACCCGCGATCACCGACGGACCCGCACCCGCCGCCACCGCCCACAGCAGCAGCGGCAACTGCCCGGCCGCCAGCGCGGCGGGCAGCGGCAGCCGCAGCTCCCGCACCCGCGGCAGCGTGCCGTACGCCGCCCAGCCCGCCGCCAGCACAGCGGCGGCGCCCGCCGCGAACCCGGTGCTGTCCGCCCCGGCGAACGCCACCTCGTGCAGCGCGTACGCGTCGAGCACCGTCAGCGCCAGCCCCAGCCCGGCCACCGCCTCGCCCGTCGACCGCAGTCCCCGCGCCAGCAGCGGCACCGGCGCGGCCAGCACCGCGGCCGTCACCCCGCCCAGCACCAGCGCCCGCCCGGCGATGCCCAGATGCCCCCAGCTGACCAGCGTGAACGCGATCGCCGCGACGGTCAGCAGCACACCGCCCAGCACGAGCAGCACGTTCTGCACACGCGGCACGGCGGCCTCGGCCCGCGCGGGGGCGAAACCGGATGCCGGGATGGCGGGAGCGGGTGCCTGGGCCGGGGCGGCGGCCTGCCGCAGCACGGTCACCAGCCAGGTCCGGCGGGCCAGCAAATGGGCCCGCCGGGCGTCGAGTTGCCAGAGCTCGGCGTCGATGAGCCGCAGCTCCTCGGCAGGCGGCGGAGAGTACGTCATGGCCCAGAGTCTGGCCGCGGTCACCCGGCACAGCATGAGCGCCGGTACCTAGGCACGTACTCAGATCCAGGTACTCAGGTCACAGCCAACCCGATCCCGCGAGCACCCGGGGAAGACTTCCGCCCATGGACTGGACCCACTACCGCTTCCGCAGCGACTGGCATCTGCCCGCCCCGCCCGCCGACGTCTACGCCGAGCTGGAGCGGGCCGACGCGTACCCGCTGTGGTGGCCGCAGGTCCGCTCCGTGCACCGCCTCGACGCCCGCACCGGCGTGGTCACCGCCCGCTCCCTGCTGCCGTACACCCTCACCTTCACCGCGCGCGAGACGCGCCGGGACCCCGCCACGGGCGTCCTGGAGATCGCGATGTCCGGCGACCTCGAAGGCTGGGCACGCTGGACGGTCACCGCCGACCCCGGCGGCAGCCTCGCCCGCTACGAGCAGGAGGTGCGGGTGAACCTGCCCCTGCTCAGGCGGTTCGCCGTACCGGGACGGCCCTTCTTCCGCGCCAACCACCGGCTGATGATGCGCTCCGGGCGGCGCGGCCTCACGGCCCGGCTCCGGCGGCGGTGACGAAGCGGTTTGAACGGAACCCGCGGAGACCTGTATTGTTCAGTGCGTTCCCGGGCGATTAGCTCAGTGGGAGAGCGCTTCGTTCACACCGAAGAGGTCACTGGTTCGAACCCAGTATCGCCCACCCCGGCACGGCACCCTTCCCTTCACGGACAGGGTGCCGTTCGCATGTCCGGCACCCCCGGCCGGCAGACGTCCCCGCCGGACGTCTCACGCGGCCGCGGGCAGATCCGGGCGCAGCGGCCACGCCGGGTCCACCGCCTCCTCCACACCGCTGCGCGCGAACCACGCCTGAAGACCCCGTGCCTGCTCCGCATGCCACGACGCCTGCAAGGTGTGCAGCTGCGCCGGCGACAACCGCTCCAGCCGCGACGCGAAACGATGCCCGAGCGCCCGTACGACCTCCAGCGCGGCCAGCGCGTCCGCCGCCGCGTCATGCGCCTCGTCCAGCGTCACGCCGTAGTGCGCGCACAGATCGGTCAGCGTGCGACGCCCCTTGCGGTAGCGGTCCAGATGCTTGTCCATCACCCGCGGATCCAGCACCAGCAGCGGCGCCCGCTCGAACCACCGGCCCAGCGACGACGCCCGATGCCGGCGCAACTCCCGGTCCAGCAGCGTCAGATCGAACGGCGCGTTCATCACCACCAACGGCCGCCGCGCCACCGCCTGCTCCGCGAGCTGCTCCGCTATCTCGTACATCACCGGCGCCGGCCAGCGGCCGTTGCGCTGCAAGTGATCCTCCGTCAGCCCGTGCACTGCCGTCGCCGCCTCGGGCACCGGCACCCCCGGATTCACCAGCCAGCGGCTCACCCGCGGCCGGAACCCCGGACCGTCCTGGACCACGAGGGCGGCCGACACGATCCGGTCGGTCTCCACGTCCACGCCCGTGGTCTCCGTGTCGAAAGCGGCCAGCGGCCCCTCGTACCAGCTCGTCATGTCAGCACAACCCCTCGCTCACCCTCGGCAGTTGACGCGACGTCCGCTGCCCGGAACGGTGATACCCGTACTGTTTGCGCCGTACGCCGGAAGGACACAACAGGAGTACGGGTCTTTGCAGTTCAGCGGCCCGCAGCGGGGAAGTTCCTGGTTCGGAAGGCTGTTGGCCATGGCGGTAGCGCAGCCCGAGCGGGGCGGGCTGCTGCCCGAGCGCACGGGTCCCTCTCGCGGCACACTCGCCACCACCGCGTGCATGGAGACACTGCAGGTGGGCTATCTGCATGCCGTCGCGGCGGCAGCGGGCTGCTCACTGTCCCAGCCGTTCCCCGACAACGGCATCGACTGGCACATCAGCCACAGCGCACCCGGCCACACCGTCGACGACGAAGTGACCATCAAGGTGCAGCTGAAAGCCACCTACCAGATCAGCCCCGACCCGCCCGGACGGTTCTTCTCCTTCACGCTCGACAACGACCATCTGCGCAAACTCGCCCGCACCCCGGTCACCGTGCACAAGATCCTCGTCGTGATGATCGTGCCGCGCTCCCGCGACCAGTGGATCCGCGCCGGACACGACCGCCTCGACCTGCGGCACTGCTGCTACTGGGTCAACCTCGCCGGACACCCCGTCACCGGCCGGCGCCGCACCACCGTGCGCATCCCGACCTCCCGCGTCTTCGACGACCGGGCACTGTGCGAGATCATGACGCGGGTGGGGACAGGAGGCAGACCATGACCCACCGCCCCCTGCGCGAACCCCTGGTAATGCGCCTGGATCGG
>NZ_JALLGL010000326.1 GCF_023072675.1 Streptomyces sp. XM83C
GGGGTGTGGGGGGTGCTGGGGGTGCCGGAGGCGTGAGGGTCGTAAGGGCGGTGTCGGCGGTGCGGGTCGTGGGGGAGTCAGGGGCGTGCGTGGTGGGCGTGGTGGGCGTGGTGTGCGTATCGGGCACGGAATCGGGTCGGGGGGTGGGGGGCAGCTGTCCGGGCACGGTCACGGTCGTGCCGCCCGACAGGCGGTGAAGCGCCGTCAGCAGGCGGTGCAGCCGCGCCTCGTACGCGTACTCCGTCGCCAACGTGCCCGACAGCCACGCCAGTTCCGGGCAGACCTCCTCCGACCAGGCCGGGTCGAGCAGGGGGCGGTAGGTGTGCAGGCCGGCAGTGATACGGCGGGCCGCGCGGCGCAGGGCGCGTACCGCGTTCGGTGCGCCCTCAGCGCCGCCGCTCCAGCCGGCGGACTCCCGGTGCGGGCGCAGCGCGTGGAGGAACTCCCTGGCCTGCGCGCGGAGATGGGCCGCGAGAGCCTCGCCCGTCACCGGGGCCGGCCGGTCATGGTGTCGCTGTGCCACGCCGGCGCCTCCGGGCGTCTATGAGCATCTCCTGGATGTTGCGCAGGGGCTGACCGTCCTGGTCGGTGGCGTGCCGGGTCCACTCGCCGTCCGGGCCCAGATGCCACGAGGCGGTGGAGTCGGACATGCCCGTCTCCAGCAGCCGGTTCAGGGCCGCCCGGTGACCGGGGTCGACGACCCGTACCAGTGCCTCGATACGGCGGTCGAGGTTGCGGTGCATCATGTCGGCGCTGCCGATCCACACCTCCGGCTCGCCGCCGTTGCCGAACGCGAAGATGCGGGAGTGCTCCAGGAAACGGCCGAGGATCGAGCGGACGCGGATGTTCTCCGACAGGCCCGCCACGCCGGGGCGCAGCGCGCAGATGCCGCGCACCCACACATCGACGGGGACGCCCGCCTGCGACGCCCGGTACAGGGAGTCGATGACGGCCTCGTCGACCATCGAGTTGACCTTGATACGGACGTACGCGGGACGCCCGGCGCGGTGGTGCTGCACCTCCTTGTTGATCCGTGAGATCAGGCCGTCCCGCAGGGACTTGGGGGCGACGAGGAGGCGACGATAGGTCTCCCGGCGGGAGTAGCCGGAGAGACGGTTGAACAGGTCGGACAGGTCCGCGCCGACCTGCGGGTCGGCGGTGAGCAGGCCCAGGTCCTCGTAGAGGCGGGCCGTCTTCGGGTGGTAGTTGCCGGTGCCGACATGGCTGTACCGGCGCAGCGTCTCGCCCTCCTGGCGGACCACGAGGGACAGCTTGCAGTGCGTCTTCAGCCCGACCAGGCCGTAGACGACGTGGCAGCCGGCCTCCTCCAGCTTGCGCGCCCACTTGATGTTCGCGTGCTCGTCGAAGCGGGCCTTGATCTCGACGAGGACCAGCACCTGCTTGCCCGCCTCGGCCGCGTCGATCAGCGCGTCCACTATCGGCGAGTCGCCCGAGGTGCGGTACAGCGTCTGCTTGATCGCCAGCACGTCCGGGTCGGCCGCCGCCTGCTCCAGGAACGCCTGCACGGACGTGGAGAACGAGTCGTACGGGTGGTGCAGCAGCACGTCCCGCTGGCGCAGCGCGGCGAAGATGTCCGGCGCCGACGCCGACTCCACCTCGGCCAGGTCACGGTGGGTGCCCGCGATGAACTTCGGGTACTTCAGCTCCGGCCGGTCCAGGCTGTGGATGCGGAACAGTCCGGTGAGGTCCAGCGGGCCCGGCAGCGGATACACCTCCGCCTCGGAGATCTTCAGCTCGCGGACGAGGAGGTCCAGCACCTCGCGGTCGATGGACTCCTCCACCTCCAGGCGGACCGGCGGGCCGAAACGGCGCCGCATCAGTTCCTTCTCCAGCGCCTGGAGGAGGTTCTCCGCGTCGTCCTCCTCGACCTCCAGGTCCTCGTTGCGGGTGAGGCGGAACGCGTGGTGCTCCAGCACCTCCATGCCCGGGAACAACTCCTCCAGGTGCGCCGCGATGACATCCTCGATAGGGACGTAACGGCCCGGGGAGGCCTCCAGGAAACGGGACAGCAGCGGCGGCACCTTCACGCGCGCGAAGTGGCGGTGCCCGCTCACCGGGTTGCGTACGACGACCGCCAGGTTGAGGCTCAGACCCGAGATGTACGGGAACGGGTGCGCCGGGTCCACCGCGAGAGGCGTCAGCACCGGGAAGATCTGGTGCCGGAACAGCGTGAACAGGCGGGCCTGCTCCTTCTCCGCCAGCTCGCTCCAGCGGACCAGGTGGATGCCCTCGTCGGCCAGGGCGGGCGCGACGTCCTCGTGGAAGCAGGCGGCGTGCCGTGCCATCAGCTCACGCGAGCGGGCCCAGATCATCTCCAGCACCTCGCGCGGCTGAAGGCCGGACGCGGAGCGGGTGGCGACACCGGTGGCGATACGGCGCTTCAGGCCGGCGACGCGGACCATGAAGAACTCGTCCAGGTTGCTGGCGAAGATCGCCAGGAAGTTCGCGCGCTCCAGAAGCGGGGTGGAGGGGTCCTCGGCGAGTTCGAGCACCCGCTCGTTGAACGCCAGCCAGCTGCGCTCGCGGTCGAGGAAACGGCCCTGGGGCAACTCGACGTCGCCGGACTGTGACTCCTCGTACACGTCGAGGTCCGCGTCGAGGTCCGGTTCCAGGTCGGAGGCGATCGCCGTGACCGTGTGGGGGCGGTGGGCGGCTATGGAGCCGACGGAGGGCTGAGGCGACGGATGCGGGGCGGGCGTCGCGGGCCGGGCAGCGCGCGTCGGTTCCGCAGGCTGCGTCTGCTCGGCCTGCTTTCCCGGCTTGACCGGCTTGGCGTGCTTGACCTGCTTGGCTTGCTCCGCCTGTTTGACCTGCTTGACCTGCTGGTCCTGCTCGGCCTGGACCTGGGCCTGGGTGTCGGGCTGCCTCATGAACCCATTCTTCCGCGCCTGGGGCGATACAGGCGCGTCGGAGTGTGCGGGGGGTGTCATTGGGTGAGGGTCGCAAGCCTGTCTGAATCGCCGGTTACGACGACATGACGTGCGGATGCGGGCGCCGCCCGCCTTCGGCCGGCGGGGCGTTTGCGTGGTTGCGCGCGCTCGCCTTCGGCCGGCGGGGCGTTTGCGTGGTTCCGCGCGCCCCTTTTGGGGTGCCTGGGGTTTCGTTGTTCACCGCGGGCCGGTGGGGGCTTGGTGCGCAGTTCCCCGCGCCCCTGTTTTGGCTGGGCCATCGTGTTTCACCTGCGGGCCGGTGGGGGGTGTTCGCGCAGTTCCCCGCGCCCCTGAGTGCCTGCGGCGGCCTGTTTCGGTGGGTGCGTGGTTGCGGTAGCGCCTGCTGGCGGTGGGTGGGTCGGGTGCGCGCCGGGGGGTGTCCGTCCTCGGTGCCTCACCTTCGTGCCGGGCGTTTTCGCCGCACGCTGCGGGCGGGCACCCCCGGCACGCCCCCTTCCCGCCGCGGGCGGCTGTCCGCCGTCGCACATACAGGTAGCGGGCGACGCAGCGGCGGGGCGCGTGCTTGCGTAGCTGCGGGCAGTCGTGCCGCTGGGGGTACCCCCTTCGGGGGAGGCACCCCGTCAGCGCGGGGGCTGCGCGGCCCAACCCCGTGCCGGGCCCCTTGTTGCGATGGGCGTTGGGCCAAGGTGGGGGCGGGGGGCGCCGGGTGGGCGTGGTGCGCTTGACACGGAAATCGAACATCTATTCTGATGGAGCTTCCGGCGAGGCTCTCGGGTGAGACCTTCGTGCCGGTTTCGGCAGATTTGAACCCGAGTTATCCACAGGCCGGAGAAGCGTCGGGGCGCATTGTCAGTGGCAGGCGTTAGCGTCTTTGACGTGAAGCGATCGACTCAAGCAAACCGGGTGGAACCCATGGCAGGAACCGACCGCGAGAAGGCCCTGGACGCCGCGCTCGCACAGATTGAACGGCAATTCGGCAAAGGCGCGGTCATGCGCATGGGCGAGCGGTCGAAGGAGCCCATCGAGGTCATCCCGACCGGGTCGACCGCGCTCGACGTGGCCCTCGGCGTCGGCGGCCTGCCCCGCGGCCGTGTCGTCGAGATCTACGGACCGGAGTCCTCCGGCAAGACCACGCTGACCCTGCACGCCGTGGCGAACGCCCAGAAGGCCGGCGGCCAGGTGGCGTTCGTGGACGCGGAGCACGCCCTCGACCCCGAGTACGCGAAGAAGCTCGGCGTCGACATCGACAACCTGATCCTCTCCCAGCCGGACAACGGCGAGCAGGCCCTGGAGATCGTGGACATGCTGGTCCGCTCCGGCGCCCTCGACCTCATCGTCATCGACTCCGTCGCCGCGCTCGTCCCGCGCGCGGAGATCGAGGGCGAGATGGGCGACAGCCACGTCGGCCTCCAGGCCCGCCTGATGAGCCAGGCGCTGCGGAAGATCACCAGCGCGCTCAACCAGTCGAAGACCACCGCGATCTTCATCAACCAGCTCCGCGAGAAGATCGGCGTGATGTTCGGCTCCCCGGAGACGACGACCGGTGGCCGCGCGCTGAAGTTCTACGCCTCGGTGCGTATCGATATCCGCCGTATCGAGACCCTGAAGGACGGCACGGAGGCGGTCGGCAACCGCACCCGCTGCAAGGTCGTCAAGAACAAGGTCGCGCCGCCCTTCAAGCAGGCCGAGTTCGACATCCTCTACGGCGAGGGCATCAGCCGCGAGGGCGGCCTGATCGACATGGGCGTGGAGCACGGCTTCATCCGCAAGGCCGGCGCCTGGTACACGTACGAGGGCGACCAGCTCGGCCAGGGCAAGGAGAACGCCCGCAACTTCCTCAAGGACAACCCGGACCTGGCCAACGAGATCGAGAAGAAGATCAAGGAGAAGCTGGGCGTCGGCGTCCGCACCGAGGAACCCGCCGCCGAGCCCGGCGCGGACGCGGCGGTCTCCCCGGCCGCGGGCGACGCCAAGGCGGTTCCGGCGGCGGCCAAGGCGCCCAAGACCAAGGCCGCGGCTGCCAAGAGCTAGTCCATGACACGGCGAACCGACTGGGCCGAGGACGCCCCGCCCGCCTGGGGAAGCAGCGGCCCCGACGGGTGGTACGACGACAGCGACGGGCGGCACGGCGCCGGGCAGGAGCCGCCCGATCAGGACACCCGCGGCCGTGGCGGACGCGGGCGCCGGCGGCGCGGCTCCACACGGCGGCCGTCCGGCGAGGACGGAGGCGCTTCTCCCTCGTCGAGGGCCGAGGAGGAGCCGCCCCCGGGGGACCCGGTGGAGCGGGCACGGGCGATCTGCCTGCGCCTGCTCACCGGGACCCCGCGCACCCGCAAGCAGCTCGCCGACGCCCTGCGCAAGCGGGAGATCCCCGACGAGGCCGCCGAACAGGTGCTGTCGCGGTTCGAGGAGGTCGGGCTGATCGACGACGCCGCGTTCGCGGACGCATGGGTGGAGTCCCGGCACCACGGCCGGGGGCTGGCGCGCCGCGCGCTCGCCCGGGAGCTGCGCACCAAGGGCGTCGACGCGGCGCTCATCGACGAGGCCGTCTCCCAGCTCGACACGGAACAGGAGGAGGCGACCGCCCGCGACCTGGTCGCCCGCAAGCTGCGCGCCACCCGCGGCCTCGACCGGGACAAGCGCCTGCGCCGCCTCGCCGGGATGCTGGCCCGCAAGGGCTACCCCGAGGGCATGGCCCTCAGAGTCGTCCGGCAGGCACTGGAGGAAGAGGGCGAGGACACCGAGTTCCTGGAGGGGGAGGGCTTCTGACCCGGGCACGGCAGGGGGTGCGTACCACCCGTCAGCTCGTGACCGGCAGGCCCGCCGCCCGCCACGCCTGGAAACCGCCCGTCAGATCCGTCGCCCGGTGCAGTCCCAGTCGGTGCAGGGACTCGGCGGCCAGCGTCGAGGCGTACCCCTCGTTGCAGATCACCACCACCCGCAGATCATGGTCCGTGGCCTCGGGAAGACGGTGACTGCCCTGCGGGTCCAGCCGCCACTCCAGCTCGTTGCGCTCCACGACCACCGCACCGGGGATCAGCCCGTCCCGCTCCCGCAGAGCCGCATAGCGGATGTCCACCAGCAGCGCCTCACCCGAGCGGGCCGCCTCGTACGCCTCGCGGGGCGCCACGCGCGCGTAGCCCGCGCGCACCCGCTCCAGCAACTCGTCGATGCCGACCGGCCGTTCCTCGCTCACTGCCAGTCCTCCGGGTGCTCGACCTGCTCCAGGCGCAGCACCTGACCGGTCCGGCTGTAGCGGCGGATCCGGGGCAGCGGCGGGTAGTAGGCGTGGACGGAGACCGCGTGCTCGGTGCCGGACTCGTTGAGGACCTCGTGGACGTGATGCCGGCCGAAGGACCGGCCGCGTCCCGCCGGCAGCCGCCGAACCCGGTCCACGCCGTCGGTCAGCTCCAGGGTCTTCCAGCCGTCGGTGGGCAGCCGAGCCGCCAGAGAGTTCTCCGTCAGCTCACCGCGCGCGGTGAGGAAGGCGCCGAGGGAGTCGGCATGGTCGTGCCAGCCGGTGCCCGCGCCGGGCGGCCAGCCGATCAGCCACGCCTCGCTGCCGCCGGGACCGTCGAGCCGTACCCAGGTACGGCCCTCCGGGTCCAGCGGGAGGGAGTCGATCAGACGCGTGTCGGCGGCGACCCGGCGTACGAACGCGAGCAGCTCGGCCTGGGTGGGGGCAGGCGCCGAGACGGAAGGGGCGGAGGG
>NZ_JALLGL010000327.1 GCF_023072675.1 Streptomyces sp. XM83C
CCCTCTGCCGTACCGCTTCCCCTCTGCCGTACCGCTTCCCCTCTGCCGTACCGCTTCCCCTCCGCCGTACCGCTCCCCCTCGACGCCCGCGTCAGCCGGCGTCCGCGTCAGCCGGCGTCCGGGGTGATGCGCAGGAGGCCCGGGCCGGGTTCGACGACGGTCTCTCCGTCCGCCACGTCGTGCCCCTCGTCGCAGCGCAGCACGGCGTGCACTTCGGCGCCGCAGTCCCGGTGGCGCACGACGACCGGGCGTCCGTCTTCACCCGCGGCCCAGCGGTCGCCCCACTGGCGCAGCGCCACGAGCACGGGCAGGAAGTCCCGGCCCTTCTCCGTGAGCTGGTAGGCGAGCCTGGTCCGTTGGCCGGGCTCCTGGTAGGGGACGCGTTCCAGCAGGCCGGCGGCGGTCAGTTCCTTCAGGCGCGCGGCGGCGGCCGGCTCGCCGATGCCCACGCGCTTCGCGAAGTCGTCGAAGCGGCGGGTGCCGAAGAAGGCCTCGCGCAGGATCAGCATGGCCGCCCTGGTGCCGGCGATCTCCAGCGTGCGGGCGATGGAGCAGTTCGCCATGGACCAGGTGTCCCGTTCCGCGAGCAGATCACTCATCGCCGTCTCTTTTCTCCCACTCGGCTGACTTGCCTCAACAGATGTCAGACTATACCGTCGAAGCTGACTTACGAATATGAAAGTCAGCCATGCTCCACAGCAGCCGAGGAGAAGAAGTCATGGACATCAGCGCAGCAACCGCCCTGGTCACCGGGGCCAACCGGGGGCTCGGCCGGGCCCTCGCCCAGGAGCTGACCGCGCGCGGCGCCACCGTGTACGCGGCGGCCCGCCGGCCGGAGCAGGTCGATCTGCCCGGCGTGAAGGCGATACAGCTCGACGTCACCGACCCCGCGTCGGTCGCCGCCGCGGCCGAGGCGGCCGGGGACGTCAACCTGCTGATCAACAACGCGGGCACCTCCACCGGGGCCGATCTGCTCACCGGCGAGTGGGACGACCTGCGGCTGGAGCTGGACACCCACTACCTGGGCTCCCTGCGGGTGATCCGCGCGTTCGCCCCGGTGATCGAGGCCCGCGGCGGGGGTGCGGTCCTGAACATCCTGTCGGTGCTGTCCTGGATCGGTCTGCCGTCCGTGGGCGCGTACGCCGCCGCGAAGTCCGCGGCGTGGAGCATGACCAACACCGTGCGCCAGCAGCTCGCCCCCCGCGGCATCACCGTGTCGGCACTGCACGTGGGCTACATGGACACCGACATGGCCCGCCACGTCACCCAGCCGAAGACCGACCCGGCGGTCGTCGCGCGTGCCGCCGTCGACGGCATCGCCTCGGGCACGTACGAGATCGTCGTGGACGACCTCAGCCGCAAGGTGCGGGCGGACCTGGCCGGCGGTGTCGCCGCCGTGTACCCGCAGTTCGCCTGATCGAGGAAGACGAAACACCCGTGACTTCCTCCACCCCCTCCCCCGCCGCGATCCGCGACACGGACCGGCGGCCGAAGCCCGGCGGTGGGCCGGCCGGCGGCGGGCAGCCGTCCCGGTTCACCGCGGGCGTCACGCTCGTCGCGATGTGCCTTGGCGCCATGACGACGTTCCTGCTGATCACCGCTTCGGTGTCGGCGCTGACGGCCATCCAGGACGATCTGCGCGTCTCGCCGACCGGGCTCGTCTGGATCCCGTCCGCATACACGCTGCTGGTGGCCTGCCTGGTGATGTCCGCGGGCACGGTGGGCAATATCCACGGCCGCAAACGCGCCTTCCTCACCGGCACCACCGTCATGATCATCGGATCGTTGACCGTATACACCGCGTCGTCGACGACCGGCGTCATCACCGGCCAGCTGATCTCCGGCGTCGGCGGCGCGCTGATCCTGCCCAACAGCCTGGCCCTGCTGGGCGCCGCCTTCCCCGACCCCCACCGACGTACCGAAGTGGTGACCGCGTGGGCTGCCGCATCCGGCGTCGGTCTGGCCGTCGGCCCGGTCATCGCGGGCACGCTGCTGAACCACTTCCACTGGCACACGGTCTTCCTGTCGACCGCGGCCCTCGCGGTGCTCACCATGGCCGTGGCCGCGTTCGTCCCCGAGTCCCGCGCGCCCGGCGGCAAGCTGGACGTCCCCGGCCAGATCCTGGCCGTGCTTGGCATCGCCGCGCTCGTGTACGCCCTCATCGAGGGCGGCCACGACGGCTACACCAGCGGCCGTATCGTCACCGCCTGGGTCGTCGCGGCGGCTGCCCTCGCCGGGTTCGTGTTCGTGGAGCGCGCCGCGGCCAGGCCGATGCTGGACATGCGCCTGTTCCGCTCGGCGTCGTTCAGCGCCGTCATGTTCGTCGCGGCGGTCTCCCTGTTCGGGTTCACCGGCGTGTCCATCCTCTCGGTGCTGTTCTACCAGCGGGTCCAGCACCTGTCGGCGCTGGACGTGGGGTGGCGCCTGCTGGCCCTCTTCGGCGTGTACGTCGTCGTCGCATGGGCCACCGGCCGGATCATCCGCCGTACCGGCTTCAAACTGCCCCTCACCCTGGGCTTCCTCATCGGCGCGGGCGCCACCGCCGGTTTCCTCACCCTCGGCCCCGACACCCCGTACTCGCACGTGTGGTGGCTGTACGTCCTCTTCGGCGCCGCCTGCGGCATGGTGGCCGCGCCGAGCACCGCCGCCGCCCTGGTCAGCGTCTCCCACGAGCACGCCGGCATGGCGTCCGGAGCCGTCAACGCCTTCCGCCAGGTCGGCTCCGTCACCGGCTCGTCCCTGGTGGGCGCGCTGCTCGCGCACCGGCTCCAGTCCGAGCTGCCCGGCCGGCTGGAGGCCCACCACGTGCCCCGAGAGTCCTGGCCGGCGATCGAGCACGCCGTGTCCACCGGCGCCGCCCACGGCGCGGCCCCGCCCTCCGTGACGGGCGCCGTCGGGGACGCCTTCACCTCCGGTGTGCACGCGGGCATGACGGTGATCGCCGTGGTGTTCGTGTGCGCGGCGGCGGCCTCCGCCCTGCTGGTGCACAACCGACCGCACAACGTGCGGACGGCCGGCGCCACGAGCCCGTCCGCGGGCGCCACCGGGCGCTGAACCCGCGCCACCGTTCCGGGGGTCGGACGGCTTCCTCGCCGGCCCCCCGTGACGGCACCGCGCCCGACCCCGGCCCATTCGGCGACCGCCGCTCCGGTACCGCCCCGGCGGTCCGCGCACGACAGCCCGGCCCTTGCCGGGGGCGTACGGTTCGGCGGGCTGTCCGGCCTCGTGCGAGCGTGATCACGGTCTCAGCCGCAGTGCGTCCCGTATGCCGTATACACCGCTCGTGGGGAGCACACCGGTACGGGGACGACGGTATGCGGTCGACGGCATACCGTCGTCACGGCCTGCTCCTCGGTCCGCGTCGTCACGGCTTGCTCCTCGGTCCGCGTCGTCACGGTTTGCTCATCGGTCCGCGTCGTCACGGCCTGCTCCTCGGTCCGCGTCGTCACGGCTTGCTCCTCGGTCCGCGTCGTCACGGCTTGCTCCTCGGTCCGCGTCGTCACGGTTTGCTCCTCGGTCCGCGTCGTCACGGCCTGCTCATCGGTCCGCCGGCTGAAAGGCCGCTCCTCCCTGGACGATTCCCGGCCGTCTCCCGTGTGCGGCCGTTCACGCGACGACGTGGAACTCGTTCCCGGCGGGGTCGGTGTACTCGCCCGGTGCCGTGTCGCCGTGGGTGATCTCCAGCCGCAGTCGGTTCCGCCCCTCCTTCGGGGCCGCCGGCGGTCCCATGACCAGGGCGACCGGGCTGGTGGGGTCGCGGCGCAGACGGACACCCCAGTCGTGGGACTCGACCGCGTGCCAGTCGGCGCGGGCGCGCCAGAAGGCCGTCTGGGTGTCCCGGTCGTCCTCGGCGACGTCGAGGCAGACCGCGACGAGACCGGAGTCGGCGCGCACACCGGGATGGCCGGGGCGCAGCACGCAGAATTCGTTGCCCTCCGGGTCCGCCAGTACGTCCCAAGGGACGTCTCCCTGCCCGATGTCGGCCCGCGCGGCGCCGAGGGCGAGGAGCCGCGCCACCTCGTCCTCCCAGCGCGGGCCTCCGGCCAGGTCGAGGTGGAGCCGGTTCTTGCGGGCCGGCTTCGGGCCTGCGGCCCGGTCGAACCGCAGGCGCAGGCCGCCCGTCCGGCCCCGCGTGGCCTCCCGCCAGAAGCGTTCCACGCGGGGGACGTCCAGTGCGTCGATCACGATTCCGGTCAGCATCCCTGTCCCGTTCGCCTTGCCGTTCCCTTTCGCACGAGGGCTCACTGTGACGGCCTCCGCCGACGCCTGACTGGCACAAGCACGGAAACTGACGGTCAATTCGGGCCACTAGGGGCGATGTTCCGTAGTCCCCTCCGCGGGTTGTCGCCGAAAGCCCCCGGAATTGTCCTTGATCGGTAACGGAGGGATCCTGCGTGCCCTGATCCTCATCCCATCAGTTGGCAGCACAGCGGCCAGCGACACGGAACTCGGGAACTGCGGGAGAGCGGGGCGGAGATGGCACGTCACAACGGCGGACGCGGCTGGTACGGCAAGACGGTCGGTGCGGCGCTCGCGGTGGTCGTCGCGGCGACCGGGGCGTCGGTGTGGGCGGCGCAGGCCGGAGCCGTGAGCGCGGCCTCGCCCAAGCCCGCCGCGTCCTCCGCGCCGTCCGCGTCGTCCGCGTCGTCCGCCTCGCCGGCCGCCGGGTCGCAGTCGGCGAAGGTGGCGGTGTCCATCGCGCACGCCTCCGACAAGGGGCCGCGCGGCCTGAACATCACCATCGACGACGGCCCCGACCCCCAGTGGACACCGCGTGTGCTGGAGGTGCTGGACGAGTTCGGGGTCAAGGCCACGTTCTGCATGGTCGGCACGCAGGCGAAGGCCCACCCCGATCTGGTGAAGAAGGTCGTCGCGGCGGGGCACCGGCTGTGCGACCACTCGGTGGGCCATGACACCGGCATGGACAAGAAGTCCCAGGAGTACCAGGCGCAGCAGATCCTCGACGCCGAACGCATGATCACCGAGGCGTCCGGCGGTGTGAAGCCGATGTACTACCGGGCGCCGGGCGGCGCGTTCACCCCCTACAGCCGTCAGCTGGCCGCGTCGCACGGCATGCGCCCGCTGGGCTGGAACGTCGACACCAAGGACTTCGAGAAGCCCGGCACGGACGCGATCGTCGCCACCGTCCGGCAGGAGCTGTCCAACGGGCCGACGCTGCTGTTCCACGACGCGGGCGGCGACCGCTCCCAGACCGTGGAGGCGCTGCGCCGCATCCTTCCCGAGCTGAAGGAGCAGGGCTTCTCCTTCGGGTTCCCCGTGCTGAACTGACGCCTGCCCCCCGGTCAGCCCCTCGGGGTTCGCGCCCTGTGGCCCCGGTCAGTCCTGCGGGTACGCGTCGAGTGCGCCCAGCCCGGTCAGTGCGCCGACCGGGTCCGGGTCGGGTGTGCCGCGCGGCCACCAGTCGTCGCTGCCGGGGTCCGCTTCGTACGCGTACCACAGGCCGTCGCGGCCCAGCCGTAGCTGGACGTGTCCGAGCGGGTGGGTGAGGCGGTTGCGCCACGGCCGGAAGGCGGGGAGGTCGGCGGCGAGCAGCAGGGGTCTCGCGCGGTCGAAGCGGCCGGCCGGCGGGTCCCAGGGTTCCTCCAGCGCGGCGAGCCCCTCGGTGCCGCCCTGCCGCCACGCGGCGACCGCGCGTGCCAGTTCCGCGGGTGTACGGCCGGCCGCGGCGGCCAGCGACGCGTACAGGGCCCTGCTGCCGGCGGTGAGGCCGGAGCCGGGGCGGGCCGCCGCGAGCCGTACCGCGTCCTGCCACAGGGTCAGTTCGCCGCTCTTGTCGTGGCCGGTGGTGAGCAGCGTGTGGGCGCGGGCGGCGGCGTCGGTGGCCAGCTGGTCCAGGGCGAGCGCGTCCGGGCCGTCGGGGACGTCCGGGTAGACCGGCGGCTGCTCGGGGTGTGCGGGCAGGGGCAACGGCGGCGGCAGCGGCGGGAGTCGGCGGGGTGCGAGGGCGTCCGTGGCGCGGACGCCGGGCAGCGGGTCGGGTGCCCGTTCCTGCGCTGCGCGGGCCGCGCGGGTGGCGCTGAGCCGCGACAGCGCGTCCAGCACCTCCCTCTCGCCCCGGCCGCGCAGCAGGAGCAGCACGAACGGGTCGGCGTCGAGGAGCCGGGCCGTCTGGTAGCAGAGGGCGGCGGCGTGCTTGCAGGGGTGGCCGCGGTCGGGGCAGCTGCAGTGCGGCTCCAGATCGCCCGGGCCGGGCAGCAGCGGTATGCCGCACTCGGTCAGGGAGTGCGGCATCTCCTTGTCGAGCAGGGCCGCGATGTGCCCCGGCCGGTCGGCCGCGGCGTCCAGGAACCGCGCCCAGTCGTCGTCGCCGAGCGTGCGCAGCCGTACCTGCACGCGGTAGGGGCGGGGGCGGCTGCCCTGCACATAGGCGAGGACGAGCCCCGGCGTCACGGTGATCGCGTCCACGGTGCCCTGTTCGGCACAGACCCGTCCGCGCGCCAGCCGCGCGGCGTCCAGCGCGCCCCGCTCCAGCGCGTCGACCCAGGCGTTGCCCCACCAGGTCTCGGCGAACGCGGGGGACGTCTCGCCGTCGTCGGCGGGGGTGGTGGCGGCCGTCGTGCCGGTGGTGGCGGTGCCGGGGCGGGTCCGGGG
>NZ_JALLGL010000328.1 GCF_023072675.1 Streptomyces sp. XM83C
CCGATGAGCTGACCCGCCCTCCCCCTCCGCTGACGGCAGGGCTCACTTTTGGTCACCGACGGTCAGACCCGGCCAATCCCGCCGTCGTACCCCGTGCCGCCCCCGTGCAGTCCTCCCGACGCCACCCGGCCACAACACGCCCTGGTCTCACCCGAAACACGAGCCACACCGATCAACAAACGGTCAGAAGGTGGCACTTGATCGGGCGTCAAACAGGCACACAAGCAACGCAATCGATGATTTGAGCAACTCGGCGTAGCAGGCCCTGCACGAAGCGTTATTCTCCTCAGACGCAAACCGGTACCCCTCCGTCGCCACGACGGGTGACGGTCCCGCACTGCACGTGATGGAAGCTCTGCCTCTGGGAGTCCCGTGTACCCACACGTCGGGGTTGACGCCTCGGGCCTGGCTACGCTGCGCGCAACGGTCGCGACGGTGCAGAACCTGCTGCGCGGCCTCGTCCCCACCGCGCACGCCGTCCCTGCCTTCGCCACCGCCGCCCCCGTCGGCCCGTGCTACGCACTCGCCGACGGCGGGGCCGCCGTCGGCCGGCGCGGCCGTTCGACGGGCTCCGGCGGCGCGGCCACCGTCCGCCGCCCGGCGGCCGACAGCGACAGCGCCCGCATGATGGACCTCGTGGAGCGCGCCCAGGCGGGCGAGGCCGACGCGTTCGGCCGGCTCTACGACCAGTACAGCGACACCGTCTACCGGTACATCTATTACCGGGTGGGAGGGAAGGCGACCGCCGAGGACCTGACGAGCGAGACCTTTCTGCGGGCCCTGCGCAGGATCGGCACCTTCACCTGGCAGGGCCGCGACTTCGGCGCCTGGCTGGTCACCATCGCCCGCAACCTCGTCGCCGACCACTTCAAGTCCAGCCGCTTCCGGCTGGAGGTCACCACCGGCGAGATGCTCGACGCCAACGAGGTCGAACGCTCCCCCGAGGAGTCCGTGCTGGAGTCCCTCTCCAACGCCGCGCTCCTGGACGCCGTACGCCGGCTCAACCCCCAGCAGCAGGAGTGCGTCACCCTCCGCTTCCTGCAAGGGCTGTCCGTCGCCGAGACCGCCCGCGTGATGGGCAAGAACGAGGGTGCCATCAAGACCCTCCAGTACCGGGCCGTCCGCACCCTCGCCCGGCTGCTGCCGGACGACGCCCGCTGAAAACACACACTCCGCGACTGCCAACTCACTGTCCGTCAAGGACCGTTGGCTTCCTCATCCGATCATCCGCCGTCCGTAACCCAAGTGCCGCGCCGCTCGTTGTGCGGGATGCAGGCTCCCTGTGGTCACGTCCAGGCCAATGCTGATCACTCGATCGTGTGGAAGCGGTCGTGGACGTGAACCCTCAGGACCCCCTGGGGAGTCGACCGTCATGACGAGAGGAGGTGCCGCCAGTGATCGCGAACGTATCGGCGCACCGGCGGGCGAACGCCTTCGCCCAGGCCCTGGAGGAGCAGTCCGATCGGGGCACGGCGGCCGAGCAGTCCGAAGGATCGGCACCGGCCCCAGCCGCCGACGACCAGACCGAGCAGGGACGCCTTGTCGCCCTCGCCGCCGGTCTCGGTGCGCTGCCCAAGCCGGAGCTCGACCCCGAGGTCAAGGCCGTCCAGCGGGCCCAGCTCGTGGCCGCGTTCGAGGCCATGCTGCGGGAAGGCACGCACGGCGAGGCAGACCCTTCGGTACCCGAGCAGCGGTCCACCCGGGCCCGCGGGGTGCACCGGGCGACCCCGCTCGGCAAGCTCCGCCCGCGTTCGCGGCTCGCGAAGGGCCTCACCGCGGGCGGCCTGAGTGTCGGAGTCGCCGCCGGCGCCTTCGGCGGAGTCGCCGCGGCCAGTTCCGACGCCCTGCCCGGCGACTCGCTCTACGGCCTCAAGCGCGGCATCGAGGACTTCAAGCTCAACTACCTGGCCGACAACGACGACGAACGCGGTCGCACCTACCTCGACCAGGCCTCCACCCGCCTGAGCGAGGCCCGCCGCCTCATGGAGCGCGGACGCGGCGGCCAGCTCGACCACGAGTCCCTCGGCGAGATCCGCCGCGCCCTGTCCGGGATGACCCACGACGCCTCCGAGGGCCACCGTCTGCTGCGCGCGGCCTACGACCGCGACCCCGACTCCCTGGGCCCCATCCAGGCCCTGTCGGCCTTCTCCCGCTCCCACCGCCAGGCCTGGGGCGCCCTGCGCGAGAAGCTGCCCGTGCAGCTCGGCGATGTCAGCGAGCAGGTGTCGTCGGTCTTCGACGCCATAGACCAGGACGTCGCCCCGTTGCAGTCCCTGCTGCCCGAGCCCCCCGCCGGAAGCAGCGGCGACACCAGCAGCAGGAGCACCCCGGGGACGACGCACAGCGACCCGGCGCAGCCCGGCGGGCACTCCGCCGCGCCCAGCACCGGCGACGCGGGGACGAGCAGCGGGCAGCCGGGCAGCCACGCCCCGAGCAACCCCGCCGAGGCCGTCACGGGCGGCCAGGACGACGGCCTGCTCGGCGGCAGCACCGGCGGACTGCTCGACCCGCCGCAGCAGGGCCAGAGCGACGCCCCGTCGCTGCCCAGCGGCCTGCCCACCACACAGCCCGACGTCACCCTGCCGCCGCTGCTCCCGGGCCTGCTGCCCGGCCTCGGCATCGACAGTCAGGACGCCGGCTGACACCCACCACCGGGTACGGCGACGGGGGCGCCCCAGCGGCGAGGGGCGCCCCCGTCGCCGTACCCCCGTGCCTCCGTATCCCCGCGCCTTCGTGCCTTCGTGCCAGGACCGGTCAGAAGAACACCGACCGCCGTTGCACCAGCAGCTTGTACAACGTGTGCTGGATCTGCTCGCGCACCTGGTCGGTCAGGTTGAACATCAGCATCGGGTCCTCCGCCGCCTCCGGCGGATACCCGTCCGTCGGGATCGGCTCCCCGAACTGGATCGTCCACTTCGTCGGCAGCGGGATCGCCCCCAGCGGCCCCAGCCAAGGGAACGTCGGCGTCAGCGGGAAGTACGGGAAGCCGAGCAGCCGCGCCAGTGTCTTCGCGTTGCCGATCATCGGGTAGATCTCCTCCGCCCCGACGATCGAGCACGGCACGATCGGCACGCCCTGCCGCAGCGCCGTGGAGACGAACCCTCCCCGGCCGAACCGCTGGAGCTTGTAGCGCTCGGAGAACGGCTTGCCGATGCCCTTGAAGCCCTCCGGCATCACCCCGACCAGCTCGCCCTGCGCCAGCAGCCGCTCCGCGTCCTCCGCGCAGGCCAGGGTGTGGCCGAGCTTGCGGGCCAGCTCGTTGACGACCGGCAGCACGAACACCAGGTCCGCGGCGAGCAGCCGCAGATGCCGCCCCGCCGGATGGTGGTCGTGCACCGCGACCTGCATCATCAGCCCGTCCAGCGGCAGCGTCCCGGAGTGGTTGGCGACGATCAGCGCCCCGCCCTCGGCGGGGATGTTCTCGACGCCCTTGACCTCCACCCGGAAGTACTTCTCGTACATCGGGCGCAGCAGCGACATCAGGACCTGATCGGTCAGCTCCTCGTCGTAGCCGAAGTCGTCGACCTCGTAGTCCCCGGTGAGGCGGCGCCGCAGGAACGCCAGCCCGCTCGCGATACGCCGCTCCAGGCCGCCGTCTCCGGCGTCGGGCTTGTCCTCGGGGGGCTCAGAAGTCACAGGGACATCATCGGGTGCTCCAGCCGCGGTGGGCAGGGGCTGGACGTCACCGCCTGCCTCGGGCGCCTCGCGTACGGGGACGGGCTCGCCGCTCCTGCGCCGGCCCAGCGCGCCCCGGCGCCGCGACGGGCGCTGCACACCGCCGCCGCGGGACCGGTCGTCGTCGAACGGAATGACCTTGGCATCCGCCATCGTGCTGCGCTCCTCAGTTGGCGCTCTGCGTCGGGGGGTGGCCGCCGCCCGCGAGGGGCAGCGCGGCGATCCGGTCGACGGCCCCGGCAAGGGCCTCCGGGGGCAGCAGTCCCGGCCCCCGGCTGCGCACGAAGTCCGCGAACGTTTCCGCTGTCGTGTACTTCGGCGTGAATCCCAGCGTCTCGCGCATCTGCGTGGTGTCGACGACCCGGCCGTGGGTGAGCAGCCGGATCTGCTCGGGCGAGAAGTCCGTCATGCCCAGCGTACGCACGAGGGTGCCCGCCCAGGTCACGGCGGGCAGCAGCAGGGGCACGGTGGGGCGGCCGAGCCTGCGGGAGCACTGGGAGAGCAACAGGACACCGTCGCCGGCGATGTTGAACGTGCCGCTGTTGAGGGTGCCGCGCTCGGGCTCGTGGGAGGCGATGCGCAGCACCTCGATCACGTCGTCCTCGTGGACGAACTGCAACCGCGGGTCGTAGCCGAACACGGTCGGCAGGACGGGCAGCGCGAAGTAGGAGGCGAGCGGGGTGTCGGCGCTGGGGCCGAGGATGTTGGCGAACCTCAGCACGCACACCGCGACGTCCGGGCGGCGCCGCGCGAAGCCCCGTACGTACCCCTCGACCTCCACGATGTCCTTGGCGAAGCCGCCGCTGGGCAGCGACTTCGGCGGGGTCGTCTCGGTGAACACGCCCGGGTCGCGGGGCGCGGAGCCGTACACGGTGGTGGAGGACTTCACCACGAGCCGCTTCACGGTCGGCGACTTCTGGCAGGCACCGAGCAGCTGCATGGTGCCGATGACGTTGGTCTCCTTGACCGTGGTGCGACTGCCGCTGCCGAGGGCGGTGGCGGTGACGTCCATGTGGACGACCGTGTCGGCGCCGGTCTCGGCGAGGACGCGGCCGATGGTCGGCTGCCGGATGTCGGCCCGTACGAAGTCGGCGCCGCCGAGGTGGTGCTCGGGCGGCACCGCGTCCACCGCGACCACCCGGTCGACCTGCGGATCTCGCTGGATCCGCCGGACGAACCGGCCCCCCAGCGGTCGGGCCACTCCGGTGACGAGCACGACCTTCCCCAAGATCAGCGCCTTCCTTCCCGACCTCGTTCCGGGTCCGGCCACCGTACGGCGTCCGCACCCTCTACCCGAACTCCGTACCGACCCGCGTTCCCCTGTGCGGCCAACTTAGCGGGTCGACGTTGCGCTGTGATGACCGCCCGATGCGCGAAGTGACGGAAACGGCCGAGAAACCACCGACAGGCGGAGCCCGGTCAGCACCGTCGGCCGCCTGCGGACATGGCCGCGGCCCCCCACCGGATGCCGGTGGGGGGCCGCGGAACACGCGCTACGGCGTGCTTACTTCTTGTTGCGCCGCTGAACGCGCGTGCGCTTGAGCAGCTTGCGGTGCTTCTTCTTGGCCATCCGCTTGCGCCGCTTCTTGATAACAGAGCCCACGACTACCCTCGCTCACTTCTCATCACTCGGTGTTTGGGCGCCATGGGCCCACACGACCTTCGAGGGGTTAGCCTACCCAACCGAGCGCCGAGGTCGTAATCGAGGGGGGACGGGGAGATCGGATGTGCCCTGTTCTGATCGATCTCCCGCGCCGCCGTCAGGCCGTTTCCACCCCCACATAGCTTTCGCGGAGGTACTCGTGAACCGCGTTCTCGGGGACGCGGAACGACCGCCCCACCCTGATCGCGGGCAGATGACCGCTGTGCACCAGCCGGTACACGGTCATCTTCGACACTCGCATCACCGCGGCGACTTCCGCCACCGTCAGGAACTGAACCTCGCTCAGAGGCCTCTGGTCTGCTGCCATGACACACCTGAACCTTCCGCACTCGACGGCCACCGGCTTCCCCTTCCGGTGACTCTTCGTCGCTGCGTGCTCACTCCCCAGACTAGGGGCGGGTGATGCGAGTGGGGAAGAGGTGCACCCATCGGCGGCCTACTGTGACAGACACGCTCGATTGAGTACGTAGCGGGTCAACGGCAGGTAGTAATCACCCCGCACACCGTCATCAAGTGGAACGACCACGGACACCACCCCCTCGGCCTGCCCCACGAACAACGCCGGATCGTCCGTATCGGCCAGCCCGATCGCCTCGAACCCCAGCTGACCTGCTCCGCAGACCCAGCCGTGATCCCCGACGACCAGTTCCGGCAGCAGCCCGCCGGCCTCTGCCGCGCCGGCCAGCGCGACCCGAACCGGGAGGGGCGAGTGCGAATGCGCGCCGGTCGCACAACCGGGGCGTTGCCCGGCGGGTTCGCGGACGAGCGCGACACCCCGTACGTAGTCGAGGTTGTACGTGCGTAGCCCGAACCGGGTCGTTATGTCGACACAGCGACCCTGCGCGGGTGTGAGGACGGCACACCCCGCCGCCGACAGGGCGTCTGCGAGCGCGGCGTAGAAACCGAGCAGCCGGTGCGGGTGCCCGGTGCCGATCAGCACCGGTGCGCGACGCCTGGCCACGGCTGCGACCCGCTCCGCGAACGCGTCGAGCGCGGTCAGTGTCCGCTCGGGATCGATCACATCATGACCGGTAGTGCAGCGAGGATCGGCCGAAACCCCGCACTTCTCCGCCATGAGCGCCACCAGGTCGGGCACCGCCCACTCCCCCTGCGGATCGACGCCCATCAGCGCCCGGGGATCACGCGCGGCGAAGGCCCGGTACCGCCGCAGACTGGCCTCCCGCGAGGTCGCCACGACCCCGGCGAGCCGAGCCGCGAGCAGATGTGCCCGCAGTCCCTCCACACCCACCACCCACCGATCCTGCCGCACCC
>NZ_JALLGL010000329.1 GCF_023072675.1 Streptomyces sp. XM83C
GGGGGCGGGGCGTCGGGGCGGGTGCCGGTGACCAGGGCCGTCGCGACGAGGCGCAGCTTCGTGTTGGACAGCTGGGACGCCTCCCGCAGGATCGCCCACGCCTCCTCCGATGTGCAGCAGTGCGTGGCCATCAGGATGCCGCGCGCCTGGTCGATCACCGGGCGGGAGGCGATCGCGTGCCGCAGCTGTGCTATCTCCTCCTGCAGCAGCCGCAGCCGCTCCTCCCGGTCCGGCACGGCGGGCGCGGGCTGTGGCTCCGCCACGGTGCCCGGCCGGCCTGCGATGTCCTCTGCCTCGCTCCTCACGGCGTAGCGCCCCCTGCGTGTCACGATCCGACCGTCTCTCCTGCCGCCCCCGCTGGTGATGCGCCTGCCCCCCGAACGGCGGCATACACGTGGCCGAGTGTCGGCCGGGTCGGGGAGGGTAGGCGGACCGGGACGGGGACAGAGCCGACGGCCCGTGACAGCGGTCCTGGGCCGGAGGCCGGAGGTCACACGACCGAGGGCAGGGTGCCATGGAGGCGGACACGGGAGACGGGACCGTCACCCTCGTACGTCCGGCCCTCGGGGCGCCCGCGGCGGATGCCGTCGCGCCCCGGGTCTCCGGGTGTGGGCGGCGTATCGTGCCGAACCCGCCGTCCCGCGCCCCCCGCCTCGTGCCGGTGGCGTTCCGGTACGACCGTCCGGCGATCGAGGTGCCGAAGTCATGAGTGCCGCCGACCTCTTCGACCACCCCGCCCTGTTCTACCGGGGCGAGGCCGAGTACCTCGCCGGTGTCCTGCCCTTCGTGCGTGACGCGCTGGCCGCCGAGGAGCCCGTCGCCGTCGCCGTGCCCGGGGAGAACCTGGACCTGGTCCGCGACGCCCTCGGCGCCTGCGCCGGCGCCGTGCGGCTGCTGGACATGCGGGAGGCCGGACGCAACCCCGGCCGTATCCTGCCCGCCGTGCTGCACGCCTTCGCCGACGCCCAGCCGCCCGGACGGCGCGTCCGTATCGTCGGCGAACCCGTGTGGGCGGGGCGCAGCAGCGTCGAGTACCCGGCCTGCGTCCAGCACGAGGCGCTGATCAACGCCGCGTTCCGGGGCCGTGCGGTGACCGTCCTGTGCCCCTACGACGCCGGCCGCCTCGACCCCGGCGTCCTCGCCGACGCGTACGTCACCCACCCCACCGTCGTCCCCGCCGGCGCCACCGTGGCCCACGACAGCCGCGCGTACGCGCCCGAGCAGGCGGTCGCCCGCTACAACGTGCCGCTGCCGCCCGCCCCGCCCGGGGCGCCGGCGTGCGCGTTCACCGCCGCCGCGCTCTCCCCGGCCCGGCACCATGCCGTCGCCGAGGGCCGCCGGCTCGGGCTGACCGGGGTACGGCTCGACGATCTGGCGCTGGTCACCGCCGAGTTGACCACCAACAGCGTGGTGCACGGCGGCGGCGCCGGCACGCTGTGGGTGTGGGCCGAGAGCGGGTACGTGGTGTGCGAGGTCCGCGACGACGGGCGGCTCACCGACCCGCTGGCCGGTCGCCGGCCCGCCCCTCGTGAGCGGCGCGGCGGACGCGGCCTGCTGCTGGTCAACCTCGTCTCCGACCTCGTCCGCACGCACACCGGGGACGACGGGACGACCGTGCGGGCGTACTTCGCCGTGTGACCCGGCGGACGGGCCGTCAGCCCGCCAGCGGGTTCAGCGTCAGCGGTGCGATACGGCCCTCCAGCATGTGGCCGAGACCCTGTACGGCGCACACGTCGGGGCGTTCCGCGATGTGCACCGGCATCCCCGTGGCCTGACGCAGCATCTGGTCGAAGCCGGGCAGCAGCGCGCTGCCGCCGACCATCATGATGCCGCGGTCGGCGAGGTCGGCCACCAGATCCGGCGGGCAGTCCCGCAGCACCTTGCCGATGCCGTCCAGAACGGCCGTCAGCGGCGTCTGGATGGCCTCCCGCACCGCCGCGGTGTCGATCTTCACCGAGCGGGCGAGGCCGGTGGCGACGTCCCGGCCGTGGATCTCCGTCGAGGCCGGGCCGTGCGGGGTGAGACCGTTGCCGGACAGGGCGATCTGCAGCGGCCGTACCGACTGACTGGGCAGCATCAGCTCGTGCGCGTGCCGCAGATGCTGCACGATCGCCCGGTCCACGGCCTCACCACCCACCGGGACCCGCTCGGCGGTCACGATGGAGCCGAGCGAGAGCACCGCCACCTGCGTCGCCGCCGCCCCGCACACCATGATCATGGTGGCCTCGGGGCGTTCCACCGGCAGCCCGCAGCCGACCGCGGCGGCGATCAGCGTGTCCACCAGCTCCACACGCCGCGCGCCCAGACCGACGAGCGTCTCGATCGCGGCACGCTGGGCGAGCGGGTCGGCGTCGTGCGGGGTGCAGGCGGCGGCCCGCAGGAACGGCTTGCGGCGCAGCTGACGGCGGACCTTGTCGCCGATCAGATGACGCAGCATGCGCTGCGCCATGTCGATGTCGACGACCGTGCCGCCCGAGACGGGCCGGACCACACGGATGTAGTGCGGGGTGCGGCCCGTCATCTTCTCCGCGAACTCCCCGACCGCGATCAGCGCGCCCGTACGCGTGTTGACGGCCGCGGCGGACGGCTGGTCCACGACGAGGCCCGAACCCTTCACATAGACCCGCGTCCGCGCGGCGCCCAGGTCGACGGCGAAGTGGCAGCGGCGCAGCTGCTCCAGACTGGCGGTCATGGCAGGCCTCCCGAGAGCGCGGACCGTGGCGGCTCCGCCGGCGCGGCGGGCCGTGAAGGGCGTGCCGCCGGGCGGCGGCCTCTCGGACAATCGTGCGCGGCCCGTGCGCCGGGCGCCCGCTGAAGGGGGCCGGGCGGGGCACCGCCGAACGGGGGCCGTGGGGATGCCGGTGTGCGCGGTGACGTGGCTGGGCGGGGTGGTCGGCGATTCCCGGGTGACGGCCGTGCGCCGCGACTTGCGGAGCACGGCCGTACGGTGACCTGCCCGGGCGGGGTCGTGGGCCGACGCGCCGGGAGGGCGCCGCGAAGAGACCTGCCTGCCGGGTCGTGTCGGTGATGCCCGGTCAGAGCGTGCGGGCCGCGTCCAGGAGGGGACGCAGGGTTCGTACGGTCAGGGCGCAGCCGGCGTCCCGCAGGTCCCGCTCGGCGGACGCGTTGCGGGGGAGCCCCACACAGGGCACGCCCAGCCGCTGGGCCGCGGCGACCTCCGCGGGGGAGGAGCTGACCAGCAGCGCGGGCGGGTGCGGGGCCGCGGCGTCGCCGCCCAGGCCGCGGACGACGCAGTCCGGGTCGGGGGTGAGCAGCGTCAGGTCCTTGCCCCGGCCGTGGACACCGGCCAGCGGCAGCCGGTACGGGTCGACGTACCGGAGGACGGCCAGTTCGTGCACATCGGACACGACCGCGACCCGGCGCCCCGACTCGTGCAGTCGCCGTACCAGAGCCACGGCGTTGTGTGTCGTCGGCGCGCCGGGCACCGCCCGCAGTTCGATCTCGTCCAGCCGGCTGCGCAGCAGCGGCCCGAGCGGGTCCCGGGCGTACGCCCGCAGCACGTCCAGCGGATGCTCGAACGCCTCCCGGGCCGGCCCGCCGCCGCGACCCTGCCCGGTGACGACGTCCAGCAGCTCCCGTACGGCCTCCTCCGCCGCCCGCGCCGAGTACAGCCGCGCCACGGGCCCCTCGAAGCCGAGCAGCACCGTCTCCGCGCCGGCGAGGAGATCCGGCAGCGCGGGCGGCTTCGTCTCCGACGGCGCGGCCACCGGCAGCGGGGCGCCCTCCGGGGCGAGGACCACCGAGTACGACACGGAAAGCCCCGGCACCGGCCAGTCGCCCACGCCCGCGTTCACCGCGCGCTGCGCGGCACCGGCCCGGCGCAGCGGATGGCGGCGCGTGATACGGGACGCCGACTCCACGAGATGGTCCAGGAGCGGCTGCGCCACGTGCTCGGTCTCCGACCCCACGAACGCCACCGGGTCGTCGACGTGCCAGAACAGCTCCACCGCCGCCGCGAAGGCGCCCTTGCCCGAGCTGGGCAGGGACACGCGGTATCCGCCGTGCTGGGGGGTGAGGTCCACCTCGTAGTACGTCCGCGCGTCCGGCCGTTCACCGCTGTACGGGTCGGCCGGGTCGAGCAGCGTCAGCGGGCCGTCGGGCCGCTGGTGCACGATCGCCGTACGGCCGGGCGCGGGCACCCCGAGCCGGCGCAGGTCCTGCGTGATGAACGGGCCGCGCACCAGCTCCCGCCCGCCGTCGTCCTCGGTCAGCGGGCAGTACCAGGCGACGGGCGGTGTGTCGGGGCCGCCGTCGAGCAGCGGCTGGAAGCGGTACGGCTCCTGCGCGGCCGAGCTGCCCATGAACTGCGCGTACAGCGCGGGGCAGACGGTGACGACGAGGGAGCCGTGCGGTGTGATCCCCGCGAGCTGGTCCGGGGTGGGCGGCACGCTGTCGTCGGAGCACAGCAGCACGTTCAGCCCCGGGCCCCCGTCGGACAGGCCGGACAGCATCTCGGGCAGGCCGCGCAGGATCGCCACCAGCACCGGCAGGAGATAGCTGCCGGGCTCGGTGCTCACCTCGTAGCCGTCGTCACGGACCCGTACCTCGTACCGGTCCGGGGTGAGGGAGCCGCGGGACAGCATCTGGTGGACGGCGTACTCCAGGGTGATGCGCGTCTCCGGCAGGTGGGACAGGCTCCGGTCGGCGAGGAAGGCGATCGTCGGGAGCCGGGGGGACGCCGGGGGCGGCGTGGACGGTGCGGACTGCGGGGACTGCGGGGACTGCGGGGGCGTCGTGGACGGCGGCGCGGGGCGGGCTTCGAGGGCCAGCTGGTCGCGCAGCGACCGCAGGCGGGTGCGCGCGGCGGCGGCAGCGGGTCCGGGGATGCCGTCCAGGGGGTCGCCGTGGAAGAGGCCGTGGGCGTGGCGGAGGCGCTCCGGGTCCTTGATGGCCTGTTCGAGGTCGCGGAGGTCGAGATGGTCGTCGGGAATGTGCAGGGCCCAGCCGTCGGGCAGGTCCACCAGGGAGCCGTCGGCCACGACCCCGCGCAGCTCCGCCGCCAGGTCCGTGAGGTGCGTGAGGAGTTCGCCGGGGGGCGGTGGGTTCTCCCACAGCCCTCGGGCCAGCTCGGCGCGGGTGACCCGCCGGCCCTCCGCGTGCAGCAGCATGAACAGCATCGCCAGGGCACGGGGCGAGGGCAGGTCGAGTTCGCGGTCGCCCGCGGTGATCCGTGGCGGGCCCAGCAGGGTGTACGTGCGTTCGGGGCCGCCGATATCCAGCTCTTCCAGACCGGTGGCGAGGCGCGCCGCCCGCGCCAGATCGCCGTCCCCGAGCAGGCTCGTGAGGTCCGCCAGGTGGCCGTACCACGGCAGGTCCGGCGCTGCGGCGATGTCGCGGGCCAGCTCCCGCAGCAGCCGGAGGAAGTCCTGCTCGTCCGTCCGCGCGTTGCGGCCACGGGATTCCTCCCCGAGCGCGAACCGGCTGATCAGCACCGTGCCGTCCGGCCTCAGCAGGAGGCCCTGCGTTCCGTGCTGCCCGCGCACCAGGCCCTGCGCGTGCAGGGCGCGCAGGCCCCGCCGGCCGTGGACGAGGAGCCGCACGAAGGCCCGGAAGGACAGACGCCGCACAGGGCCCCGGAGCAGCTCGGTCAGGGTCACCCCGTCGACGAACTCCGTGACGAGGTACGGAGACCGGCCCTCCACGTCGTGGTCCAGCACCCGCACCACATGCGGGTGGTCGAGCTTGGCCAGCTTGTGGGCCTGCGCGGCGAACAGGGCCGGGTCGCGCTGCTCGGGACACCGGTGGACCACGACCCGCCGGCCGGTGGGCAGGTGCTCCGCCTCCCACATCCGCATGCCCGGCCCGCGCCGTTCGACGAGCAGGTAGCGTCCGCCCAGGACGTGACCGGTGCCGTCCGCTGTAGGGGCGCCGCCGAGCCGTCGTACCGTCTCCTCGCTGACCGTCGCGAACACCGCGCCGGCCGGGCCTGCGGCTCCGTCGCCCGCGCCTTCACCCGTAGCGCCCGCGTGTTCGCCGCTGTCGCCCGGCCCGCCGTCCGTCGTGTCCGGGGCGGCCCCCGCCCCCGCCGTCACCTCGAACTCCCCGGCCGCCAGGCCCGCGCGTTCATCGATCAGTACGCCCATCTCGTCCAGGAACGCGCGCGTGCGGGAGCGCACCGACCGGGGCAGGCTCCGCAGCAGCAGCTCCCGCACGCCCGGACGGAAGTCGTACGAGCCCGGCGGACCCGGCACGGCCCGCAGCATGCCGCTGAGGATGACCTCGGCCAGATGCTGGGGGCGCGGCGCCCGCTCCACCGTGTGCTGCACCAGCCGCATCACCGGCACCGACGCCTCCGCCAGCGCCAGATGCCCGGCGAGCCGGAACGCCTCCGGGGAGGCCGTCGCCCGGAACCGCAGGACGAGTTCCTCGGCGCCCGCCGCGGCGGGGTCGGGTGCCGGGGCAGCCGGCGGCAGGGGCTCGGCCCGCAGCCACGCGACCGCTCCGGGCGCCCGGCCGCCGCCCACCGAGGCGACCAGGTGCGCCCAGTGGGCCAGCCAGGGCGCGCCCGGCTCCAGCACCGGCAGCGGCAGGGCGCGCCCTGGCTGGCCCACTGGG
>NZ_JALLGL010000032.1 GCF_023072675.1 Streptomyces sp. XM83C
TTTTGTTTTTTTTCAAGCAGAAGGCGGCATACGATATGCAGCGTAGTCTCGTGGGCTCGGCGGGTTCGTTGCTCGGGGGCAGCTGTTGCGAGGGGCGCACGCGCCGGGGCTCGGGCGGCTGTGCGCCCGCCTGGGGTGCGGTGCTCGCGGCGGCGGAGAGCGCCTCGGCGAGGCCGCCCAGCTCGACGTGGACGACGAGTACGGGCTTGCCCGGCACGGCCTCGGCGGCGGAGCGCAGCGCCTCGGCGAGCTCGGCGTCGCCGGGCGGGCCCTCGCCGATGGCGGGGATGGCGGTGACGACGACGGCGTCGCAGGTGTCGTCGGCGAGCGCGCGGGCGAGAGCCGTACGGAAGTCCTCCGCTGAGGCGGCCGTGGTCAGGTCGATCGGGCGGTGAGGTCGCAGTCCGGCGGCGACGCACTGGTCGTAGGTGAGCACGCCGAGCGACTCGGAGTTGCCGAGGATGGCGACGCGCGGCCCGGCGGGCAGGGGCTGGCGGGCCAGCAGCAGGCCTGTGTCGACCAGCTCGGTGATGGTGTCGACGCGGATCACGCCGGCCTGCCGGAGCAGCGCGGAGACCGTGGCGTGCGGCAGGCGGGTCGCCCGGACGGCGTGCCCCTGGGGGGCGGTGCCGCTGCCCTGGACGACGACGAGCGGCTTGGCGGCGGCGGTGCGGCGGGCGAGCCGGGTGAACTTGCGCGGGTTGCCGATGGACTCCAGGTACATGAGCACGACGTCCGTGTCGGGGTCGTCGTACCAGTACTGGAGGACGTCGTTGCCGGAGACGTCGGCGCGGTTGCCGGCGGAGACGAAGGTGGACACGCCGGTGACCCCGGTGACGCCGCCGCCGCGGCGGTGCAGCCGGGACAGCAGGGCGATGCCGATGGCGCCGGACTGGGCGAACAGACCGATGCGTCCGGGTCGTGGCAGCTCGGGGGCGAGGGAGGCGTTGAGGCGGACCGCCGGGGAGGTGTTGATCAGGCCGAAGGCGTTGGGGCCGATGATCCGCATGCCGTACGCGCGTGCCTGCCTGACGAGGGCGCGCTGGCGTTCGCGGCCGTCGGGGCCGCTCTCGGCGTATCCGGCGGAGACCACGACGAGGCCCTGTACGCCGTGCTCGCCGCATTCGGTGACGACGGCGGGGACGTGTTCGGCGGGTACGGCGACGACGGCGAGGTCCACGGGGCCGTCGATGTCGCGCACCGAGCGGCGGGCGGGGACGCCGTCGAGTTCGCCGAGGCCGTCGGGGAAGGCGCGGTTCACGGCGTACAGGCGGCCGGTGAAGCCCGCTTCGCGGAGGTTGCCGAGGATGCCGCGGCCGACGCCGCCGGGGTGGCGGCCGACGCCGACGACGGCGACGGAGCCGGGCATCAGCAGGCGTTGCACGGAGCGGGCCTCGGCGCGGTGTTCGCGCGCGTACTGCACGGCCAGGGAGCGCTCGGTGGGCTCCAGGTCGAGTTCCAGGCGTACGACGCCGTCCTCGAAGCTGCGCTTCTGGGTGTAGCCGGCGTCCGTGAACACCTTGATCATCTTGGTGTTGGCGGGCAGCACCTCGGCGGCGAAGCGGCGGATGCCCCGTTCGCGGGCGACGGCGGCGATGTGCTCCAGCAGGGCGGAGGCGACGCCGCGGCCCTGGTGGGCGTCCTGGACGAGGAAGGCGACCTCGGCCTCGTCGGCGGGCGCGGAGGCGGGCATTCCGTCGGCACCGATCCGGTCGTAGCGCACGGTGGCGATGAACTCGCCTCCGACGGTGGCGGCGAGCCCCACCCGGTCCACGAAGTCGTGGTGGGTGAAGCGGTGGACGTCCTTGGCGGACAGGCGGGGGTAGGGCGCGAAGAAGCGGTAGTACTTCGACTCGTCGGAGACCTGCTCGTAGAAGCTGACCAGCCGGTCCGCGTCGTCGGCGGTGATGGGGCGGATGCGCGCGGTGCCGCCGTCGCGCAGCACCACGTCGGCTTCCCAGTGTGCGGGGTACTCGTGCCGGTCCGAGGTGCTCTGCATGGGGCCCAGAGTACGGCCAGGGCCTCGCTTTCGGATCAGGGCCGCTCGGGTCGCGGTACGGCGCCGTCCGGCCCCTGCGGAGCGTGAGACGGTCCTGGCGTACGGCGACGGCAGGGGGCAGTCTGTGGGGAGACGGACGTCGGGCCGAGGCCGCGGCCCGACGCCGTTGCCCGGGCGGCATCGAGGCCTCCCGGGGCATCCCTCACGATGTGGGAAACTGGTCTAGACAACCCTGAACACCTGAAGGGCAGCAACACATGGCTGAGCGCCGCGTCAACGTCGGCTGGGCCGAGGGTCTCCACGCCCGCCCCGCCTCCATCTTCGTCCGAGCCGCCACGGCCGCAGGCGTCCCGGTGACGATCGCCAAGGCCGGGGGCACCCCCGTGAACGCGGCCTCCATGCTGGCCGTCCTGGGCCTGGGCGCCCAGGGTGGCGAGGAGATCGTCCTCGCCTCCGACGCCGAGGGTGCGGACGCCGCCCTCGACCGTCTGGCGAAGCTGGTCTCCGAGGGGCTCGAGGAGCTTCCCGAGACCGTCTGAGCCGGTCCGGCACACACGGGAGCCGCGTCGCCCTTCGGGGCGGCGCGGCTTCCGCGTCCGCGGGGTGCTCGGTGCTTGAGGGAACTCACGGTTCGGGGCGCTGCGCCCGCGGGTTCGGCGTCCGCGGGCGCTGCGAGCGGGCAGTTCCGCGTCTGCGGGCGAGGTGAGCCGACGGAGCCGGGCGGCCTTGTCTCCTGGCGGCGCGCCCGCTTTTCCGACCTCGCCGCGTCATGATTTCCGTACCGCTGCGCCCGCCGTTCCCGGGCGTACCGAAAAAGCGGCGACGCGAATGTGCGGCGCACGCGGAAATGGGCAGCAGAAATACTCCGCCACCGAATATCACTTCTTTGTATACGGCGCTGGTGTTAAAGCCGCGGACCGGCCACGTTTACGGGATGTTGCGAAGTCCTCACACGGTCCGCGCCCGTACCGAACCGCAGCCTGTGGGCCGCGCGGGAGCGCTCGGTGTGCGCGGCGGTCAGGGCACGCGCGCGTTCGCTGTCGCCGCGCGCCACGGCGTCCACGATCGCCCCGTGCTGCGCCCACAGCTCGACCGGGTCGGCGGGCGCCTCGACGACGTACATCCAGGCGATCTTCTGCCGGAGCTGGGTGAGGGTGGAGGCGAGGGCCTGGCTGCCGGAGGCCTGGATGAGCGTCTCGTGGAACCAGCCGCCCAGGGAGCGCAGGTCGTCGCTGTTGCCCTGCTTGGCGCGCTCCTGGCCCAGGCGGACGAGTCCGCGCAGCACCTTGAGGTGGGCCTCCGTGCGCCGCTGGGCGGCCCGGGAGGCGCCCAGCGGCTCCAGCAGCAGGCGCATCTCCAGCAGGTCGGCGGCCTCCTGCTCGGTCGGTTCGGCCACGCACGCGCCCGCGTGCCGACGCGTCACGACGAACCCCTCCGCCTCCAGGGTGCGCAGCGCCTCGCGGACGGGGACGCGCGAGACGCCGTAGCGCCGCGCCAGCAGTTCCTCGGTGAGCCGGCTGCCGCGCTCGTGGACGCCCGCGACGATGTCGTCCCGGATCGCCGTGCATACCGAATGCGCGGGAACACGCATGACCGACCTCCGCCTTAATCCCCGTGACACGTCGCCGATTGACGTGCGTTCAGTGACTCTATGGCAATCCGGCCGAATTTCCGACGGCGCACGGTAAACCAAGGATATTTTTTGGACAGATACAGGTTTTGATACGTCGCGGATACACGCCGGATACACGCGGGCGGTGTCTCGGAGGCGCGCGGTCCGCTCCCGGTGGCACGGCGGGCGCGCCGCGCACGGCACCCTTCCGGAGCGGGGTCGCCTCACGCGCCCTGCCGGAACGCCGAAGCCCCCCGCCGCGGAGGCAGGGGGCTTCGGGAAGGTCTCGTACGGCGTCTCAGAGGCGTACGCCGTGCTCGCGGAGGTAGGCGACGGGGTCGATGTCCGAGCCGTACTCGGGGCTGGTGCGCGCCTCGAAGTGCAGGTGCGGTCCGGTGACGTTGCCGGTCGCGCCGGACAGGCCGATCCGCTGCCCGGCCTCGACGTGCTGGCCGACGGAGACGGCGATGGAGGACAGGTGGCCGTACTGGGTGTACGTGCCGTCGTGCATGCGGATGACGACCTGGTTGCCGTACGCGCCGCCCCAGCCCGCCTCGACGACGGTGCCGTAGCCGACCGCGTGGACGGGGGTGCCGCTCGCGGCGTGGAAGTCGATGCCGGTGTGGCTGCCGGAGGACCACACGGCGCCGCCCGCACGGTAGGCGGTCGAGACGTACGACTGCGGGATCGGCGAGACGAAGGTGTTCAGGCGCTTGCGCTCGGCCTCGCGGGCGGCGCGCTCCCGGGCCTCGCGGGCCTCCTTCGCCGCCTGCGCGGCCTTCTTGCGGGCGGCCTCCTCGGCGGCCTGACGCCAGGCGGCGTCCTTCTGGGCCTCGGCCTGCGCGTCGATCTCCTCGGCCACCGGGTCTGTCTGCGGGGCGGCGGAGTCGTCCACGGCCAGCACGGGCAGCAGCCCGGTCTGCTCGGAGGCGATGTCGTCGGCGAGCGCGGGGGCGGCGAGAGAGCCGATGACGCCGGTGGTGGTGAGAGCGGCGACGCCGGCGGCCTGGGCGGTGGTCCGCTTCATCCGGCCGGGACGGCGGTGCTTACCGGTGGCGCACATGAACGCCATGTACAGGCTTGTCCTTTCCTTCCCTCTCGCCTACCGGGTTAGCTGACGGGTTCGGAGCAGGAAGGTCTCCTACGGGCCCCCTCGCGCGTGGCGCGGGCGTCCGATTCACCCCAGGGACTGCGGTGGGTCCCCGGCTCCCCTGGCTCGCGCCGTACGGGGACTCGGCGATGGCTGTCCGGTGCCGCGGGTGCGGCGCACTGCCCGACGAACAGCCCGGACGACGCTAAAGGGACGGACTTTCAATCCTCAAACGGAACACGGGTTTTGTAGCGCATCCCACAGGCCAGATGGGCAACCTCCGCCCCAATCCGGACATATGGCAGCCCGTGTCGTCTCAGGACGCACGCGGGCCCTGGCGGTCCGTCACCACCAGGGCCCACGCGCGTGTGCCTGCTTCGGCTACTCGGCCGTCACGACGCTCACTTCGCCGATGCCGAGGGCCTCCACGGGCTCCTTGATCTGCGCGGCGTCACCGACGAGGACGGTCACCAGCCGGTCCACCGGGAAGGCGCTCACGACCGCCGCGGTGGCCTCCACGGTGCCCGTCTCGGCCAGCCGGCGGTACAGCGAGGCCTGGTAGTCGTCGGGCAGGTGCTGCTCGACCTGGTCGGCGAGCGTGCTCGCCACGGCCGCGGCCGTCTCGTACTTCAGCGGCGCCACACCGACCAGGTTCTGCACGGCCACGTCCCGCTCGGCGTCGGTCAGGCCCTCCGCGGCGAGGGTGCGCAGCACCTTGAACAGGTCGTCGAGGGCGGGCCCGGTGTTGGGCGTGTCGACGGAGCCGCTGATCGCGAGCATCGAGGCGCCGCTGCCGTCGGGCGCGGAGCGCAGGACCTGCCCGAAGGCGCGCACGCCGTACGTGTAGCCCTTCTCCTCGCGCAGGACGCGGTCCAGGCGGGAGGTGAGGGTGCCGCCGAGGCAGTACGTGCCGAGCACCTGCGCGGGCCACACCCGGTCGTGCCGGTCGGGGCCGATCCGGCCGATCAGCAGCTGCGTCTGGACGGCGCCGGGCCGGTCGACGATGACGACCCGGCCGGTGTCGTCGGCGGTCACCGGCGGCACGGGCCGCGGCGCGGCCTGGGAGCCGGTCCAGGCGCCCAGGGTGTCGCCGAGGAGTCCGTCGAGGTCGATGCCGGTCAGGTCGCCGACGACCACGGCCGTGGCGGTGGCGGGCCGTACGTGACGCTCGTAGAAGGCGCGGACGGCCGCGGCGTCGATCCGGGCGACGGTCTCCTCGGTGCCCTGGCGCGGGCGGGACATGCGCGAGGTCGCCGGGAACAGCTCCTTGGACAGCTCCTTGGCCGCCCTCCGGGACGGGTTGGCCAGCTCGTGCGGGATCTCGTCGAGGCGGTTGCGCACCAGGCGTTCGATCTCGCTGTCGGCGAAGGCGGGGGCGCGCAGCGCGTCGGCGACCAGGCCGAGCGCCTTGGCCAGGCGGGAGGCGGGCACCTCCAGGCTGAGCCGGACGCCGGGGTGGTCGGCGTGGGCGTCGAGGGTGGCGCCGCACCGCTCCAGCTCGGCGGCGAACTCCTCCGCCGTGTGCTTGTCGGTGCCCTCGGAGAAGGCGCGGGCCATGATCGTGGCGACGCCGTCGAGGCCGGCCGGTTCGGCGTCCAGGGGTGCGTCGAGGAGCACCTCCACGGCGACGACCTGCTGGCCGGGGCGGTGGCAGCGCAGCACGGTCAGGCCGTTGGCGAGGCCGCCGCGCTCGGGTGCGGGGAACGCCCACGGCTTGGGCTCGCCCGCCTTGGGCTGCGGGTGGAAGTCCATCTGGGCCGGCTCGGTCACTTGGCCGTCTCCTCGTCGTCGGTGGCTTCCACGGTGGCCGCGGACTCCGGGTCTTCGGTTCCTTCCACGTCCTCGGCGTGCTCCGCGGCGATCGGCTCGTAGACGAGCACCGCGCGGTTGTCGGGGCGCAGGCGGGCCTTGGCGACCTCCTGGACCTCCTCGGGCGTGACGTCGAGGACGCGCTGGACGGCGGTGAGGGCGAGCTGCGGGTCGCCGAAGAGGACGGCGTACCGGCAGAGTTCGTCGGCGCGGCCGGCGACCGTGCCGAGCCGGTCCAGCCACTCGCGTTCCAGCTGGGCCTGGGCGCGCTCCATCTCCTCGGGGGTGGGTCCCTCCTCGGCGAAGCGGGCCAGCTCCTCGTCGATGGCGGCCTCGATGACGGGCACCTCGACGTCGCCGGAGGTCTTCACGTCCAGCCACCCCAGGGAGGGCGCGCCGGCGAGGCGCAGCAGGCCGAAGCCGGCCGCGACGGCCGTACGGTCGCGGCGTACGAGCCGGTTGTACAGGCGGGAGGACTCGCCGCCGCCGAGGACGGTCAGGGCGAGGTCGGCGGCGTCGCACGCGCGCGTGCCGTCGTGCGGCAGCCGGTAGGCGGCCATCAGCGCGCGGGCGGGCACCTCCTCCTCGACGACCTCGCGCAGCTCCCGGCCGATGATGTCGGGCAGGGTGCCGTCGCGGGGGGCGGGCTTGCCCTCGTGGGAGGGGATGGAGCCGAAGTACTTCTCCACCCAGGCGAGGGTCTGCTCGGGGTCGATGTCGCCGACGATCGACAGGACCGCGTTGTTCGGCGCGTAGTAGGTGCGGAAGAACTGGCGGGCGTCCTCCAGGGTGGCCGCGTCCAGGTCCGCCATCGAGCCGATCGGCGTGTGGTGGTAGGGGTGGCCCTCCGGGTAGGCGAGGGCGGTCAGCCGCTCGAACGCGGTGCCGTAGGGAACGTTGTCGTAGCGCTGGCGGCGCTCGTTCTTCACGACGTCGCGCTGGTTCTCCATCGACTCGTCGTCGAGGGCGGCGAGCAGGGAGCCCATGCGGTCGGCCTCCAGCCAGAGGGCGAGTTCCAGCTGGTGGGCGGGCATGGTCTCGAAGTAGTTGGTGCGTTCGAAGCTGGTGGTGCCGTTGAGGGAGCCGCCGGCGCCCTGCACCAGTTCGAAATGGCCGTTGCCCTTGACCTGGGCGGAGCCCTGGAACATCAGGTGCTCGAAGAGGTGGGCCAGGCCGGTGCGTCCCTGGACCTCGTGGCGCGAGCCGACGTCGTACCAGAGGCACACCGCCGCGACCGGGGTCAGATGGTCCTCGGAGAGCACCACGCGCAGGCCGTTGGCCAGGCGGTGCTCGGTCGCTGTCAGGCCGCCGGAGCCTGCCTCGGCTGTGGCCGTGTGACCCATGGGCATGTACGTCCCTTCGATCGCGAGCGGTCGTGGAAACCGCGCGTTTCCTGCCGGTCCTGCCACTGTATGCAAGCGGAGGGACGGGCGGCGAAGTTCCCGCCGGACGTACGCCGAGAGCGAGATCGCGTAGCCTCGGCGCATGTCCCCGGTACCGGACCGGGCGATCCGGGGCGGACGCGTCCCGGAGCCGCGTGACGCCGGGGCAGTGTTCCTGTCACGCCGGGTCCCGGCCCGCGCTGTCAGTCCCGCGGTCCACAATGGTCCGCGTCAGATCCCGTTCACGCTTCAGCAAGGAGCCAGGAGCGATGGCCCGCCGCAGCACGAAGACCCCGCCGCCCGACGACGCGTACGAGGAGAAGATCCTCGACATCGACGTCGTGGACGAGATGAAGGGTTCGTACCTCGAGTACGCGTACTCGGTCATCTACTCCCGCGCCCTGCCGGACGCCAGGGACGGTCTGAAGCCGGTGCACCGCCGCATCGTCTACCAGATGAACGAGATGGGCCTGCGCCCCGACCGCGGCTATGTGAAGTGCGCGCGCGTCGTCGGCGAGGTCATGGGCAAGCTGCACCCGCACGGCGACTCGTCGATCTACGACGCGCTGGTGCGCATGGCGCAGCCGTTCTCCATGCGGGTGCCGCTGGTCGACGGCCACGGCAACTTCGGCTCGCTGGGCAACGACGACCCGCCGGCCGCGATGCGCTACACCGAGTGCCGGATGGCCGAGGCGACCGGGCTGATGACGGAGTCGATCGACGAGGACACCGTCGACTTCCAGCCCAACTACGACGGGCAGGAGCGCGAGCCGGTCGCGCTGCCCGCGGCCTTCCCGAACCTGCTGGTCAACGGCACGTCCGGGATCGCCGTCGGTATGGCGACCAACATGCCGCCGCACAATCTGCGCGAGGTCGTCGCCGCCGCCCGCCACCTGATCAAGCACCCGAACGCGGACCTCGACACGCTGATGAAGTTCGTGCCGGGCCCGGACCTGCCGACGGGCGGCAAGATCGTCGGCCTGTCCGGCATCCGCGACGCGTACGAATCGGGCCGCGGCACGTTCAAGATGCGCGCGACGGTGACCGTGGACAACGTGACGGCGCGCCGCAAGGGTCTCATCGTCACCGAGCTGCCGTTCACGGTCGGCCCGGAGAAGGTCATCGCGAAGATCAAGGATCTGATCAACGCGAAGAAGCTCCAGGGCATCGCCGACGTCAAGGACCTCACCGACCGTGAGCACGGCCTGCGCCTGGTCATCGAGATCAAGAACGGCTTCGTGCCGGAGGCCGTGCTGGAGCAGCTGTACAAGCTGACGCCGATGGAGGAGTCCTTCGGCATCAACAATGTGGCCCTGGTCGACGGCCAGCCGCTCACCCTGGGTCTGAAGGAGCTGCTGGAGGTCTACCTCGACCACCGCTTCGAGGTGGTGCGGCGGCGTTCGGAGTTCCGCCGCGGCAAGAAGCGCGACCGGCTGCACCTGGTGGAGGGCCTGCTGACAGCGCTCGTCGACATCGACGAGGTCATCCGGCTGATCCGCTCCAGTGAGAACTCCGCGCAGGCCAAGGAGCGCCTGATCGAGCGGTTCTCCCTGAGCGATGTGCAGACGCAGTACATCCTGGACACGCCGCTGCGCCGCCTGACGAAGTTCGACCGGATCGAGCTGGAGGCGGAGCGGGACAAGCTGACCGCGGAGATCGAGGAGCTGACCCGGATCCTGGAGTCGGACGCGGAGCTGCGCAAGCTGGTCTCCAGCGAACTGGCCGCGGTGGCGAAGAAGTTCGGCACGGACCGGCGGACGGAGCTGCTGGAGTCGGCGGGCGCCCCGGCGGCAGTGCCGCTGCAGGTGGCGGACGACCCGTGCCGGGTGCTGCTGTCCTCCACGGGTCTGCTGGCGCGTACGGCCGACAGTGACCCGTTCGAGGACGCCGGCGGGCGCCGGGTGAAGCACGACGTGATCGTCTCGGCGGTGCCGGCGACGGCGCGCGGCGAGTTCGGTGTGGTCACGTCGGCGGGCCGGCTGCTGCGGGTGAACGTGGTGGATCTGCCGACGCTGCCGGAGACGATGACGTCGCCGAACCTGTCGGGCGGTGCCCCGCTGTCGGAGTTCGTCTCGCTCGCCGACGACGAGCGGGTGGTGTGCCTGACCACGCTGGACGAGTCGTCGGTCGGTCTCGCCCTGGGCACCGAGCAGGGCGTGGTGAAGCGGGTGGTGCCGGACTATCCGGCCAACAAGGACGAGCTGGAGGTCATCACCCTCAAGGAGGGCGACCGGATCGTGGGCGCCGTGGAGCTGCGCACCGGGGAGGAGGACCTGGTGTTCATCACGGACGACGCACAGCTGCTGCGCTATCAGGCCTCGCAGGTCCGGCCGCAGGGCCGCCCGGCGGGCGGTGTGGCGGGCATCAAGCTCGCCGAGGGCGCGAAGGTGATCTCGTTCACGGCGGTCGATCCCGCGTCGGACGCGGTGGTGTTCACGGTGGCGGGCTCGCGCGGCACGCTGGACGACTCCGTGCAGACGACGGCCAAGCTGACGCCGTTCGACCAGTTCCCGCGCAAGGGCCGCGCCACGGGCGGTGTGCGCTGCCAGCGGTTCCTGAAGGGCGAGGACTGCCTGTCGCTGGCCTGGGCGGGCACGGCGCCGGCGCGGGCCGCGCAGAGGAACGGCTCCCCGGCCGAGCTGCCGGAGATCGACCCGCGCCGGGACGGCTCGGGCGTGTCCCTGCCGAAGACGGTCGCGGCGGTCGCGGGCCGGATCTGAGGCGCGCGGCGCTGATCGTGCCGGGCGGGTGCGGCGGGCGGGCGGTGCCCGCGGCACCCGCCCGGTCGTGTACTCAGGGCTCGTCCGGGTACGGCGGCTCCTCGGCGTCCGGTTCCGACTCCGGGTGGCGGACGTACCGCAGGACACCCCACATGCCGTGCTCGTCGGCGGTGTTCGGGGGCTCGGCGCGGCATGCGTCCAGCGCCTTGGTCAGGGCTTCGGTGTCGATGCCGGAGCCGATGAGGACGAGCTGTGTGAGGCGGTCCTCCGGGGCGGTGGGCCAGGGCTCGGGGTAGAAACGCAGGAAGCGTCCGACGGCATGGACGGCGTACCGGTTGCGGGTGTCGTGCGGCCCGAAATCGACGTACCCCTTGATCCGGTACAGCCCCTCCGGCCTGCTGTCGAGGAAGTCCATCAGCCGCCGCGGGTCGAGCGGCGTGGCCGAGGTGAAGGCCAGGCTGTCGTACGCGGTGTGCAGATGCCCGTCGTGGCCGTCCTCGGGGTGGGTGTCGTCGTGCAGGTCGTCGAAGGAGAGCTGCCCGATGCGCTCCTCGCCGGGCCGGCAGTCGAAGAGGAACTCGGGGTCGATCCGGCCGTATGTCGCCGGGACCACGGCGGCACGGTCGGTCAGTGACCGGACCAGGCCGAGGACACGCTCGCCGTCGGCGGCCCGGTCGAGCTTGTTGACGACGACGAGGTCGGCAAGCCCCAGATGCCGGTCGATCTCGGGGTGCCGCGCGCGGGTGTCGTCGAACTCGGCGGCGTCCACGACCTCGACCAGCCCGCCGTACACGACACGCGGGTTCTCGCAGGCCAGCACCATCCGCACCAGCTCCTGCGGCTCGGCGAGCCCGCTGGCTTCGATGACGACGACATCGATACCGAGAGACGGGTTGACCAGACGGTCCAGGTATTGATCAAGCTCACCGGCGTCGACCGCGCAGCACAGGCATCCGTTGCCGAGGGAGACGGTGGAGTCGCCGAGCGCGCCGGCGACGGCCATCGCGTCGATCTCGATGGCGCCGAAGTCGTTGACGATCGCGCCGACACGGCTGCCGCCGCTGCGGTGCAGCAGATGGTTGAGCAGGGTCGTCTTGCCGGAGCCGAGGAATCCGGCGAGGACGACGACGGGAACCTGCGGCGGGTTCAGCTGCGGCTGCGAACCCGGCTCGCCTTCCGTGCTCCGGCTCGGACCCAAGATGCGACCTCTCTCGCGCCGACGCGCACACCGGCTCACGACCCGGCATGCCTCCGAGGATGGAATGAGGCCCCAGGATACGAGCCGCCCGAATCTCCACGAAGTGAACGATTGTCAGCAGCATCGGCAGGGCGGACGTCGGGCAAGGCGCCGGAGTGTGCGACCCTCGCTTCCCTCTGTGCGCCTCCTCTCCGCCTCCCCGCCGATCAGAGCCGCTCGGCACTCTGGAGGCGGCGAGCGCCGCCCATCGCTCGCCGGTCCCCTCAGTCGACCCGTCTCCGACGACCGGCGGACGGCTGCCTGAACCGGGGGTTCCAACCGCACGTTCAGTCACTACCTGTTGGTGTACAGGTGGGGTGGGGTGCGCGAGGGGGAACTCACCGCCCGGTTCGGATCCTGGCCCGCAGCGACGCGTTCAACCGGTACTGGGAGGCCGCGCGGCTGCCGAGGAGATCCTGCCCGGGGACGGTGACGAAGCGCGCCTTTTCAGGATGTTCGATCAGGTGATCAGCTCTGCCCGCCCGCAAGGTGGGTCGTCCACGTCCTGACCTGGGCGATTCCGTCACGCAGCGCGTGGGACCCGCACCGGTGCCGCCGGCCCCGTGTAGCGGGCGACCGGGCGGATGATCTTGGGGTCTCGGGCCTGTTCGAGGATGTTGGCGCTCCAGCCGACCACGCGCGCGGCGGCGAAGGTCGGGGTGAACATCTCGCGGGGCAGGCCGCACAGTTCCATGACCACGCCGGCGTAGAACTCGACGTTGGTGTGGAGTTCCCTGCCGGGTTTCAGCTCGGCGAGGATCGCCTCGACGCGGCGCTCCACCTGCGTGGCGAACTCGACGCGCGGTCCTCCGAAGCGCTCGGCGATCTCGCGGAGCATCCGGGAGCGGGGGTCCTCGGTGCGGTAGACGGCGTGGCCGAAGCCCATGATGCGCTCGCCGGCGAGGACGCGGTCGCGGATCCAGGCGTCGATGCGGTCGGGGGTGCCGATGGCGTCCAGGGTGTCCAGGGCGCGGCTGGGCGCGCCGCCGTGCAGGGGGCCGGACAGCGCGCCGATCGCGGCGACGAGACAGGCGGCGACATCGGCGCCGGTGGAGGCGACGACGCGCGCTGTGAAGGTTGATGCATTGAATCCGTGATCAATGGTTGAGATGAGGTATTGCTCGACGGCGCGGGCCCGCTCCGGGTCGGGTTCCGTTCCGGTCAGCATGTAGAGGTAGTTCGCGGCGTACGGCAGGTCCTCGCGCGGCTCCACCGGCCGCTGTCCGCGGCCCAGCCGGTGCAGCGCGGTCAGCAGGGTGGGCACCGCGGCGCCTGCCAGGAGGGTGTCCTCCCGGCGCCGGTCGTCGTCGGTGTCGTAGACCGGGCGGAAGCCGTGGGCGGCGCCGAGCAGGGACAGTGCGGTGCGCAGGCCGGCGAGGGGGCCGGAGCCGGCGGTCGCCGCCGCCACGGCGGGCAGTGCCGCGCTCACCTCGTCGGGCAGCCGGCGCAGTGCCGCGGTGCGTGCGGCGAAGGCGGCTGCCGTCCGTGCGTCGGGCAGTTCGCCGTGGACGAGCAGATGCCACACGTCCTCGAAGCCTCGGGTCCGCGCGAGTTCGACGGCCGAGTACTGACGGTAGTGGTAGAAGCCCTCCAGGCCGCGGACGTCGCCGATCTCGGTGTCGGTGACGACGACACCGGCAAGACCTCGCGGCACCTCGACGCGGGCGGGCTCGGACCTGTTGACGGAGCTGTTGACAGGCATGCTCTCCTCCTTGAACTTGATTTGACTGTCTATGGTTGAATGCAAAGTTGTCAACATTGATTGAATCAATAGATACGATCAACAGTCCGGGAGGCGGCTACGGTGACCCCCATGCGCGATCAAGAACCCGGCCGCGGCCACCCGGGACGACGGCTCAGCACCAAGGAGGCCGCCGAACTGCTCGGCGTGAAGCCCGAAACCGTGTACGCCTATGTGAGCCGGGGCCTGCTGAGCAGCCGGCGCACGCCCGGCGGACGCGGCAGCACCTTCGACGCCGAGGAGGTCGAGGCGCTGGCCCGGCGCCACCGGCGCGAGACACCCGGCGCGTCCGGCGCCACGCCCGAACTGTCGGTGCGCACCCGCATCACGCTGATCGAGAAGGACCGGTACTACTACCGCGGCGTCGACGCGACCGAACTGGCCGCGCACCACTCCTACGAGGAGATCGCCGAGTGGCTGTGGACCGAACAGCCGCGCCCCGGCGCCTCGTTCAGCGCCCCGCAGAAAGCCGCCTCCGTCGCCCGCCGCGTGGTCAGGGCCCTGCCCGAGCACACCGGCCCAGCCGACCGGCTGCGGGTCGCCGCGATCGCCGCCGCGGCAGCCGACCCGCTGCGATTCGACCTCTCCGAGGAGGCCGTGCTCGGCACCGCCCGCAACCTCGTCCCCACCCTGGTCGCCGCCTTGCCGACACCGGGTGCACAGCGCGAGGAGGACGGCCCGCTCGCCCGCAGGCTGTGGAGCCGACTCAGCGGCCGCAAGCCCGACGAGGCCTCCCTGCGCGTCCTGGACACCGCCCTCGGCCTCCTCGCCGACCACGACCTGGCCGCCTCCACGCTCGCCGTGCGGGTCGCCGCCTCCGCGAGGGCCCACGCCTACGCGGCCGTCTCCGCCGGCCTCGGCGTGCTGGAGGGCCCGCTGCACGGCGCGGCCAGCGGGCTGGCCCACCGGATGCTGCTCGACGTGCTCGACGAGGGCGACGCGGCGCCGGTCATCGCGGAGGAACTGCGGGCCGGGCGCCGCATCCCCGGACTGGGCCACCGGCTCTACACGGGCGAGGACCCACGCGCGCGTGCCCTCTTCGCCCTGCTGGAACAGATCCCGCGGGCCGAGCCCGCCCTGCTCGCCGCCCGCGACATCGTGGCCACCACCGCCCGCCACACCCCGCTGCACGCCAACGTCGACCTGGCCCTCGCCGTGTTCACCGCCTCCAGCGGCATGGACGCCTCGGCCGGCGAGACGATCTTCGCCGTGGCGCGGACGGCAGGCTGGATCGCGCACGCCCTGGAGGAGTACGGCGAACGCCCGCTGCGCATGCGCCCGAGCGGCGTCTACGTCGGGCCCCCACCGCCGCGGCCCTTCCCCGGATGAGCCGCGCGGCGCCTTCTCGGGCCGGACACGCGAACGGCCGGAAGTCACCGCACGACGAGTCAGGTTAGGCTCACCTCTGTGAGTACGTGCACGACCGTCTCGCGGGCCCTCGACGAGCCCGTCTCCGGGACCGCCCCGACCGCGAGGACCTGGCTGCTGCTGGAGCAGCCCGGCCCTTGGGGTGCCAGAGCGCTCACTTCCAGCCACCTGGACCCCGCCCTGGGGCGCGCCCTGGAGAAGGCCGCCAAAGGCACAGGCGTGCGCATCGCCCTGATCCGGCGCCCCGGCCGGCACGCCGACATCGGCGCTCCCCCGCCCGCGCGCCGGGTGTACGCGGCGCACACCGCCCCGGGCAACGCCTGGCTGCACACCGCCGTCACGCACGACCCGGCGCACCTGCTCGACCTGGACTTCGGCGCGCTCGGCCGCGGCGACCACCACGGCTTCGACGCCGTACTGGACGGCGGACCCCACACCGGCGTGCCCCTGGCGCTGGTGTGCACCAACGGCAAACGGGACCGCTGCTGCGCGCTCCTCGGCCGCCCCCTCGCCGCCGACCTCGCCGCGTCAGGTGAGGAGGGCGTCTGGGAGGTCACCCATCTGGGTGGTCATCGCTTCGCTCCCACGGTGCTCGTACTGCCGTACGGCTACGCCTACGGCCGCGCGGAGACCCGCACCATCAGGGCGGCCCTGCGGGGTGTGCGCGAGGGCCGGATCGTCGTCGAGGGGTGCCGGGGCAGCTCCGCGTGGGAGCGGCCCGGCCAGGCGGCGGAGCTCGCGGTGCGCACATCGGCGGGCGAGTACGGCGCCGACGCCCTGAGCGTCGTACGCGTCGACGGGGCAGCGCCCCGCTGGGAAGTCGTCGTCGCGCACAGGGACGGACGGTACTGGCGGGTCGTCGTGGCGCAGGGGGACGCGCTGCCTCCTCGGCCGGAGAGCTGCGGAAGCTCGGTGCTGGGCTCGCCCGCGCAGATGGAGGTCGTGTCCGTCCGGGAACGGCCGGCGACGGCACTGGCGGGCTGACGCCCGCATGTCCCGTTCGGGACAGCGGTGACGTCGTACGGCAGTGCCGTGCGCCTCCGGGGCCGTACGGGACGGGCCGGCGGTGAACGTCGTACGGCAAGCGCCCCCGGGGACGTCGTCGTGGCCCTCGTACGAGGGCGGGCCGTGTGCCCCGAAGAAAATCCGGGCCCCACCCCCTACGGCCCGCCGCGCACCCGCACGTACCGTCATGGCCATGAGCCCCACCGCCTCCGGACGCCGGCTGCGCCTCGGTCTGCCCCGGCGCGTCTTCTCCCAGGTGCTGCTGATGCAGGTGACGACCGCCGCCGGAGTCGCCGTGCTGGCGACCGGGCTGTTCCTGGCGCCGCTCGGCGATCAGCTGGACGACCAGGCGATGCGCCGGGCACTGGCCATCGCGCAGACCACCGCCGAGCAGCCGCAGATCGTGGCGGATCTCGAGCACTCCGCGCCGCGCCCGGACGGTCCCGTGCAGCGGGAGGCGGAGCGGATCCGGCTCGCCACCGGCGCCGAATACATCGTGATCATGAACCGGGAGGGCACGCGCTGGTCGCACACCGACCCGTCGCGGATCGGACGGCATGTCTCCACCGACCCCAGCGAGGCGCTGGCCGGCGAGGAGGTCATGGAGATCGACGAGGGCACGCTCGGCCGCTCCGCGCGCGGCAAGGTGCCGCTGCGGGACGCACAGGGGCACATCGTCGGGGCGGTGTCGGTGGGCATCGCCTACGACAGTGTCCGGGCCCGGCTCATCAGCGCGATACCCGGCCTGCTCGCCTACGCGGGCGGCGCCCTCGCGGTGGGCGCGCTGGCCGCCTGGCTGATCTCCCGCCGGGTGCAGCGGCAGACGCGTGACCTGGCATTCTCCGACATCGCCGCGCTGCTCGCGGAGCGGGAGGCGATGCTGCACGGCATCCGTGAGGGCGTCGTCGCCCTGGACCGCGCCGGCCGCATCCGACTGCTGAACGACGAGGCGCAACGGTTGCTCGGCATCGGTGAGGAGTCCGTCGGCCGCTCCCCCGACGAGGCGCTGGGCGCGGGCCGTACGGCCGATGTGCTCGCCGGCCGGGTCACCGGCACCGATCTGCTGACCGTGCGCGGGCATCGTGTGCTGGTCGCCAACCGGATGCCCACCGAGGACGGCGGCGCGGTGGCGACGCTGCGCGACCGTACCGAGCTGGAGCAGCTCGGACGGGAGCTGGACTCCACGCGCGGGCTGATCGACGCACTGCGCGCCCAGGACCACGAGCACGCCAACCGGATGCACACACTGCTCGGGTTGCTGGAGTTGGAGATGTACGAGGACGCGGTGGAGTTCATCGGGGAGGTGGTGGGCGACCACCGGGCCACCTCGGAGCAGGTCACGGAGAGGATCGAGGACCCGCTGCTGGCGGCGCTGCTGGTCGGCAAGGCGACGGTGGCCGCCGAGCGGGCGGTGGCGCTGTGGGTGTCCGACCGCACCCGGCTGCCGGACCGTCTGGTCGATCCGCGGGGCCTGGTGACGATCGTGGGGAACCTGGTCGACAACGCTCTCGACGCCGTCGCGGGGACGCCGCACGCGCGCGTGGAGGTGGAACTGCGCGCCGAGGGCCGTACGGCCGTGCTGACGGTACGGGACACCGGTCCGGGTGTTCCGCCGGAGCAGCGGGAGCTGGTGTTCACCGAGGGCTGGTCCACGAAGGAGCCGCCCGCCCACGGCCAGCGGGGCATCGGCCTGTCGCTGGTGCGGCGGCTGGCGGAGCGCCAGGGCGGCTCCGCGACCGTGGACCAGGCCGAGGGCGGCGGCGCCCGGTTCACCGTCGTGCTGCCGGAGGCGCTGGCCGAGCCGGAGCCGCAGCCCGCGCGGACCGGGCCGGGGTCCGCGGCCGTGGAGGCGACCCGATGATCGTGGTCCTGGTCGTGGACGACGAGGGTCCGCGCGGTTGCGGGTGAAGCTGGAAGCCGGAGGCGTACGCGAGGCTGCGGTGCACGCCGGACGGTGGCGGTGGGGCCGGGCAGACCGATGCGGACCGCATCTTCGGTGCACTGCCCGCGCCGTCAGACCCGGGGTTGCCGAAGGGCCACTCCCCCACGACGGCCGGGCTCGTACGGCAGGCACAGATGAACGCCGAGGGGCCGCTGTCCGCGCTGGAGACCGCCGGGCGGACAGGCGTGAGCCGGCAGCCGGCGCAGCGGTGTCCGAAGCTGCTGGAGCGTACTTGCCGCGCCAAGGAGATGCCGATGTACGGCGACGCGGGCCGCCCGGAACACCGTTGTGTGCGGGCGGCCCGCGTCCGCGTCTGAAGGGGAGGGGGCCTGCGTCAGGCCGTTCAGCCGGTGGCCTTCTCCACGAACTCGGTCGTGTAGGTCTTGCTCAGGTCGACGTCGGCGTTCTTGATGTTGGGGTTGAACGCCTTGAGGACCTTCTCGACGGTTTCGGGCCCGTTCTTCGGCATCACTCCGTCCGTCGTGAACATCGGCAGGGTGCTCTCGATGGCGGAGGCGTACAGGGTTTTGTTGCCCTGGGAGTAGTCGGCGGGCATCTTGTCGGCGATCTCTCCGGCGCTGTGGGTGGACATCCACTTGAGCGTCTTGACGAAGGCATTGACCAGCTTCTGGACGGTGTCCTTGTGGCTGTTCACCCAGTCCGTCTGCATGTACAGACTTGACGACGGGTACGGCCCGCCCAGCGCCGCCGCCGAGCCCTGCGGGGTGCGCATGTCGATGAGGATCTGGCCGGCGTTCTTGGCGAGGATGGTGGCGACGGTGGGGTCGGTCGTCATGCCGGCGTCGATGGAGCCCCGCTCCAGGGCGGAGATGAACGTCGGTCCGGCGCCGACGGCGACCGGGGTGATCTCACTCACCGGGACGCCGTTCTGGACCGCGAGGTACTCGGTGAGGAAGTTGGTGGAGGAGCCCAGGCCGGTGACGCCGAGTTTCTTCCCCTTGAAGTCCTTGGGCGACTTGATCTCGTCGGCCGCCTTGTTGGAGACGATCTCGACCTCGCCGGGCGCGTGCGAGAACTGCACGACGGACTCGACGGCCTTGCCCTTCACCTGGAGGTCGAGCGTGTGGTCGTAGAACCCGACCGCGCCCTGGACCTGGCCGGAGACGAGCGCGGTCTCCGCCTGGACACCGGCGGGTTCGCTGAGCAGTTCCACATCGAGGCCCTCGGCGTCGAAGAAGCCGAGCCGCTGGGTGAGCATCGCCGGCAGGTAGATGACCTTGTCGAGGCCGCCGACCATGATCTTCACCTTGGTGCCCTTGCCGTCGCCCTTGGCGCCGGAGCCGGCCGACGCGGTGGAGGAGGCGTCGTCGGCGCAGGCGGTGAGCGAGGCCAGGGCGAGCAGGCAGGTGGCGGCGAGGGCGGCGGGTCTGGCGGACTTGCGCATGGATTCACGTCCTTGTGCGGATGCGAGGGAGGGTCGGAGGAGTCGGGGGGCTGTCGGCCGTGAGGGGGCCGGAGATCGGGCGGCTGCCCGGAGCCCGGGGAACGTACGGCTGCCGGGGGTCAGTTTTCGGAACCCGACGGTTTCCAGCGGAAGATGCGGCGCTCGGCGAAGGTCAGCAGCCCCTCGGCGACGAGAGCGACGACGGCGAGGATGACCATCGCGGCGTACACACCGGCCGCGTTGAACGTGCCCTGGGACTGCGCGACGAGCAGGCCGATGCCCTTGGTGGCGCCGATGTACTCGCCGACGATGGCACCGATGAGGGCGAAGCCGAAGCTGACATGGAGGCTGGTGAAGATCCACGAGGTGGCCGACGGGATGACCACCTGAAGAGTGACTCTGCGGTCGCTCGCACCGAGGACCCGCGCATTGGCGACGAGGTTGCGGTCGACCTCGCGGGCCCCCTGGAAGGCGTTGAAGAACACCGGGAAGAAGACCAGCACGACCGCGGAGGCCACCTTGGAGGCGGGCCCCAGCCCGAACCAGATCACGAAGATCGGGGCGAGGACGATCCTCGGGATCGAGTTGAGCACCTTGATGTACGGGCCGAGGATGTCGGCGAGGAAGGCGATCCGCCCGAGTGCGATGCCGAGGACGACACCGGCGAGGACACCTGCCACCCAGCCGAGCAGCGCCTCGTAGAGCGTGTACCAGATCTGTTCGCCGAGACTGCCCAGCGCGGTCCCGTGGGTCACCCAGGTGACGATCTGGTCCCAGATCTTCGACGGCATCGAGAAGTTGAACGGATCGATGGTGCCGCTGCGGGACAGCAACTCCCACAGACCGAGCACCGCGACCAGGACGAGGACGCGGGCGGCGGTGATGAGCACCTTGCGTCTGCGGGCGGCACGCGCGCGTGAGTACGCGCGATCCGGTGGTGTCTTGGCCGTGTCCACGACGGGAGTGGTGATCGCCTCAGGCGACATGGGCGGCACCCCTCTCGCGGGTGATGCGGACCTCTTCGCCGAGGGACTCCCAGATCTCACGGTAGATCTCGATGAACCGCGGCTCCAGCCGCACCGACTCGACCTTGCGGGGCCGCGGCAGATCGATACGGAAGTCCTGCTTCACCGTGGCGGGACCGGCGGTCATGACGACGACCCTGTCGGCGAGGGCGATGGCCTCCTCCAGGTCGTGGGTGACGAAGACGACCGAGGCGCCGGTGCCCTCCCACAGCTCCAGCAGCTCGTCCGACATCAGCGCCCGGGTCTGCACGTCGAGCGCCGAGAACGGCTCGTCCATGAGGAGGATCTCGGGATCGTTGACGAAGGTGGCGGCGAGGGCGACCCGCTTGCGCTGCCCGCCGGAGAGCTGATGCGGGTAGCGGTCCTCGAATGCGGCGAGGCCCACCCGGTCCAGCCAGGCACGGGCTCTCCGCTTCGCCTCCGCCTTGGGCACCCCACGGAAGCGGGGGCCGGCCATCACGTTCGACAGGACCGTACGCCAGGGGAACGTGGCGTCCTGCTGGAAGACGAAGCCGACCTTGTCGCCGACGCCGCGCACCGGCTCCCCGGCGACCGACACCTCGCCCTGCGTGGGCTCCTCCAAGCCGCTGACCAGCGTCAGCGTGGTCGACTTGCCGCAGCCGGTGGGGCCGACGACGGCGACGAACTCACCGCGTCCGACGGTGAGGTCCAGATCCCGGACGGCCGTGTGCAGGCCACCGGACGGGGTCCGGAACGTTTTGCTCGCGCCCCGCAGCTCGATGGCGGGGCTGGTGTTCGCGCTCATGGGCCGGGACCGTAGATGTGGCCCGTGACACAGCGGCAGCCTTGTGAGCGCATGCGCTTCTTTTGCTTGCAACAGCCTGTTGTGCTCGTTTTGCTCGCGCTACAACAGCGGAGCCGAAACACGGGCGTAACGCCTGGCCGGCCTTGACGGAAAGAGGCCCGATGATTGACGTCCTGGTCGTGGACGACGACTTCCGCGTCGCCGAGATCAACGCCAAGTACGTGGGAAAGGTTCCCGGCTTCCGGGTGACCGCCCGCGCGCACAGTGCCGCGCAGGCGCTGGCCGCCGTCGAGCGCGGCGGCATCGACCTGGTGCTGCTCGACCACTACCTGCCCGACGAGACGGGTCTGCGGCTGGTGCACCGGATGCGGGAGCAGGGGCACGGCACCGACGTCATCATGATCACGGCGGCCGGTGACGTCGGCACCGTGCAGTCCGCGATGCGGCTGGGTGCCCTGCACTATCTGGTGAAGCCGTTCACCTTCGCCGCGCTGCGGGCCCGTCTCGACTCCTACGCCGCGCTGCGGCGCACGGTGGAACGGGTCGGCGGCCGTGGACCGGCCGGACAGGAGCAGGTCGACCGGATCTTCGGCGCGCTGCGGACCGCGCCCGTGCCGTCCTCGCCGGGCCTGCCGAGCGGCCACTCGGAGCCGACGACCGAACTGATCTGCTCGGTGCTGCACCGCGCGGACCATCCGCTGTCCGCCCATGAGGTGGCCGCCGAGACCGGTCTGAGCCGGTCCACCGCCCAGCGCTACCTCCGCCGCCTGGAACAGGCGGGCCGTCTGCGCCTGTCCCTGAAGTACGGCGACACGGGCCGCCCGGAACACCGCTACGCCTGGGTCGCGCCGTGACGGCGTCCTAGACCGCCCCCGCTCCCGTCAGCGAGCGCACCTCGGTCTCCGCGTGCCCGGCCGCGTCCGGTTCCTCCGCGGAGGTGACCGTGCCGAGCCAGCCCGCGAGGAAGCCGAGCGGGATGGACACCAGACCGGGGTTCTGCAAGGGGAAGTACTGGAAATCGACGCCCGGGAACAGCGATCCGGGGCTGCCCGACACCACCGGTGACAGGGCGACGAGGACCAGCGCGGGGATCAGACCGCCGTACACCGCCCATACGGCGCCGCGCGTGGTGAAGCCGCGCCAGAACAGCGAATAGAGCAGCACCGGCAGATTGGCCGAGGCCGCCACGGCGAAGGCGAGCCCCACGAGGAAGGCGACGTTGAGATCGCGGGCGAGCAGTCCCAGCGCGATCGCGGCGACGCCGATGCCGACCGCCGCGATCCGGGCCACGCCCACTTCGCTGCGCGGGGTGCCGCGCCGGCGCCGCAGGGAGGCGTACAGGTCGTGTGCGACGGAGGCGGACGAGGCGAGGGTGATACCGGCGACCACGGCGAGGATCGTGGCGAAGGCGACGGCGGCGACCACGGCGAACAGAACCGTTCCCCCGGTGGAGTCCGCGCCGCCGCCCAGGTCGAGTGCCAGCAGCGGCACGGCCGTGTTCCCCGCGGCGTTCGACGCGCGGACGGTGTCGGGGCCGACGATCGCGGCGGCACCGAAGCCGAGGACGATCGTCATCAGGTAGAAGCCGCCGATCAGCCCGATCGACCAGACCACCGAGCGTCGGGCGGCACGCGCCGTGGGCACGGTGTAGAAGCGGGACAGGATGTGCGGCAGCCCGGCCGTGCCCAGGACGAGGGCGAGGCCAAGGCTCAGGAAGTCGAGGCGGGCGGTCCAGTCACCGCCGTACGCCAGACCGGGGGCGAGGAACGCCGGCCCGTGCCCGCTGCGGTCGGCGGCCGTCGTCAGCAGCCGGTCGAAGTCGCCGTGGAAACGGATCAGGACGAGGACGGTCAGCGCGATCGTGCCGCCCAGCAGCAGGACCGCCTTGACGATCTGGATCCAGGTGGTCGCCCGCATCCCGCCCAGCGACACATAGACGATCATCAAGGCGCCCACGCCGACGACGGTCCACGCCTGCGCCGCCTCGCCCGTGCGCCCGAGGAGCAGGGCGACCAGGCTGCCGGCGCCCACCATCTGCGCCACCAGGTAGAGAACGGACACCGTGACCGAGGAGGTTCCCGCCGCGATCCGCACGGGCCGCTCCCGCATCCGCGCCGCGACGACGTCGGCGAGGGTGAACCTGCCGCAGTTGCGCACGAGTTCGGCGACGAGGAACAGCACCACGAGCCAGGCCACCAGGAAGCCCACCGAGTACAGCAGACCGTCGTAGCCGTAGAGGGCGATGAGCCCGGAGATACCGAGAAAGGACGCGGCGGACATGTAGTCGCCCGCGATGGCAAAACCATTCTCCATGGGCGAGAACAGCCGACCGCCCGCGTAGAACTCCTCAGCCGAGCCGCGCCGGTTGCGGCTGACCCAGGTGGTGATGCCCAGGGTGACGGCGACGAAGACGCTGAACAGCATCAACGCCAGCGACTGATGGTTCCCGGTCATACGGCACCGCCTCTGACGCCGCGGGTCAGTTCCTGGGTGTCCCAGCGCAGTTCGAGAGCGGCCCGGTCGCGGCGGAGCCGGGCGTGCCGGGCGTAGGCCCAGGTCAGCAGGAACGTGCTGAGGAACTGCCCGAGCCCGGCGAGCATCGCCACGTTCACCGCGCCGGCCACGGGGTGCGCCATGAGCCCGGGGGCGGTGGTCGCGGCGATCATGTACGCGAGATACCAGGCGAGGAAGCCGGCGACGGCGGGCACCACGAACCGCCGGTAGCTGCTGCGGACTTCCTGGAAGGCCTGGCTGCGCTGCACCTGGAGGTAGATGTCCGCCGCGGCCTTCTCCTCGGACTCCTGCCGCGCGGCGGGCACCGTGCCGGCCGGGACGTGCCCGGGCGCCTCGCCCCAGCCCGAGGCGAGGGCGTCGTACCAGGGGTCGTCGTACCCCACGTCCCCGGCCGCGCCGGCGGCGGGCGGCACGGGGTGTCCCTGGTGGCCTGCGGGGGTGTCGGGGCCGCCACCGCGCGGACGACCGTTGCTTGACTGCATGCCCAAGGATGGACAGAACGGGAAGATCCCTGACTCTTCTTCCCGGATCGCTTCACCCCATCAGGTGACTCAGGGTGCGGGCGGGCGGGCCAGGCCTTTCGCGTAGGCGTAACGCACCGCCTGCGCCCGGTCCTTGATGCCGGTCTTGGCGAAGAGGTTGTTGATGTGGGTCTTCACGGTGGCGACGGAGACATGCAGCCGGCGGGCGATCTGCGCGTTGCTCAGTCCCTCGGCGATCAGGACCAGCACTTCCTGCTCCCGTGCGGTGAGCCCGTCCGGCGGCTCCGAGGGGGCGGGCCGGGGCGGTTCGGTCTCCGACAGCCGCTCCAGCAGCCGCCGCTGGACGCCCGGGGAGAGCCCGGCGTCACCGGACAGCACGCTGGTGACGGCCCGCACGATGTCGTCGCCGCCGGCGTCCTTGGTGAGGTAGCCGCGCGCGCCGGCGCGCAGGGCCGCGAACAGGGAGTCGTCGTCGGCGAAGGTGGTCAGGACGACGACCTGGGTGCCGGGGTGCTCGGCGCGGATGCGCCGGGTGGCCTCGACGCCGTCGCATCGGGGCATGCGCAGGTCCATCAGCACGACGTCGGGGGCGAGTTCGGCGACCAGTTCCACCGCCTCGTGCCCGTCGGCGGCCGAGCCGACGACCTCGATGCCCGGCAGCAGGCCGAGCAGCATGACGATGCCCTCGCGGACGACGGTCTGGTCGTCCGCCACCACGACCCGCGCGGTGCGGGTCTGCTCTCCCTGGCTCATCCCGGTACCTTCAGCGTCACCACGAACCCTTCTTCGCCCGGCCCGGCCTCCAGCGAACCGCCGAGCAGTTCGGCGCGTTCACGCATGCCGAGCAGACCGTACCCGCTGCCGGTGCCGGCGAGTTCGCCCCGTCTGCCGCCCGAGTCGCGCACCTGGAGCGCCACTTGGCCCGGGCCGTAGTCCAGGTGTATCCGCACTCTGGCGCCCTGTGCGTGCTTGCCGACGTTGGTCAGCGCCTCCTGGGCGACCCTGCGCACCGCCTGGGACGCCTCGGCGGGCAGGGCGCGGCGTTCACCCGTGACGACGACATCCGCGCCGTCGGTGCGGTCGACGAGCTCCTTGAGGAAGTCCTCCACAGGGGTGAGTTCGCCCCGGAGTGCGGAGAGGGCCTGCCGGGTCTCGGCGAGGCCGTCGCGCGCCATCCCGCGGGCGGCGACCACGCGCTCCAGGATCTGCTCGCGGTCCGCTCCGCGCTCGATGAGCAGCCGGGCCGCCTCCAGGTGGACCATCTGGGCGGAGAGGCTGTGAGCGAGTACGTCGTGGATCTCCCGGGCGATCCTCGCCCGTTCGGCGAGGGCGGCCGTCTCCGCTTCGGCGGCCCGTGCGGCCCGTTCCTGGGCGAGGAGCCGCTGGGCGGTGCCCCGGGCCTCGGCGTCCAGGCGCAGCGCGTACCCGCCGACGGCAAGGCCGACGGTGGTCGCGAGGGCGGCCGGCCAGGGGCCGTCGCCGACGGTGGCGTACGCCTGGAAGCAGGCCCAGGTGACGGGCAGTGCCGCCGCCAGGGGCAGGCGCTCCAGGGCGCCGATGCCGCAGGCGCACCAGATGACCTGTGCGGCTGTCCCGAACCCGGTGAGGTGGGCGAGGGCACCGGCGGCCAGGAGGGAGACGGCCAGCGCGAGGGAGGGTGCGAGGCGGTGGGCGAGCGTGGTGCGGTAGAACCCCCAGGCGGTGAGGGCGGTGACGGCGACGACGGTGGCACCGGCGGCGGCAGCGGTCCAGCCGTGCACCTGGCCGTCGGTGGTGGCCGACCACAGCAGTGCGCCGAGCGCGACGGCCCGCACCGCCCAGGCGAGCAGCCGCCGGGGCCGTGTGATCCCCGCGCCGCCCAGGGCTTCGCGGGACGGCCAGCGCGTCCAGGTGTTCTCGGCGGTCACACCCGCTCCTTCCTTGGCCGGTCGGCCGCCTCCGCGGCTGTCGACCGCGCCGCCCGGTCGACGTACGCATGGGTCGGGACGTGCCTGACGGTCGGGCTCCGCGGCCTCGTCGGAAGGACCCCGGAGCGGACGAGCAGGGTGAGGAGGAGGGCGGGCAGCAGGGCGGAGGTGTCCTGGTGCACGCCGAGGGACCCGGACATGGGACCTCCGTGAGCGACCGGAGCCGACGGCGGATCCGCCGACGCTTCGAAGGTACGGAAAAGCGCTGGTCACGGGATCGGAGCAGGGGTGGAGCCGGGGTGGATCATGACGCGGGGCCGCCTCCACCCTGGGGTGGAGACGGCCCCGGGGGTCGTCGTCAGGGTCCCGGCCGCCGACCGCGCGGCGCGCTCACGCGTCGATGCGGGAGCGGTCCAGTGTGGCGGCGGAGGAGGAGATGAACTCCTTGCGCGGGGCGACCTCGTTGCCCATGAGCAGATCGAAGACCTGCTCGGCGGCTTCCAGGTCGGACAGGTTGATGCGGCGCAGCGTACGGTGGCGGGGGTCCATGGTGGTCTCCGCGAGCTGGTCGGCGTCCATCTCGCCGAGGCCCTTGTAGCGCTGGATGGAGTCCTTGTACCGGATGCCCTTGGTCTGGAACTCCATGAGCTTGTCGCGCAGCTCGCGGTCCGAGTACGTGTAGACGTACTTGTCCTGGCCCTTCTTCGGCTGGACCAGTTCGATCCGGTGCAGGGGCGGCACGGCGGCGAAGACGCGTCCGGCTTCGACCATGGGCCGCATGTAGCGCTGGAACAGGGTCAGCAGCAGGCAGCGGATGTGGGAGCCGTCCACGTCGGCGTCCGTCATCATGATGATCTTGCCGTAGCGGGCCGCGTCCACGTCGAAGGTGCGGCCCGAACCGGCTCCTATGACCTGGATGATCGCGCCGCACTCGGCGTTCTTGAGCATGTCCGTGACGGACGATTTCTGGACGTTGAGGATCTTGCCGCGGATCGGGAGCAGTGCCTGGAACTCGGAGTTCCGGGCGAGCTTGGCGGTGCCGAGCGCGGAGTCGCCCTCGACGATGAACAGCTCGCTGCGCTCGACGTCGTCGCTGCGACAGTCGGCCAGCTTGGCGGGGAGCGAGGAGGACTCCAGGGCGGTCTTGCGACGCTGGGCGTCCTTGTGCTGGCGGGCGGCGATACGGGTGCGGGCGGCGGCGACCGCCTTCTCCATGACGACGCGGGCCTGGGCGGCGGCGTCGCGCTTGGTGGAGGTCAGGAAGGCCTTGAGTTCCTTCGAGACGACGTTGTTGACGATGCGGCGGGCCGCGGAGGTGCCGAGGACCTCCTTCGTCTGCCCCTCGAACTGGGGTTCCGCGAGCCGTACGGTGACGACCGCGGTCAGGCCCTCCAGGGCGTCGTCCTTGACGATGTCGTCCTCGGCGACCCGCAGCAGCTTCTTGGCGCGCAGGACCTCGTTCAGCGTCTTGGTGACCGCCTGCTCGAAGCCGGCGACGTGGGTGCCGCCCTTGGGGGTGGCGATGATGTTGACGAAGGACCGGAGGGTGGTGTCGTAGCCGGTGCCCCAGCGCAGCGCCACGTCGACGCCGAGTTCGCGGGTGACCTCGGTCGGTGTCATCTGGCCGTGCTCGTCGAGTACCGGGACCGTCTCCTTGAAGGTGCCCTGCCCGGTGAAGCGGAGGACGTCGCAGACGGCCTTGTCGGTGGCGAGGAACTCGCAGAACTCGCTGATGCCGCCGTCGAAGCGGAAGGACTCCTCGCCCTTGCTGCCGCCCTCGCCGAGACCGAACTCGTCCCGGACGACGATGGTCAGGCCGGGCACCAGGAAGGCGGTCTGCCGGGCGCGCTGGTGGAGCGTCTCCAGGGAGAGCTTGGCGTCCTTGAGGAAGATCTGCCGGTCGGCCCAGTACCGCACGCGCGTGCCGGTGCGGGTCTTGGGGATCTTCTTGGTCTTGCGCAGACCGCTCTTGGCCTCGAACTTCGCGTCGGGGCCCTCACCGCTGTAGGCGCCGGGGACGCCGCGCCGGAAGCTGATGGCGTGCGTGCGGCCGTCGCGGTCCACCTCGACGTCGAGCCGGGCGGACAGGGCGTTCACCACGGAGGCGCCGACGCCGTGCAGGCCGCCGGAGGCCGCGTAGGAGCCGCCTCCGAACTTGCCGCCGGCGTGCAGCTTGGTCATGACGACCTCGACGCCGGACAGGCCGGTCTTGGGCTCGACGTCGACCGGGATGCCCCGGCCGTTGTCCCGGACCTCCACGGAGCCGTCGTCGTGGAGGACGACCTCGATGTGGTCGCAGTAGCCGCCGAGGGCCTCGTCGACGGCGTTGTCGATGATCTCCCAGAGGCAGTGCGCCAGGCCGCGGCTGTCGGTCGAGCCGATGTACATGCCCGGGCGCTTGCGTACGGCCTCGAGCCCTTCGAGGACGAGCAGGTGCCGCGCGGTGTAGTTGGAACCGTCCCGCTCTGCTCCTGCCAGCAGCGCTGTGGACGACACGGACGTTTCGGCGGTCACGCGGTTCGCTCCTCGCTGAATTTCAGATGGGGCCCTGGTGGGTACGGGCGCGGCTTCGGTCACCGGTGAGAGGGTACCGAGGCCTGGTAGAGCCGTTGTAACGCCACCCTCGTGCTCCTCCACAGACTAGTCCAGCATCGCATGTGTGTTCGATAACTCGATGGGGTGAAGTGCACATCACGTTCCCTTGGAGGCATGAACCATTTAGGCTCCGGGCACGTCCTCATGAACAACCGGCAACCCCGCCGGGAGGACCCGACCATGACCGACAGCGCGAAACCGTAAGCAAGACAGACACGCAATACGGCACATTCGCCGCCAAACCGGCAGCAGCCAGCCGCCTCGGAGATTTTTTTCGAGGAAAAGCCACGAGCGGGAACGTTTTGGGGCTGGTTGGATGTTGACCCTGGTACGACAGCTCGTCGAGCTAGAGAAGAGGCGACGTGACTACTGTTCTGACCCCCGCGAGCCCGCTGACGGCCGCCGATCGCTGCGACCGCTGCGGCGCCCAGGCATACCTGCGCGTCGTCCTGCTGAGCGGCGGAGAACTGCTCTTCTGCGCCCACCACGGCCGCAAGTTCGAGCCGGAACTCAAGAAGATCGCCGCTGAGATACAGGACGAGACCGAGCGGCTGACCTCCGCTCCCAGCACTGCCGCTGACGAAGAGCGCTGATCCTCGCACCACGACGAGCCAGCTCCGGCACTGACCGGCGCATGCGGGCGGCCGCCCCCTTCGCGGGGCGGCCGCTCGCACTCGTCGGGATCAGCGAAAGGCCCGCTCACCGGGCCCACCCGAGCGACCGCCGCCACGGCGGCCCCGCTCCTTCGGAACACCGGCCCCGGACCCCGGGCACACCGAACCGGGGCGAGGCGAACCGCAGACCTGAGGCGGCACTGCGAGAAGGCCCCTGCCGGGCCTGTCAGGCCCCGGGCAGACGGGTGACGACGTCGGAGACCCGCGTGTAGACCCCCGGGCTGCCAGGACGCCCGCAGCCGCTCCCCCACGACACCAGGCCGATCAGCCGGCCCTCCGCGACCAGCGGTCCGCCGCTGTCGCCCTGGCAGGCGTCCTTGCCGCCCTGAGCCTCCCCCGCGCACAGCATGCTCGAGGGGAGATAGGCGCCTTCACGACCCCCCGGATAGGCCCGCAGACAATCGGCGTCGGACAGCACATGCACCTGAGCGGCCCGTAGCCCCGTGGCGTAGTCCCCGCCCCCCGTGATGTCCCCCCAGCCGTAGACGAGGGCGGGTGTCCCCGGGGTGTACGCGGTGTCGCCCGCGGCGGCCATACCGATGACGTCGCTCTGCGGGAGCGCCTCGACCAGCGTGAGCACCGCGAAGTCCCCGGCGTTCGTGTCGGCGTCGTACCCCGGATTCACCCACACCTCGCTGACCGCGATCTCCCGCCCCTCTCCGGACAGCAGCTGGGTGCGTTCGGCGATGACCTTGAGGTCGCGCACCCGGCCGGGCGGCCCGCCCAGCACCTCCTCCCCCATGCAGTGGGCCGCGGTGAGCACGGTGGTCGGCCCGACCACGGCCCCGCCGCAGAACTGGCCTGCCCGCGTACCGCCGAACCGGTCACGGCTGGACACCGCCACGGTCCACGGGCCGTCGGCCACGTCGACGGGAAAGCCGCCCACGACGACACGGTCGGCGGCGGCGGGGGCGGCCGAGGCCAGCGGTATCGCGGCGGTGGCGGCGGCCAGCGCGAGCGTCCTGGCCAGTGCGCGGACGATGAGACGGCGCATACATGCTCCTCACTCAGGGATGACGATGCGACACCCAGAGTGATCCAGTCCGTGCGGTGCCGCACCCGCGCGCGGGAGCGCACACACCGCGCGCGCCGCGCCCCGGACAGCACGAAGGCCCGGTTCCCACCGGGGAACCGGGCCTTCGCTGCCGTACGCGCTCGTCCGGCCGAAGGGGGCCTAGTCGAGGTAGTCCCGAAGGACCTGCGAGCGGGACGGGTGGCGCAGCTTCGACATGGTCTTGGACTCGATCTGGCGGATGCGCTCACGGGTGACGCCGTAGACCTTGCCGATCTCGTCGAGGGTCTTCGGCTGGCCGTCGGTGAGACCGAAGCGCATGGAGACGACGCCCGCCTCGCGCTCGGACAGGGTGTCGAGCACCGAGTGCAGCTGCTCCTGGAGGAGCGTGAAGCTGACGGCGTCGGCCGGGACGACGGCCTCGGAGTCCTCGATGAGGTCACCGAACTCGCTGTCGCCGTCCTCACCCAGCGGGGTGTGCAGGGAGATGGGCTCACGGCCGTACTTCTGGACCTCGATGACCTTCTCCGGGGTCATGTCGAGTTCCTTGGCCAGTTCCTCCGGGGTGGGCTCGCGGCCCAGGTCCTGGAGCATCTGGCGCTGCACGCGCGCGAGCTTGTTGATGACCTCGACCATGTGGACCGGGATACGGATGGTGCGGGCCTGGTCGGCCATGGCGCGGGTGATCGCCTGACGGATCCACCAGGTGGCGTACGTGGAGAACTTGTAGCCCTTGGTGTAGTCGAACTTCTCGACCGCGCGGATCAGACCGAGGTTGCCCTCCTGGATGAGGTCCAGGAAGAGCATGCCGCGGCCGGTGTAGCGCTTGGCCAGGGAGACCACGAGTCGGAGGTTGGCCTCCAGCAGGTGGTTCTTGGCGCGGCGGCCGTCCTCGGCGATGATCTCCAGCTCGCGCTTGAGCTTCGGGGCGAGCTTGTCGGAGTTGGCCAGCTTGTCCTCGGCGAACAGGCCCGCCTCGATGCGCTTGGCCAGCTCGACCTCCTGCTCGGCGTTGAGCAGGGGGACCTTGCCGATCTGCTTCAGGTAGTCCTTGACCGGGTCGGCGGTGGCGCCGGCCGCGGCGACCTGCTGCGCGGGCGCGTCGTCCTCGTCCTCGTCCGACAGCACGAACCCGGCGCTCTCGGCACCCTCGGGCTCGTCGGCGACCTTGGTGTCCTCCAGGACCTCCTCGTCGATCAGCTCGACGTCGTCCTTCTTGGCGGCGGTCTTCTTCGCGGCCGTCTTCTTCGCGGCGGTCTTCTTGGCCGCGGCCTTCTTCGCGGGCGCGGCCTTCTTGGCGGCGGCCTTCTTGACGGGCGCGGCCTCTTCGGCGGCGTCCGCGGACGCGGCGGGCGCGGACGCGGCCGTGGTGGTTGCGGTGGCCTTCCTCGTGGTCACCGTCTTCGCGGCGACCGTCCTCGTGGTGGTGCGCTTGGCGGGGCTCTTCGCTGCGACGCTCTTCCGGGTGCGCTTTGGTTCCGCGGCACTGACCATCAGCGTCACACCCTCTTCCTCGAGGATCTGGTTGAGGCTGCGCAGTACGTTCTTCCACTGAGTGGCCGGGATCTGGTCGGCTTCGAAGGCCCGACGCACATCGTCGCCGGCGATCTGCCCCTCAGCCTTTCCCCGCTCGATGAGCGCCATGACAGAGACGGACTCGGCAATCTCCGGCGGGAGCGTACGGGATGTGCTGGCCGACACGAACAACCTCTCGGAACGTTGGAAAACGGCTTCCGGCCCCGTCCGTGACGGACAGGAGCCGACCGCCGGCTTGGGGATGGGCCGACGGCGCGGGCGGGGGCCGGGAAGATGCACAGCGCCGTGACCGGCGTCCGTATTCCCTCCGCGGCTGTCACCTCTTAGGTCATCGCGTTCTTTCCACGAGCGTTACGCCCAATCTTCGTGGCCCGAGTCACACCCCGTAAGCACTCAAAAATGGTCAGATACGCACAGACCAGGTCAGTGGTCTGTTGCGGGCGGGACCGGACACGATCGGCTCCGGTCCGGTCCGCGCCTCGTCGCGCCGCCGGACCCCGCAGGCTCGGGAGCGATCCTGCGGGGTCCGGCGGGGGGACGGTTCGCCGGCCGGTGATGCCGCAGGAGGGGGGCGACATTTCCGGGCCGTACCGCCCGCGGGGAGAGGTTCAGTGCTCGCGCGGCGCGGGGACCACTCGCTCTCCCCCGGGGTGGACCGTGAGGAGCTGGCGCATGGCCGCCTCGGCGGCGGCTCCGTCACCGGCGGCGAGGGCGTCGACGATCCTGGCGTGGTGCGCGAGGCAGGTCTCGCTCAGCCGGTCGCAGCCGGCCATGGGGCCGCCGGACACCTGGAGCGCGGCGGAGACGATGCCGGAGAGATGCTCCAGCATGCGGTTGCCCGCGACCTGGATCAGCAGGGAGTGGAACTCGCCGTCCGCGCGGGAGAAGGTCAGCGAGTCGGCCTGGGCGAGGGCGTGCCCCATGATCTCGACAAGGTCCGCCAGCCTCTGCTGGACGTCCTCGCGCCCGTGCCCGGCAGCCAGGCGCGCGGCGAGCGGCTCGATCGTCCAGCGCAGCTCGCTCAGCTCACGGCGCTGGTCGTCGCGCTGCGGCCCGAAGGCGCGCCACTCGATGATGTCCGGGTCGAGCAGGTTCCAGTCGCTGACGGGGCGCACGCGCGTGCCGACGTTCGGCCGGGCGCTGACCAGCCCTTTGGCCTCCAGGACCCGGAGAGACTCACGGACGACGGTCCGCGAGACCTCGAAGCGCTGGCCGATCTCCTCGGGCACCAGCGGGCGGTCGGCCCCCAGATCACCGGAGACGATCATCTGTCCCAGCTGCTGGACGAGTTGGCCGTGGAGTCCGCGGCCCCGGCTGCCCGCGGCGCGCCGGCTGCCGACCCGTCCCAGCTCGGGTTCCGCGCCCTCCCAGAGGGGCACGCCGACGCGGTCGGCGGCGGGGGCCTCGGCGTAGGGGTAGCGGTCGAGTTCGCCCGGGCCGGCGAGACCGGAGTCAGCGGAGCGGGCGGCGGTCATCATGGTGTGCGCAAGGGTACTCACGCATCCTTTGTCGGCGTCGGCCTCAACTCCCTTGAGGGCTTTGGTGAAAAGCACACGAAAGGGTGATCGCTCACGCCGTCGTAATTGACGCCTTATCGGAAAGAAATGGGCTTTCCCTGAGGGAGTTGCGCACGACACGTGACCATGCGCGCACGTTCTGTCGTCACCGGACCTTTCTCCGTACGGTCACGAGCAGATACGTGCAGAGCAGCACGGTCACCGACAACGCCAGTGCCGTACCGGCGGGTTGAGCGATCACGCACACCGCCGCGGCCAGGTGCCGTCCGCCGCCGAACGGCCAGCGAAGCAGGAACACCTCGCGCGCCCGCGCCGGGAACCCGACCGCCGTTCGCACGCCCGCTCCCCAGAGGACCTTGTGTACGAGCGGTACGACCGCCACGGGTACGGCGACCACGGCCGCGAGCCCCGCCGTGGTGGACCGGAAGACGCCGGCGGCCAGCACCCCCGCCCAGGCACACCCGACGACCAGCCCCACCCAACTCGCGCCGAGCGCAGCCCAGTCCGCGGGAACTTCCACCAGCTCCCGTCCGTATACGAGGTACAGCACTTCGGCATCGCAGCCCACCGTGAGCAGCGCGAGCAGCAGCGCGGTCGCCGCGGACACGAGGAGCTTGGCCGCGAGCAGCCCCAGCCGGCGGGGCACGGTGCCGCGGTCCGCCGCCAGGGCGGGGTGGCGGAACTCGTCGCCGAAGGCCAGCGCGCCGAGCAGCCCCGCTCCGAGCGCCGCGGGCGGCAGCGGCACCTCACGCGGCCAGGCCGCCAGCAGCCGCGGCTGCGGCGTGTGCCCGATCCGGGCCAGCACTACGGCCGTCACGGCGGACACGACGAGGACAGCGCCGGCGGTGACGAACCCCGTGCTGACCCCGGTGGCCCGGCGCAACTCGTAGCGCAGGGGGCGCAGGGGGCTGGGGG
>NZ_JALLGL010000330.1 GCF_023072675.1 Streptomyces sp. XM83C
GGGCGGTGGTGGAGTGAGGGGGAGCGGCGGTGCGTTGCCGATCTCCGGGTTGACCGGCGGCGGGTCGGCAGTGCTTGTGTCGCGGTGCTGAGCGGCGGCGGGCCCGTCACGCTCGTATCGAGGTCCTGACCGGGGGCGGGCCGTCAGTGCGTGTGCTGGGGTCCTGGGCGGCGGCGGTCGTCAGTGCGCGAGCAGCGCCCTGCCTGTGTCACCGGCCGGGTCCGGAGGGCGGCTCAGCCCAGACCTCGAAGATCGCCTATGCCCGAGAGCAGCAGCTGTGTCACCGGCCGGGCCCCGGAGGGCGGCTCAGCCCGTGCCGCGGCGGGTCGTGCCTTTGGGGGCGGGGCCCTTCTGACAGCGCGGGCACCAGTACGTGGGCCGCTCCCGGCTGCCGTCGCCCTGCTCGGCGACCCGGACCGGGGTGCGGCAGCGCAGACAGGGGCGGCCCGCACGGCCGTACACGAACAGGTCGGGGCGGCGCAGGCCCGTGGTGTTGCGGATCGGGCGGTCCCGGTTCGCGGTGAGGAGCTTCTCGGCGAGCGCGGGCAGGTGCGCGGCGCGCTCGGCGGGCAGCGCACCGACGGGGAGCCACGGGGTGACGCCCAGCAGGAAACACAGCTCGCTCTTGTAGACGTTGCCGATTCCGGCCAGATTGCGCTGGTCCAGCAGGGCCTCGCCCAGCTCCCGGCCGGGATCCTGGAGGAGGTTCTCGAGGGCGCGCTCGGCGTTCCAGTCCGGGCCCAGCAGATCGGGGCCGAGATGGCCGACGACACGGTTCTCGTCCTCCGTCCGCAGCAGGTCGAGCACCGGCAGACGGTAGCCGACGGCCGTGCGGTCCTCGGTGCCGAGGATCACGCGGATCTGATGCGCGGCGCCGCCCGTGAAGCGCTGCCCCGGCTCGAACACCCGCCACGTCCCGTCCATCTTCAGATGCGAGTGCAGCGTCAGGCCGCCCTCGATACGGGTCAGCAGATGTTTGCCGCGCGGTGTCACGTCCAGCACGGCGCGGCCGGTCAGGTCCACCGTGGCGTACCGGGGCACCCGCAGGTCGCTCAGGACCAGCACCTTGCCCGCGAGGGCGGCGTGCAGCCGTCGCGTGGCCTGCCAGACCGTGTCACCTTCGGGCATGCGTCAAGGGTGGCACGCACCCGGCGCGGGCGGACGCCGGGACCGGGACCCGGGCGCGGACGGGCGGTCGCCCGGAGACCCGGCGGGGCCCTGGGCGGTGGGTCCGGAGGCGGGTGGGGCGCAGGGCGAGGGTCCGCACGCGGGGCGGAGGTGCCCGGCCGGTGCGGGCTCGGGCCTCCGGGGGCGCGGGCGCGGGGGGCTCGCGAGCGCAGGCCGGGGCGCCGGGCGAGAGCCGTCTCCCGCGCGGCGTCACGCCCTGAGCCGCAGGCCGCGAGGTGTGGCGATGAACCCCGCCCCCTCCAGAAGGGCGCCGAGGGCGGAGGTCAGGGCCGGGGTGCCGTTGACGCGTTCCACGGTGACCGTGCCGAGCGTGCCCGCGCGGGCCGCTTCGGCGAGGGCCTGGGCGGCGGCCGTCAGACGTGGATCGTCGGCGGGCTCGGCACCGGGGGCCTCCGGCCAGGCCAGCAGGGTCTTGCCGCCGCGCTCCATGTACAGCGTCAGCTCGCCGTCGACCAGCACCACCAGGGAGCCCGCCTTGCGGCCCGGCTTGTGGCTCGCGCCCGTCGGCGGCTCCGGCCAGGGCAGGGCGGCGCCGTACGCGTTGGCCGGGTCTGCCGCCGCCAGCACCACCGCCCGCGAGGACGGGGACGGCGTACGGCCGCGCCTGTCGGCGAAACCCGTGCCGTACGGGATGCGGGAACCGGCCCGTCCTGTGTCCGTAAGGCCCCCTCGTGGGCCGCCGTAGGTGCTCGCGTCTCTCAGGCCGCCGTCGTGCCCGTCGCCCTCCCAACCGTCGGACGGCCCGCCGCCCCGGGGGCCGCCCGCGCCCGGCGCGTCCAGACCGCGCACGCCGCCCGGGCCGCCGGTGCCGTCCGTTTCGGCGGGGTAGTCGAAGTCGGGGAAGTCGGGGATCTCGGCGAAACCGGAGCCGTCCGGTCCGGGGAATCCGTCGAACGGGGGACCCGCAGACGACGGCCGACGGTCGCCGGACGCGCCCGAGGAGCCCGCCGGGAGGGGTCCGCCGTCGCCGCGTTCGCGCGCGTTGGCCACCGCACGCAGCCGGTCGACCGCGCCGTCCATCGCGAACTGGGCGGCACCCAGACCCTCCACCACATAACCGCGCCGCGCCTGCCCGCTCTCCTCGAACGCGGACAGGATGCGGTACGTCGCCGAGAAACCGCCCTCGACGCCCTCCGCCGCCACCGCGCCCCGGGTCACCACACCGTGCCGGTCCAGCAGCGCGCGGGCCTGCGCGTGCGCCCGCACGGTCGTGTCGGACTCCCTCTCCGGCAGCAGCGACCAGCGTCCGGCGACTGTCGGGGGGCCGCTGCGCGAGGCCGGCCGGGCGGCGCTGAGTGAGCCGTAACGGCCGCGCGGCACGGCCCGCTTGGCGCGGTGCGCGGTCGACCCCGCCGTACGGCCCGAGCCGAGCAGCGCTCGCATCGGTGCGAGGGTGTCGTTGGTGAGCCGCCCGGACCACGCCAGATCCCACAGCGCGTCGACGAGTTGCGGGTCGGACGCCTCGGGATGTGTCGTGGCACGGACCTGCTCGGCGATCTGACGGAAGAACAGACCGTAGCCCCCGGACAGCGCGTCGAGGACGGACTGGTGCAGGGCCGTCAGCTCCAGCGGGTGCGGGGGCGGCAGCAACAGGGGCGCCGTGTCCGCGAGATACAGCGACACCCACCCGTCCTTGCCGGGCAGCGAGCCCGCGCCCGCCCACACCAGCTCGCCCGCGGCGGTCAGTTCGTCGAGCATCGCCGGGTGGTAGTCCCGCACCCGGGACGGCAGGACCAGCTTCTCCAGAGCCGACGCCGGAACCGACGCGCCCTGCAACTGCTCCACGGCACGCACGAGTCCGTCGACGCCGGGCAGGGAGTGGCCCGGACCGACGTGCTGCCACTGGGGCAGGAACTGGGCGAGCGCCGACGGCGGCACCGGCTCCAGTTCGTGCCGCAGCGCTGCGAGCGACCGGCGCCGCAGCCGGCGCAGCACGGCCGCGTCGCACCACTCCTGGCCGATGCCCGCCGGATGGAACTCGCCCTGCACCACCCGGCCCGCCGCGGCGAGCCGCTGCAACGCGCCCTCCGTGACCGCGACGCCCAGACCGAAACGGGCGGCGGCCGTGGCCGATGTGAACGGGCCGTGCGTGCGGGCGTACCGGGCGAGCAGATCGCCCAGCGGGTCCTTCACCGGTTCCGTGAACGCCTCCGGCACGCCCACCGGGAGCGCCGTGCCCAGAGCGTCACGCAGTCGGCCCGCGTCCTCGATCGCCGCCCAGTGGTCGGCGCCCGCGATCCGCACCCGGATGGCGCGGCGGGCGGCGGCCAGCTCCCCGGCCCACTGCGGTTCGGCGCCCCGCTCGGCCAGCTCCGCGTCGGTCAGCGGGCCGAGCAGCCGCAGCAGGTCGGCGACGCCCTCCGCGTCCTTCACCCGGCGGTCCTCGGTCAGCCACTGCAGCTCCCGCTCCAGCTCCGCCAGCACCTCCGCGTCGAGCAGCTCCCGCAGCTCCGCCTGGCCCAGCAGCTCCGCCAGCAGCCGCGAGTCCAGCGACAGCGCCGCCGCCCGGCGCTCGGCGAGCGGCGAGTCACCCTCGTACAGGAACTGGGCGACGTACCCGAACAGCAGGGAACGGGCGAACGGGGACGGCTCCGGGGTGGTCACTTCCACCAGGCGCACCTTGCGGGACTCCAGGTCGCCCATCAGCTCGACCAGGCCGGGCACGTCGAACACGTCCTGGAGGCATTCGCGGACCGCCTCCAGCACGATCGGGAACGACCCGAACTCGCTCGCCACCTCCAGCAGCTGCGCCGCCCGCTGCCGCTGCTGCCACAGCGGGGTGCGCCTGCCGGGGTTGCGGCGCGGCAGCAGCAGCGCGCGTGCCGCGCACTCACGGAACCGCGACGCGAACAGGGCGGAGCCGCCGACCTGGTCGGTGACGACCTGGTCGACCTCGCCCTTGTCGAACACGACGTCCGCCGCGCCGACCGGAGCCCGGTCGGCGTCGTACTCCGTGCCCGCCCGGCCCGGCTCCTGGTCCAGCAGGTCCAGGCCCATCAGATCGGCGTCGGGCAGCCGCAGCACGATGCCGTCGTCGGCGTGCATCACCTGGGCGTCCATGCCGTACCGCTCCGACAGGCGGGCGCCGAGCGCGAGCGCCCACGGGGCGTGCACCTGGGCGCCGAACGGGGAGTGGATCACCACCCGCCAGTCGCCCAGCTCGTCACGGAACCGCTCCACCACGATCGTGCGGTCGTCGGGGACATGGCCGCAGGCCTCGCGCTGCTCCGACAGATACGACAGCACGTTGTCCGCGGCCCAGGCGTCCAGGCCCGCCGTCAGCAGCCGCAGCCTGGCGTCCTCCGCCGACAGGGAGCCGATCTCCCGCAGGAACGCGCCGACCGCCCGGCCCAGCTCCAGCGGGCGGCCCAGCTGGTCGCCCTTCCAGAACGGCAGCCGGCCCGGCACACCCGGCGCGGGCGACACCAGGACACGGTCGCGGGTGATGTCCTCGATGCGCCAGGAACTGGTGCCGAGGGTGAACACATCGCCTACCCGCGACTCGTACACCATCTCCTCGTCCAGCTCACCGACCCGGCCGCCGCCCTTCTTCGGGTCCGCGCCGGCGAGGAACACCCCGAACAGGCCCCGGTCGGGGATCGTGCCGCCCGAGGTGACTGCCAGCCGCTGGGCGCCGGGACGGCCGGTGATCGTGCCGGCGACCCGGTCCCACACCACACGCGGGCGCAGCTCGGCGAACGCGTCCGACGGGTAGCGGCCCGCGAGCATGTCCAGCACCGCCGTGAACGCCGACTCCGGCAGCGACGCGAACGGCGCCGCGCGGCGCACCACGGCCAGCAGGTCGTCGAACTGCCAGGTGTCCATCGCCGTCATCGCCACGAGCTGCTGCGCGAGCACGTCCAGCGGGTTCGCCGGCACCCTCAGCGACTCGATCGAGCCGGTGCGCATCCGCTCCGTCACCACCGCCGCCTGCACCAGGTCGCCGCGGTACTTCGGGAACACCACGCCTGTGGAGACCGCGCCCACCTGGTGCCCGGCCCGGCCCACGCGCTGTAGGCCCGAGGCGACCGACGGCGGCGACTCCACCTGCACGACGAGATCGACGGCGCCCATGTCGATGCCCAGCTCCAGGCTGGACGTGGCGACCACCGCGGGCAGCCGCCCGGCCTTCAGATCCTCCTCGACCAGGGCACGCTGCTCCTTGGAGACCGACCCGTGGTGGGCGCGCGCGATCACGGGCGGGGCGCCCTGGGCCGCGCCCGAGCCCCCCATCAGCTCGGCGGGTGAGTGATGCTCGTCCAGCGTCTCCCCGGTGGCCCGCTCGTACGCGATCTCGTTCAGCCGGTTGCACAGCCGCTCGGCCAGTCGGCGCGAGTTCGCGAACACGATCGTGGAGCGGTGCGCCTGCACCAGATCGGTGATCCGCTCCTCCACGTGCGGCCAGATCGACGGCCGCTCGGCGCCCTCACCGCCGTCGGCCACCGGCGAGCCGCCCAGCTCGCCGAGGTCCTCCACCGGGACGACCACCGACAGGTCGAACTCCTTGCCGGACTCCGGCTGGACGATCTCCACCTTGCCGCGCGGGGACAGATAGCGGGCCACCTCGTCGACCGGGCGGACCGTGGCCGACAGGCCGATGCGGCGGGCCGGTTTCGGCAGCAGTTCGTCCAGTCGCTCCAGGGACAGCGCGAGATGCGCGCCCCGCTTGGTGCCCGCCACCGCGTGCACCTCGTCCAGGATCACCGTCTCCACGCCCGCCAGCGCGTCCCGCGTGGCCGACGTCAGCATCAGGAACAGCGACTCCGGGGTGGTGATCAGGATGTCCGGCGGGCGCGTGGACAGCGCGCGCCGCTCCGCGGGCGGGGTGTCGCCGGAGCGGATTCCGACCTTCACCTCCGGCTCGGGCAGGCCGAGACGGACGGACTCCTGGCGGATGCCGGTCAGTGGGCTGCGCAGGTTGCGCTCCACGTCGACGGCCAGCGCCTTCAGCGGCGACACGTACAGCACACGGCAGCGCTTCTTCGGGTCGGCCGGCAGGGGCGTCGAGGCCAGCTGGTCGAGCGCGGCCAGGAACGCGGCCAGCGTCTTGCCGGAGCCCGTCGGGGCGACCACCAGCACGTCCGAACCCGCGCGGATGGCCTGCCACGCGCCCGCCTGGGCGGCGGTGGGCGCGGAGAACGCCCCCGTGAACCAGCCGCGGGTCGCGGGGGAGAAGCCGTCGAGGGCCGGGTGGGCGGAGCTGACCATGCGTCCATCCTGCACCCGGGCACTGACAATGCGCCTGACCTGCGGGGACGGGGAGAGGCGGTTCGACGGTCGCGTGGGTGGCGGGCGCGGGGTGCCTGGTGGCGGGGTGCCGGGTGCTGTGCGCCAGGTGTCGGGCGGGGTGGCGGGCGCGGGGCTCGGAGCGGGGC
>NZ_JALLGL010000331.1 GCF_023072675.1 Streptomyces sp. XM83C
GAGGTCCCCCGCTGCCCCCCGGGTTCCCCGCCGGCCCCCCGAGCGGCGACTCTCGGACGTACTCCGGCAGAACCCGCACAGGCCGGCGGGCAACCGCGCAACCGCCACCCACGACACCTCGCAGGCGTCACCAGCAGGAACATCCCCGCCGTCCCCGAAAAGGCAGGCACACCAGACAGCCCCGCACGACCACCCCGGCGTTCACCAGCCGGACCACCCGTGCCACACCACCCGCGTACCGCCTAAAATCCGCACGTCAGGGCCGCTCCGGAGCCGCAGCGCGCCCCACCGCACCGCTGCACGAGGAGCCGTCCCTCATGGCCGAACACCCCGCCTACCCCGTAGGACTCCGCCTCACCGGCCGCCGCGTGGTCGTCCTCGGCGGCGGCCAGGTCGCCCAGCGCCGCCTGCCCGCCCTGATCGCGGCCGGCGCCGACATCCACCTCGTGTCGCCCGAGGCGACCCCCTCCGTCGAGGCGATGGCCGACACCGGCGAGATCACCTGGCACCGGCGCCCCTACCGGGACGGTGACCTCACCGACGCCTGGTACGCCCTCATCGCCACCAGCGACGCCGACGCCAACCGGGCCGCCTCCGCCGAGGCCGAGCAGCACCGCGTGTGGTGCGTCCGCTCCGACGACGCCGACGCCGCCACCGCCTGGACCCCCGCCACGGGCCACAGCGAAGGCGTCACCGTCGCCGTCCTCACCACCGACGCCCGCGGCCGGGACCCCCGCCACACCGCCGCCATCCGCGATGCCGTCGTCGAGGGCCTGCGCGACGGCACCCTCGTCGCCCCGCACCACCGCACCCGCACCCCCGGCGTCGCCCTCGTCGGCGGCGGGCCCGGCGACCCCGACCTGATCACCGTCCGAGGCCGGCGCCTGCTCGCCGAGGCCGACGTCGTCATCGCCGACCGGCTCGGCCCCCGCGACCTCCTCGCCGAACTGCCCCCGCACGTCGAGGTGATCGACGCGGCGAAGATCCCGTATGGCCGTTTCATGGCCCAGGAGGCCATCAACAACGCGCTGATCGAACACGCCAAGCAGGGCAAGTCCGTCGTCCGCCTCAAGGGCGGCGACCCTTATGTCTTCGGCCGCGGCATGGAGGAGTTGCAGGCCCTCGCCGAGGCCGGCATCCCCTGCACCGTCGTCCCCGGCATCTCCAGCTCCATCTCCGTGCCCGGCGCCGCCGGCATCCCCGTCACCCACCGCGGCGTCGCCCACGAGTTCACCGTCGTCAGCGGCCACGTCGCCCCCGACGACGAACGGTCCCTCGTCGACTGGCCGTCGCTGGCCAAGCTCACCGGCACCCTGGTGATCCTCATGGGCGTCGACAAGATCGGGAAGATCGCCGAGACGCTCGTCGCCCACGGCAAGAACCCCGACACCCCCGTCGCCCTCGTCCAGGAAGGCACGACGGCCGCACAGCGCCGCGTCGACGCCACCCTCGCGACCGTCGCCGAGACCGTACGCGCCGAGGACGTCAAACCGCCCGCCGTCATCGTCATCGGCGACGTCGTCGCCGTGGGCCCCCGGCCCGGCGCGTGACCGCCGCACCCCCACCACGACAAGGCAGCTGAGACACCGTGGCCGAAGCCCGACTCATCACCGTCGACGACCCCGACGACCCGCGCCTGCACGACTACACCGACCTCACCGACGTCGAACTGCGCCGCCGCCGCGAACCCGCCGAAGGCCTGTTCATCGCCGAGGGCGAGAAGGTCATCCGCCGCGCCGTGGACGCCGGCTACATCATGCGTTCGATGCTGCTCTCGGCCAAATGGGTCGATGTGATGCGGGACGTCATCGACCGGCTCGGCGTACCTGTGTACGTCGTCGCCCCGGAACTCGCCGAGAAGGTCACCGGCTACCACGTCCACCGCGGCGCCCTCGCCTCCATGCAGCGCAAACCGCTCCCGGCGGCCGAGGACGTGCTGGCCGGCGCCCGCCGCGTCGCCGTCATGGAGTCCGTCAACGACCACACCAACATCGGGGCCATCTTCCGCTCGGCCGCCGCCCTCGGCATGGACGCCGTGCTGCTGTCCCCGGACTGCGCCGACCCGCTCTACCGGCGCAGCGTCAAGGTGTCGATGGGCGCCGTGTTCTCCGTGCCGTACGCCCGCCTCGACACCTGGCCCCGCGGCCTGGACGCCGTACGCGACGCCGGGTTCGCGCTGCTCGCCCTCACCCCCGACGAGAAGGCCCGGCCCCTCGACGAGGTCGCCCCGCACACCATGGAACGCGTCGCGCTGATGCTCGGCGCGGAGGGCGACGGCCTGTCCCGGCGGGCCCTCGCCGCGGCCGACACCTGGGTCCGCATCCCCATGTCCCACGGCGTCGACTCCCTCAACGTGGGAGCGGCGGCGGCCGTCGCGTTCTACGCGGTGGCGACCGGCAGGGGCTGACAGGCGCGGCCTGCCGGCAGCCGCTCTCGAGGGGCGTACGGGCCTTCGTACGACCGCCGAAGGGACAGCGGCCGGAGGCGAGCCGGGGTGCCGGGTCAGTGACCTGCGGCGGTGGAACCGTCGAGCTCCTGCTGCGTGTGTACGCCGCCCCCGCCGCCGAGGCCGCGCGCGGGGCCCTGACAGCCCTGCACCACGCCGATGCCGAGGGCGACCAGCAGAGTCACCACGACGAACACGAACAGCCGCTGCCGCAGCAGCCGCGGGTTGGCGGGCCGCAGCCCCGTGCCCGTGTTCCGCGGTGTCCGCCGTCCCGTACCGCTGCGGGGGACCGGCCGCGCACCGGAACGGGGCCCGCCGGGGCCGCCGTGGTTTCCGGAGCGCCCGGCGGGCGTGGGCCGGGGGCCCGGCCGTGAGGACGGACCGCCGTTGCGGACGGCACCGCCGGGAGGTCGTCCGCCCGCGCCGTTCGTGCCGCCCTGGCCGGCGGGGCCGCCGCGTGACGGGACGCCGCCCCGCGAACGGGCGGTTCCCGCGGGCCCACCGGGGCCACCGGGCCCGCTCGGGCCGCCGCTGTGCGGGCCCTGCGGGCGGCGGGGGCGTCCCGGATAGCTGGTGTCCGAGAGCCTGCCCGTGGGCCGGTCCGCCTCACTCGCACGAGGCGAGGACGGCCGTACGTCCGTCGGCCCCTGCGCCTCGCGGGCGGCGATCTCCTTGAGCCGCAGCGACAGTTCCAGCGTGCTCGGCCGCTCCTCCGGGTCCTTCGCCAGACAGGTCCGGATGAGCGGAGCAAGAGCGTCCGGTACGCCGTGCAGCTGCGGCTCCTCGTGCACGACGCGGTAGAGCATCACCTCGGAGCTGCCGTGTCCGAACGGCGAGTCGGCCATGGACGCGTACGCGAGCGTGGCCCCCAGCGAGAACACATCGGTCGCCGGTGTCACGGCCGCGCCGCGCACCTGCTCCGGGGCGAGGAAGCCGGGGGAACCCACGGCCGTACCCACATGCGTGAGCGTGGAGGCGCCGGTCGCCCAGGCGATGCCGAAGTCGATGATCCGGGGCCCCTTGGGGGACAGCAGGATGTTGGACGGCTTCAGGTCGCGGTGCACGACCCCGGCCTCATGGACGGCGACGAGCCCCTCCGACAGCGCCGCGCCGATCGCGGCCACGTCGGCGGCCCGCAGCGGGCCCTCCGCGGCCACCTTGTCGTGCAGGGAAGGACCGGGCACGTACTGCGTGGCGAACCAGGGGCGGTCCGCCTCCAGGTCCGCGGCGACCAGCCGGGCCGTGCAGCCGCCGCGGATGCGCCGGGCGGCGGAGACCTCCCGCGCGAAACGCGACCGGAACTCCTGGTCCTCCGCGAGATCGGGCCGGATCACCTTCAGGGCGACCCGCTGGCCCTTCTTGTCGGAGCCCAGGTAGACCACACCCATACCGCCCGCGCCGAGCCGTCGGTGAAGCCTGAACGAGCCGACGACGCGCGGGTCCTCGCGCCTCAGGCGCATCATCGCCATGTTCATCCCCGCTGCCCGGTCCGTGTGACGTGCCTCAGCTTACGTTTTCCCGGCCGATCGCGCGCAGAGGCCGCGCCCTCTCGTCGGGACGGATTGCCGACGGTGCGCGGGATGTGTGAAGGGTGGTCAGGAACCCGGGAAATGGGGACCCTTTGACTGGTGCCGACACCCAACCCGGGGTATCGGACAGGGGGTTGGGGTCGCGACGGACGGCCGTGCCGACCGGGGTGCGGACACGGGAGAGAACGTGGGGACGGCAGGGGCTGAGGAGGCGGGAGTGGTTCGGGAGGTCATCGGCCGGGGGAAGGAACGGCATCGCCGCGGGTTCGACGTGACCGAAGTCACGCGGCGGTGCGCGGCGTGGTGCGCGGGAGACCCGGCGGGGCGCGTCCCCTCCGGGAAGACCCTGAGACCTGGGTCGCCGTCTCCACCCAGGGGAGTAGTGCCCAGGTGGCGGCTCATCCTCCGGGAGGCCCGGCAATCGGTACGACGGCATGACGTGCCGAGGGGCGCGCGGACCTAGATTTGTGGGCAAGCGGCGGGTGCAGCACTCGTCCCCCGAGGTCAGACACCCGCCGCTGCCGACGATCACCGACAACGGTCAGGAGAGGGACCATGGCCCACACGGCACCGCGGACGGCGGTCCGAGCGCGGGGCGCTCAGGCACGAGAGCTGTCCCGTGCCGATGTCCGTGCCGGCCGTGGCGGCCGTCGCCACCCCTTGGTGGCGACCGCGATGGTCCTTCCTCTGGCGGCCCTGCTCGTGTACGCCTTCGGCGGCTGGGAAGCAGTGGTCACACAGGCGTCGTCCGTGGGTGTGATGCTGGGGCGCTGAGCGGCGACCCCAGGCCCGGAAGAGCGGTCCGGGCGGGGACATCCACCCAGGAAACCCCGTGGGGACGGGGGTGCGGCGGACGGCACGATGCCGGCGCAGCTGGGGAGCTGCGCCGGCATTGCTCTGCCCTGGGCCGCGCGGGTCCTCTTTCACCGCGGACCGGTGGGGCTTGGCGCGCAGTTCCCCGTGCCTCTTTTCACCGCGGGCCGGTGGGGGCTGGTCGCGCAGTTCCCCGCGCCCCTCGATGTGGCGGGGCCATCGTTTTCACCTGCGGGCCGGTGGGGGGCGTTCGCGCAGTTCCCCGCGCCCCTGGATGCCTGCGGCGGCCCGCTGGTGTGGGTGGGTGGCTGGTGTCGCGCCATCTGTCCGGTGGGTGGGTCGGGAGCGCGCCGGGGGTGTCCGTTGGGGCGCTGGGGGTACCCCCTCTGGGGGAGGCGCCCCCGTAGCGCCGGGTGGGCGTGACCCACCCCCGGCCCGCACCGACGCCGGGTGCCCTGTTGCGTCGGGACGCAGCGGTGGGTTCCCCGTCGCACCGGGGGCGCATCCTGCCGGGGCCGGCACGCAGCGGCCCCGGGGCAGTCGCCGCGGCGTAGGGTCGGGGGCGTTGCCCGAGAGTCGAGGGAGGCCATGCCCGAGTTCACGGACGTGCTCGCCGCCGCCGCGGCGACCCGCGCCCACCCCGTCGGCACCCCCTGCACCACGTGCCCCACCGGCACCCTCGCCGACCGCCCCGACGCAACCGTCGTCCGGCACGGACGAACCGTCCTCAAGGCGCACGCCCCCGGCACCGACCGGACCCGGCTCGGCCCCCGCCTGACCGTCGCGGCACGAACACCCGGCGTTCTCCTGCCGCCGCTCACCCCGACCCCCACCGACCTGCACGGACGTCTCGTCACCTGCTGGCCCTACGGCACCCCCGTGGACCCGGGAGACCCGGACGCCGCTCCCTGGGAGGCTGCCGGAACCCTCCTCGCCGCCCTGCACCGCAGTCACCCCGTCCCCGGCCTTCCGGCCATGCGCGGCCCGGCCAAGGCCGCCCGGGCCGTGGCGCGCCTCACCGGTCGACCCGGCCTGGGCGAAGCTGTCCGTGAGGCCTGGGCCGCGCTGCCCGCCTGGGCGCGGGCCGAGGCGCCCGTGCCCGGCCCGCGCGCCGTCTGCCATGGCGACTTCCACCTGGGGCAACTCGTCCGCCACCCCGGCCCGAACGGCCCCTGGCGGCTCATCGACGTCGACGACCTCGGCCTCGGCGCCCCCGCCTGGGACCTGGCCCGCCCGGCGGCCTGGTTCGCCTGCGGGCTGCTGCCGCCCGACGAGTGGAGCCGCTTCCTCGCCGCCTACCGCCGCTCCGGCGGCCCCGCCGTGCCCCCGGACGGCGACCCCTGGCCGGCGCTGGACGTGCCTGCCCGCGCCCTCACCGTGCAGAGCGCCGCCCAGTCGCTGCTCCGGGCCGACCGGGAGGGCCGCGCCCCGGACGAGGTGGAGCTGGCGCTCGTCGACGCGTGCTCCCGGATGGTTTCCGTTCCCGCCCCCCGGCCGCCCGCTTCCGCGTCGTAGGGTGCAACCGACCGCCGCCGGACGGAGTCTGTCCAGGCGAAACGCGAAGCAGGACCGACGGGCGAGGAGTTGACCCGAACCATGCAGTGTCCGAAGTGCCACGCGCCGATGCACACCTACAACCGCAACGGCGTCCAGATCGAGCAGTGCAGCAACTGCCGAGGGATCTTTTTGGACTACGGCGAGCTGGAGGCGCTGACCCGCCTGGAGTCCCAGTGGACGCAGCCTGCCCCGCCGCCCCCCGCCCCGCAGGCGTACCC
>NZ_JALLGL010000332.1 GCF_023072675.1 Streptomyces sp. XM83C
GGGGCGGAGGCGGTGGGGACGGAGACCTGCATGCCCACAGGATAGATACAACACGTACGCATCAGCGATCTCCGTCCGGGATACGGACGGAGATCGCTGGTCATATCTACTCAAATCCCCCATTCTGCGCACAGCCGGGCCCCTCTCAGCACACCGCCGGGCACCTCCCTCCGACCCCGCCGGGGCGGCCCGGCCGACCCCCGCCGGGGCGGCCCGGAATTTCACAGATCCCGCACAACCATCCACCACCCATGCGCGTCACACACATGCGGCCCGACCCGCCCTGCCCCAACTGGGCCGTATCCAAGGCAATTTCGACCACATCGGGGTAACACCGTTGATCAACACCATGTACGGCACTCGGAGCGGACGTCTGCGCAGAGCCGCCGCAGTCACGCTCACCGCGGGCGCGATGCTCGCCACCGGCGTCGTCTCCGCGGCCCCCGCGCAGGCCGCCGCCCCCAAGGCGCCGTCCATCGCCGCCAAGGGCGGCTACCTGATGAACAACGCCAACGGCGCCACGCTGTACGGGAAGTACGCCGACACGCGTCTGTCCACCGGCTCCACGACGAAGATCATGACCGCGAAGGTCGTGCTGTCGCAGCCGAAGCTCAACCTGGACGCCAAGGTCACCATCCAGAAGGCGTACAGCGACTACGTGGTGTCCAAGAACGCCTCCCAGGCCCATCTGATCGTGGGCGACAAGGTCACCGTCCGCCAGCTGCTGTACGGGCTGATGCTGCCGTCGGGCTGCGACGCCGCCTATGCCCTCGCCGACAAGTTCGGCACCGGCAGCACGCGGGCCGCGCGCGTGAAGTCGTTCATCGGCAAGATGAACGCCACCGCGAAGAGCCTCGGGATGAAGAACACCCACTTCGACTCCTTCGACGGCATCGGCAACGGCGCCAACTACTCGACGCCACGCGACCTGACGAAGCTCGCGAGCAACGCGCTGAAGATCCCGACCTTCCGCACGATCGTCGCGACGAAGAAGTACACCGCGAAGACCGTCACCAAGACGGGCACCGTCCGCACGATGGGCACCTGGACCAACACCAACACCCTGCTGTCCAGCTACAGCGGCACCATCGGTGTGAAGACGGGCTCCGGCCCGCAGGCCAAGTACTGCCTGGTCTTCGCCGCGACCCGCAAGGGCAGGACGGTCGTCGGCACGGTCCTCGCCTCCACGTCGTCCACCCAGCGCGCCACCGACGCCACGCGGCTCCTCGACTACGGCTTCGCCCGCCTCGGCTGAGCCCGCCGAGCCTCGCAGCACAGGCGAGGGGGCCCGTCACCGTGGTTCGCCACGGTGACGGGCCCCCTGCTCCGCCCGGTGTCACGCCCAGGTCATCAGGCGCTTCGGCTGCTCCAGGATCGCCGCCACATCGGCCAGCACCTTCGAGCCCAGCTCGCCGTCGACCAGGCGGTGGTCGAAGGAGAGGGCCAGAGTGGTGACCTGACGGGGCTTCACCTTGCCCTTGTGGACCCACGGCTGGAGCTTGATCGCGCCGACCGCGAGGATCGCCGACTCGCCCGGGTTGAGGATCGGGGTGCCGGTGTCGACGCCGAAGACGCCGACGTTGGTGATCGTGACCGTGCCGCCCTGCATCGCCGCCGGGGACGTCTTGCCGTCGCGGGCCGTGGCGACCAGCTCGGCGAGGGAGTCCGCCAGCTCCGGCAGGGTCTTGGCGTGCGCGTCCTTGATGTTCGGCACGATCAGACCGCGCGGCGTGGCCGCGGCGATGCCCAGGTTCACATAGTGCTTGACCACGATCTCCTGCGCCGCCTCGTCCCAGGACGCGTTGATGTCCGGGTTGCGGCGGATCGCCAGCAGCAGCGCCTTCGCGATGATCAGCAGGGGGTTGACGCGGCGGCCCGCGAACTCCTTGTCCTGCTTCAGCTCCTCGACCAGCTTCATCGTGCGCGTGACGTCGACGGTGACGAACTCCGTGACGTGCGGCGCGGTGAACGCCGAGCCGACCATCGCCGCGGCAGTCGCCTTGCGCACGCCCTTGACTGGGATGCGGGTCTCGCGCCCGCTGTCGTAGGACACGGCGGCGGGCGCGGCCGGCGCGGCGGCGGGGGCCGCCGGTGCCTCGGCCCGCGGTACGGCGGCCGGGGCGGGGGCCTGCTGCGGTGCGGCGGCCCGGTGGACGTCCTCGCGGGTGATGATGCCGTCCGGGCCGGTCGGGACGACCGACGCCAGATCGACGCCGAGGTCCTTGGCCAGCTTGCGCACCGGCGGCTTGGCGAGCGGGCGCGGCCGGTCGGCGGCCGGAGCGGCGCCGTTGCCGTTCAGCTCCGCCTGGAGGGCGGCTGCGGCCGGCTCCTGCGCGGACGGAGTGGCGGTCTTGCGGGGGCGGCGCTTGGTGGAGGACGCGGCGACGCCGTACCCGACGAGCACGGGCCGGCGGCCCTGCGGGGCCTCTCCCTCCGGCTCCTCCGCTGCCGGGGCCGCTGCCGGTTCCTCCGCTGCCGGGGCCGCTGCCGGCTCCTCGGCCGCTGGGGCCGAGCCGCCGGTCACGTCGATCGCGATGATCGGCGTGCCCACGTCGACCGTGGTGCCCTCCGGGAAGTGCAGGGCGCGCACCACACCGTCGTACGGGATGGGCAGTTCGACGGCGGCCTTGGCCGTCTCGACCTCGCACACCACCTGGCCGTCGGTGACGGTGTCACCCGGCTGCACGTACCACTTGAGGATCTCCGCCTCCGTGAGCCCCTCGCCCACGTCCGGCATCTTGAACTCGCGAACGGACGCGTCCGTCATCGTCGTCACGGCCCTCTCCTCAGTACGCCAGAGCGCGGTCGACGGCATCGAGCACCCGGTCCAGGCTGGGCAGGTACTCCTCCTCCAGCCGGGCCGGCGGGTACGGGGCGTGGTAGCCGCCGACCCGCAGCACCGGGGCCTCCAGGTGGTAGAAGCAGCGCTCGGTGATGCGCGCGGCGATCTCCGCGCCGGAGCCGAAGAACACCGGCGCCTCGTGCACCACGACCAGGCGGCGTGTCTTCTCCACGGAGGCCTGAAGGGTGTCGAAGTCCAGCGGGGAGATGCTGCGCAGGTCCACGACCTCCAGGTTCTTGCCCTCCTCGGTGGCCGCGTCGGCGGCCTCCCGGCAGAGCTTGACCATCGGGCCGTACGCCGCGAGCGTCAGGTCGGTGCCCTCGCGGACGACGCGGGCCTTGTGCAGCGGGCCGGGGATCGCCTCGGTGTTCACCTCGCCCTTGTCCCAGTAGCGGCGCTTCGGCTCGAAGAAGATCACCGGGTCGTCGCTCTGGATGGCCTGCTGCATCATCCAGTACGCGTCGGACGCGTTCGACGGGGTGACGATCTTCAGGCCGGCGACGTGCGCGAACAGCGACTCGGGGGACTCGCTGTGGTGCTCGACCGCGCCGATGCCGCCGCCGTAGGGGATGCGCACCACGACGGGCAGCTTGACCTTGCCGAGGGAGCGGGCGTGCATCTTCGCGAGCTGCGTGACGATCTGGTCGTACGCCGGGAAGACGAAACCGTCGAACTGGATCTCGACGACGGGGCGGTAGCCGCGCAGGGCGAGGCCGATCGCGGTGCCGACGATGCCGGACTCGGCGAGCGGGGTGTCGATCACCCGCTCCTCACCGAAGTCCTTCTGCAGACCGTCGGTCACCCGGAACACACCGCCGAGCTTGCCGACGTCCTCGCCCATGATGACGACCTTCGGGTCGGTCTCCAGGGCGCGGCGCAGCGACTCGTTGATCGCCTTGGCCAGGGCCATCTTCTCCGCTGCCATGATCAGACCCCCTCAGCGTCCGCGAACGACGCCTGGTAGGCGGCGAACTGCGCGCGTTCCTCGTCGACGAGCGTGTGCCCGTCCGCGTACACGTTCTCGAAGATGGCGAAGTGGTCCGGGTCGGGCATGGCGCGGACCGCTTCGCGCACTCGTTTGCCCAACGCTTCGCTCTCCGCTTCCAGTTCCGCGAAGAATCCCTCGTCCGCGTGGTTTGCGGCCTCCAGATAGCGGCGAAGGCGCAGGATCGGGTCCTTGGCCTCCCAGGCGCGGCGTTCCTCGTCGACGCGGTAGCGGCTGGGGTCGTCGGAGGTGGTGTGGGCGCCCATGCGGTAGGTCCAGGCCTCGATCAGGGCGGGGCCCTCGCCGCGGCGGGCGCGCTCCAGCGCCCAGCGGGTGACGGCGAGGGAGGCGAGGACGTCGTTGCCGTCGACGCGGACGCCGGGGAAGCCGAAGCCCTGGGCGCGCTGGTAGAGGGGGACGCGGGTCTGCTTCTCGTTGGACTCCGAGATCGCCCACTGGTTGTTCTGGCAGAAGAACACGACCGGCGCGTTGTAGACGGCCGCGAAGTTGAACGCCTCGTTGACGTCGCCCTGGCTGGAGGCGCCGTCGCCGAAGTAGGCGATGACGGCGCTGTCGGCGCCGTCCTTGGCGACGCCCATCGCGTAGCCGGTGGCGTGCAGGGCCTGCGAGCCGATGACGATCGTGTACAGGTGGAAGTTGTTGCTGTTGGGGTCCCAGCCGCCGTTGTTCACGCCGCGGAACATGCCCAGCAGGTTGGTCGGGTCGACCCCGCGGCACCAGGCGACGCCGTGCTCGCGGTAGGTCGGGAAGACGTAGTCGTCCTCGCGGGTGGCCCGGCCGGAGCCGATCTGGGCCGCCTCCTGGCCGAGCAGGGAGGCCCACAGGCCCAGCTCGCCCTGGCGCTGGAGGGAGGTCGCCTCGGCGTCGAAACGGCGGGTGAGCACCATGTCGCGGTACAGGCCGCGCAGCTCTTCGGGGGTGATGCCGTCGACGTAGCTGTCGTATGCGGCGTTCTTGACGCGCTTGCCCTCGGGCGTCAGCAGCTGTACGAGTTCCGGCTCGCTGTTCGCCGGTTTGCCCGCAGCCGTGCGTTTGCCGGCCGTGCTCTTGGTACCGGCGCTGCGTCGCGGCTTGCGCGCGGCAGTGCTCTCCACGGTCACGTGTGCTCCTCCGTCGGTCCGGCATCCCGGGTTCGCCGGGGTGCCTGGGTTCCCCCTTCGTTCCGGTTCGGGAACTCGGGGGAGCGGCTCACCTGTTTGCCCTGGGGCGCACGGGGTGGGTGCGGCCCGGTCGGGAAACAGGCGTGACAGGTGCCCCGGCGAGCGCCCTGCACAAGGCACGTTACCCAGTGCTCCACATTTCTGTGAAACCCCATCTGACCTGCGTTTTTGCTTGGATTTCCAAGTAAATCGCGATCAGTGGGAACACTTCCTGGTCACAGCCTTGCAGGGGGCCGGAACAACGGCACGTTATCCCGGTGAACCAGGTCACGGGAAGAGTCCACCGAAAGCTCACGGGCCGCGTGGTGATCACCGCGGAGAGCAGTTCCGGCACTACCTGTGACCGGTTACGACTGCCTGTGACAACGCCCAGCTCAGGGCGTCGATTCGTGCCCTAGCATCGGGCGCGTGCCGCGACCGTGTGTACCACCTCCTCTGCCTCACGCGCCCCCGTTAGGGGCCTTGTTGAGCCGTTTCGCCGCCGGTTCCCCGCTCACCTGCGAGCCCGTGGACCAGGGACTTCTGAATCGCGGCTATCGCCTGTGCACGACCCGTGGCCGGTATTTCCTGAAGCATCATGTGGACCCGGACAGCGCCGACCCGGACGCCATCGAGCGCCGGCACCGGGCGACGCAGCGTCTGGCCGAGGTGGGTGTGCCGGTCGCGCCGCCGCTGGCGGACCGTGACGGCCGTACGGTCGCGGTCGTCGGCGGGCACGCGTACGCGCTGCACCCGTGGATCGACGGCCGGCACCGGCACGGCGGTCAGCTCACGCGCGGGGAGAGCGCGCGGCTCGGGGCGCTGCTGGGCGCGGTGCATGCCTGCCTGGAGCGGGTGATGCCGCCGAAGACGCGGACCCGGCCGGCGACCGGTCCACACCCTGTGGAGAGCGCGGACCCGGCCGACACGTTCGCGCTGATCGACGATCTGCTGGCGCGGGTGCGCCGCCACCATCCCGCCGACGCGTTCGACGACCTGGCCCGCTATCGGCTGCTGGAACGCCGTGACCTGCTGGAACGGCATGCGGACCGGCGTCCGCCGCCCGGCGGCCCGGTGGGCTGGGTGCACGGCGACTTCCACCCGTTCAATCTGCTGTACCGGGACGAGAAGCCCGCCGCGATCGTCGACTGGGACCGCCTGGGTGTGCAGCCCCGAGCGGAGGAGGCCGTGCGGGCGGCGGCGATCTTCTTCGTACGGCCGTCGGGGACGCTGGACCTGCCGAAGGTACGGGCGTACGCGCGCGCGTACCGGCGTGCGGCCGGGGCCTCGCCGTCGGAGCTGGCGGCGGCCGTGCACCGCGTGTGGTGGGAACGCCTGAACGATTTCTGGATGCTGCGCTGGCACTACGAGCGGGGCGACACCCGAGCCGACTGCCAGTTCCCGGCCGCGTCCGCGCTCGCCGTGTGGTGGACGCGCGAGTACGACGCGGTGTGCGCGGCGTTCACGGGGTGAGGCGGGGTTCTGCCGGGCGGGCTCCCTGGGGCG
>NZ_JALLGL010000333.1 GCF_023072675.1 Streptomyces sp. XM83C
CGCCCCCGCCCCCGCCGCTCGTCGCCGTGGCCGCCCCCCGCGGGCGGAAGCCGGCGACACACGCGACCGCATCCTCGCCGCGGCCCGCACCGTGTTCTCCGAACGCGGGTACGAGAAGGCGTCCGTCCGGGCCATCGCCAAGGCCGCCGGCGTCGACTCCGCGCTCGTCCACCACTACTTCGGCACCAAGGAGCAGGTGTTCGAGTCGGCCATCGAGGTCGTCTTCGCCCCCGCCCTGAGCGGACCCGACGCCCTCGTCGCCGGCCCCGTCTCCGAGGCCGGCGAGCGCATGACCCGCATGATCTTCGGGCTGTGGGAGAACCCCGCCAGCCGCGCCCCGCTCCTCGCGGTCGTCCGCTCGGCCGTGACCAACGACACCGCAGCCGCCGCCCTGCGCCGCCTCGTCTCCTCCCAGCTGCTGAGCCGTATCGCCGGGGAACTGGGCACCGAGGACGCCGAGCTGCGCGCCGAACTCGCGGCGGCCCAGCTGATCGGTACGGCGCTGCTGCGGTACGTGATCAAGGTCGAGCCGCTGGCCTCGGCGGACATCGAACAGGTCATCGCCCGCCTGGCCCCCGTCGTACAGTCGCACCTCACGGGGGCATGACCGCCACCCTTCTCGCCGTACCGCCGCCACGAGACATTCGTCCCGCGATCCGGACACCGCGTCCCGGCCTCTGGATGACCGGCGTACGCTCGACTGAAGTCAGAGCACTCTGACCGAAGGTCTGAGAAGGAGCGAGCGACGATGCCCGAGCTGAGGTCCCGCACAGTCACCCACGGCCGCAACATGGCGGGCGCCCGCGCCCTTATGCGCGCCTCCGGTGTACCCGGTGCGGACATCGGCCGGAAGCCGATCATCGCGGTCGCGAACTCCTTCACCGAGTTCGTGCCCGGCCACACCCACCTCCAGCCGGTCGGCCGGATCGTCAGCGACGCGATCCGTGAGGCGGGCGGCATCCCGCGCGAGTTCAACACCATCGCAGTGGACGACGGCATCGCCATGGGCCACGGCGGCATGCTCTACAGCCTGCCCTCCCGCGACCTGATCGCCGACAGCGTGGAGTACATGGTGGAGGCGCACTGCGCCGACGCCCTGGTCTGCATCTCCAACTGCGACAAGATCACCCCGGGCATGCTCAACGCCGCCCTGCGGCTGAACATCCCCACGGTGTTCGTCTCCGGCGGCCCCATGGAGTCCGGCCGCGCCACCCTCGTCGACGGCACGGTCCGCACGCTCGACCTGGTCGACGCGATCTCCGACGCCGTCAACGACAAGATCTCGGACGACGACATCCTCCGTATCGAGGAGAACGCCTGCCCGACCTGCGGCAGCTGTTCCGGCATGTTCACCGCCAACTCGATGAACTGTCTGACGGAGGCCATCGGCCTCTCCCTCCCCGGCAACGGCTCGGTGCTCGCCACGCACACCGCGCGCAAGAAGCTGTACGTGGACGCCGCGCACACCGTGATGGACCTGGTCCGCCGCTACTACGAGCAGGACGACGAGTCCGTCCTGCCCCGCTCCATCGCCACCTTCCAGGCCTTCGAGAACGCCATGGCCCTGGACATCGCCATGGGCGGCTCCACCAACACGATCCTGCACCTGCTGGCCGCCGCCCAGGAGGCGGGCGTGCCCTTCGGCCTGGACCACATCGACGCCGTCTCCCGCCGCGTCCCCTGCCTCGCCAAGGTCGCCCCGAACGTCACCAAGAACCGCACGTACTACATGGAGGACGTGCACCGCGCCGGCGGCATCCCCGCCCTGCTGGGCGAGCTGCACCGCGCCGGCCTGCTGAACGAGGACGTCCACTCCGTGCACAGCCCGTCCCTCGCCGACTGGCTGAAGACCTGGGACGTGCGCGGCGGCTCCCCGTCGCCGGAGGCCGTCGAACTGTGGCACGCGGCGCCCGGCTGCGTCCGCTCCGCCGAGGCCTTCTCCCAGTCCGAGCGCTGGGAGTCGCTGGACGACGATGCCGAGAACGGCTGCATCCGCTCCGTCGAGCACGCCTACTCGAAGGACGGCGGCCTCGCCGTCCTCAAGGGCAACCTGGCCGTCGACGGGTGCGTGGTGAAGACCGCCGGCGTCGACGAGTCCATCTGGACCTTCGAGGGCCCCGCAGTCGTCTGCGAGTCGCAGGAGGAGGCCGTCCAGAAGATCCTCACCCAGCAGGTCAAGGAGGGCGACGTCGTCGTCATCCGCTACGAGGGTCCCAAGGGCGGGCCGGGCATGCAGGAGATGCTGTACCCGACCTCGTATCTGAAGGGCCGCGGCCTCGGCAAGGCCTGCGCGCTCGTCACCGACGGGCGCTTCTCCGGCGGCACCTCCGGCCTGTCCATCGGCCACGCCTCCCCGGAGGCGGCCTCCGGCGGCACCATCGCCCTCGTCGAGGACGGCGACCGCATCCGCATCGACATCCCCAACCGCTCCATCGAGCTGCTGGTCGACGAGGCGGAGCTGACCCGCCGCGAGCAGGCCCTGAACGGCGTGTACGCCCCGAAGAACCGCGACCGCAAGGTCTCCGCCGCCCTGCGCGCCTACGCCGCGATGGCGACCAGCGCCGACAAGGGCGCCGTCCGCGACGTGTCCAAGCTGGGCTGACTGCCGAAAGCCCCGGCTACCCGCGTACCCGGGCCGAAGGGCCGCCTCCGGCGGGGGCGGCCCTTCGGCCTGTCCGGTGCGCTCTGCGCGCGTACGCCTCGTCGGCTCCACGCGCGCGTGCCCGGAGGGCTGCGTACGCGCGCGTGCCTGCAAGGCTGCCTGCGCGCGCGTGCCCGGAAGGCTTCGCCCACGCGCGTGCCCGTACGGCCCCCTCAGGCGCCCCACCCGATCGGGTCCCGCCCGTCCACGGCGAACACGGTGCCGTCGGGGGCGGCGGCGAAGACCTGGCCGGCGTGCACGACGGGCTGCGGCAGGGCGCTGGCGACCGTGCCCGGGTCGGCGCTCATACGCGGCGGTGTCTGCCCGACGAGGCGCCCGTCGCGGGCACCGACGGCGAGCAGTCTGCCGTCGGCGGCGGTGACGAACACATGGGCGTCGTCGGCGGCCGGGACGGAGCCGCGGCTGACCGCGGTCTCCAGATGCCACAGCTCCCTGCCCGCGCTCATGTCGACGGCCTCCAGCGAGCCGCCGCCCGCCAGCACATGGACGACGTCACCGTGCACGGAGGCCTGCGCGTCCAGCCGCGGCACCGGCAACGCCACCCGGCGGTACGCGCGCGTGCCCGGCGTGTACCGCACCACGGCCTTCGTCGTCCCCGACGACGTGTCGCCCTCCAGGAAGAAGACCGATCCTCCGGCGGAGCCCACGGGCTTCAGCGCCCCGCGCAGCCGGGCCGCCCACCGCACCTCACCGGTACCCGGGTCCACAGCCGTGACGCGGGTGTACCCGTCGTCCAGCGCGGTCGCCGCGTACGCCGACGTGTCCCCGTCGTCCCGGTCGAACGACACGAAGAACGGCGCCGCATGACCGGCGATCCTCCGGCTCCAGCGGGTCTCGCCCGAGGCGCCGTCCACACCGGTGACCTTCCCGTCCCCGCCGGTCAACAGGAGCATGCCACCGGCCACGGTCACGGCGTCGTACGCGGACGGCTCCCGCTCCCAGCGGGCCTTCCCGGACGCCGGGGCGAGCCCCGACAGCCGGCCCTGCTGCCGCGTCAGCGGCTGCACGAGCCCGCCGGAGAGCACCGGCGGCCGGTTCGTCAGGGCCTCCGGCACCTCGTGCCGCCACAGCAGCGTGCCGTTCGCCGGGTCGAGGGCGTAGATCCAGCGGGACTGGGCGCACAGCAGCTTCCCCGCCCCGTACGAGCACTGGGGCATGCCGTCGGCGTCGTCGAGCGGGCGGACCGCCCAGGAGCGGACCTGGGCCGCAGCGGCGCGGGTCGCCGGGTCCTTCGGCTCGCTCTGCGTCGTACCGAACATCTGGACCGAGCCGAACACGGCGCCCGCCGCCACGACGAGCGCCCCGGCACCCCACAGGGCCTTGCGACGCGCGCCCTTACGGCCACCGCCACGGCCGGCCGGAACGGACCCCGCATCGCCCCCGGTGCCGGCCACGGAGTCGCCTCCGGCCTCGGCCTCGGAGACCGCCTCGGCCTCGGAGACCGCCCCGGACGCCTGTCCGGCCTCCGCCGCAGCGACGGCGCCGGAATCGTTCCCGGCCTCGGCGCCGGCGCCCGCCCCGGAACCGCCCCGGCTGTCCGCCCCGGCATCCGCGCCCGCGCCGATGCCCGCGCCGCCGTCCGCCCGCGCACCCGCCCCGGGAAAGGTTCCTGCGGAACCTCCCGGCCCCTCCTTCCCGGGCCGCTGGGCCGGTATGAACGCCTGGGTGTCGTACGACGCCGCCACCGACCGCAGTTTCCGCATCAGCTCATCGGGCGTGGGCCGGTCCTCGGGCTCCTTTGCGAGGCAGCGCAGCACGAGCGGCGCGAGGTTCTCCGGTACGCCGGTCAGGTCCGGCTCGTCATGCACGACCTGGTAGGCGACGACGTACGGGCTGTCGGAATCGAACGGCCCCCGCCCGGTCGCCGCGTGCACCATCACCGAGCCGAGGGCGAACACATCCGCCGCCGGCCCGACCTCCCGGGGCCGCCGGAACTGCTCCGGCGCCATGAACGGCGGAGTGCCGATCAGCTTGCCGGTCTCGGTGCGCAGTTCGCTGTCCTTCGGCCGGGAGATGCCGAAGTCGATGACTTTCGGCCCGTCCTCGGCGAGCAGCACATTGCTCGGCTTGAGGTCCCGGTGCACCACACCCACCCGATGGATGTCCCGCAGCGCCTCCGCCAGCCCGGCCATCAGCCGACGCAACTGCCCGGGCGCCATAGGGCCGTTCCGCTTCACATGGTCGGCGAGGGTGGGGCCGGGGATGAACAGCGTGGCCATCCAGGGGCGTTCGGCCTCCGGGTCGGCGTCGACGACCGGCGCGGTGAACGCCCCGCTCACCCGCCGGGCGGCGGCCACCTCCTGCCGGAAACGCCCCCTGAACTCGGGGTCCCGCGCGAACTCGGCGTGCACGACCTTCACCGCGAGGCGCATGCCCGAGGTGCTGCGGGCCAGGTGGACGACGCCCATCCCGCCGGAGCCGAGGCAGGACTCGAGACGGTAGTGACCGGCGTACTCGGGGAGTTCCGCTTCCGCGCCGGCTCCGATGTTCCGCTGTGGCGCCATGGAACCCCCCCCGTGCTGTTCGTCCGCGCGCGACGCTCGGAGCCTATTCGATGAGACGCACGAGTCAGAGGAGGCTTGCTAGTCTCCGCGTACGAGTTACGTACACGTGTTCATGGCGTGATTCGATGACTCGTCCGATTCATGCGAGTTGACGCGATCCATGCGATCCGTGCGCTTCGCGCAATCCACGCAATCCACGCAATCCATGTGATCCATGTGATCCGTTTGGCGCAGACGAGCCGAGGGAATGATCGGTGCCCCACAGCAACCGTGGGACTCCGACGGGGGGAGGAACGCTCATGTCCGTAGAGCAGATCGAGCACCAGGACAAGGACGACAACAAGCACGAGAACAAGCACGAGAACCAGGACGGGGCCACCGAGGGCATCACGACCCACGCCGCGTCCGCCACCGGCACCACCACCGCTGCCGCCGCACTGCGCACCTACGCCGTCGCCCCGGGCGTGCGGCTGAACGTCCGCAGCGGCCCGGGCACGAACTACCCCATCGTGCGTGTGCTGCCCGCGGGCTCCCGTGTGCCGATCTACTGCCAGTCGCCCGGCACGTGGGTCACCGGCACCTACGGCACGTCGAACATCTGGGACAACATCAGCAACGGAGAGTTCGTCTCGGACGCGTACGTCTACACCGGCAGTGACGGCTACGTCGCATCCCGCTGTAGCTGACACCGAGCCGGGGGTCCCCGCACCTCCGGGAGCCATAATCGTGGCGTGAGCAGCGACGAGAACGGCACCCCGGACAACCCTGCGGGCCCCCGGCCCGAACCCCTGAGGTTCTTCGGCACGACGTGGGTGGAGCACTCCGACGGCTACCGCGCGCGCCGGATCGGCGTCGCCGTGGGCTCCCTCGCCGCGGCTGCCGCCTCCTGCCTGGTGCTGCGTTTCGCCTACGACGGCATCCAGATCGCCGACAGCGGCGGCCTGGTGAACATCCTGCTCGTCGCCATGTTCGCGATCTGTAGCGCGCTCGCCTTCCGGCACACCTGGGACGGCTTCAGCCGCCGCCCGGACGCCGAGCGCCACGCCAACCTGCGCGGACTGCTCGCCATCGGTTTCGTCGGCTCCCTCCTGGCCTATTTCTTCCGCTCGCTGACGGAGGCCCCCGGCGAGCGGCTGCACCGCCGCGAGTACGAGGCCGCCCTCGAACAGCACGCCAAGCGCACGACCCGACGCACGGGCAACCCGGCGAAGAAGCGCCGCAAGCGTTAGCCGGCACCCGTTCGCACCCGTCCCAGCAGCTCACTCCTGCCCCACCAGCCCCGCCGACGGCACCTTCGGCGCCATCGCCGTCT
>NZ_JALLGL010000334.1 GCF_023072675.1 Streptomyces sp. XM83C
GCTGCGAGCGGCGCTGCGGCCGGTCGGGGGAACGGGGCGGCGTGGGCACTGGGGGAACCTCCGGGCGGCGGCCGTACGCGGGATCCGTGAGCACGGTAGGCCGATACGATCTCCCGCCCGGTGCAGCGCACCCGGCACGGCGCCGCGCTGTCCCCCGTTCGCGGTAACGTGAGCCCCCTATGAACGCGAAGTCCGACGTGCAGCTCCCCGCCGTGTCCGTCATCATGCCCGTCCTCAACGAGGAGCGGCATCTGCGCGGAGCCGTCCAAGCGATCCTCGCGCAGGAGTACGCAGGCGAGATGGAGGTCGTGATCGCCCTCGGTCCGTCCACGGACCGCACGGACGAGATCGCCGCCGAGCTCGTCGCGGAAGACCCGCGCGTGCACACCGTGCCCAACCCGTCCGGCCGTACGCCCGCCGCGCTGAACGCGGCGATCAAGGCGTCCCGGCATCCGGTCGTGGTCCGCGTCGACGGGCACGGCATGCTCTCCCCGAACTACATCGCCACCGCGGTACGGCTCCTGGAGGAGACCGGCGCGCAGAACGTCGGCGGCATCATGCACGCCGAGGGCGAGAACGACTGGGAGCACGCCGTCGCCGCCGCGATGACCTCGAAGATCGGTGTCGGCAACGCCGCGTTCCACACCGGCGGCCAGGCCGGCCCCGCCGAGACGGTGTACCTCGGCGTGTTCCGGCGGGAGGCGCTGGAGCAACAGGGCGGCTACAACGAGGAGTTCATCCGCGCCCAGGACTGGGAGCTGAACTTCCGCATCCGGGAGGCCGGGGGCCTGATCTGGTTCTCGCCCGAGCTGAAGGTGTCGTACCGGCCGCGGCCCAGCGTGAAGGCGCTGGCCAAGCAGTACAAGGACTACGGCCGCTGGCGGCACGTCGTCGCCCGCTACCACGCCGGCTCCATCAATCTGCGCTACCTCGCCCCGCCGGTCGCGGTGTGCGCGATCGCGGCCGGCCTCGTGGTGGGCGTCACGCTCACCCCGTGGGGGCTCGTCGTGCCCGGCGGCTATCTCGCCGCGATCGTCGCCGGGTCGGTCCCGGCTGGGAAGGGACTGCCGCTGAAGGCGCGGCTTCAGATCCCCGTCGCGCTGGCCACCATGCACATGTCGTGGGGGTGGGGCTTCCTCACCAGCCCCAAGTCCCTGGCGCGCAAGGTCATCGCCTCGCGGCGGCCGGCCGTGCTCAGCGGCAGCACGCGGGGCTGACGTCCCGCGGGTGATCTCCGCCGTCCGACGCCTCGCGTCCTGACGCACCGGAGCCCGGACCGTCCGCACGGTCCGGGCTCCGGTCGTCGTCCGCGCAGGGCCCCGCTACCAGCTGTAGGCCGGGTCCACGTGCATGCACTGGGAGTCGTCGGAGGCGTTCATCGCGCCCGCCGACTCGGGCGTCCTGTCGTCCTCCTTCGGCGCCTTGTACGCCATACCCTCGCGCCAGTCGGCGCCGACGACGAGCGTCACCCCGGAGACCTCCGTGGACTTCGCCACCGCCTTCGCGGGGATGCCCAGCACCTTCGCGACGCGCTGTGCGTCGCCCTCCAGGTCGGCGCTCGGGTAGAGGATCTTCGTGGTCTTCTCCGCCGTCGCCGGGGACGTGTCCGCCACCGCCTGCTCGAAGCCCTTCCCGGACAGCAGCTCCGCCACCGCCGTCGCCCGGCCCTGCACGGGCGCGAGCGAGTCGGTGCGGGTGCCGTTGCGCACCTGTACGGCGATGTCGGCGTCCGGGGCCGCCGGGTCCTTCGGCGTCGGCGTCGGCGTCGGTTTCTTCTTGTCCTTGCCGTCGAGCGCCACATCGTCGCGGATCAGCCGGAACAGCTTGTCCGCGTCGGCGGTCGGCTGCACCCGCTCACCGACGTACTCGTTCGGCATCGTCGTCATCGTGATGCGGTCCGTGGGGACCTTCTGCAACTCGTTGGCCAGGTCGTACATCTTGGCGATCGTGCCGAGGCCCTCGTCCACGACGATCGCCTTCGTCGCCGCCTCGGCGAGCTTGCGCAGCTTGTTCGGGCTGGACAGCTTCGCGTTGGCACGCAGCTCACGCACCATCGAGTTCATGTACATGTGCTGCGCCTTGGCACGTGCCAGGTCGCTGCCGTCCTCGAAGCCGTACCGGGTCCGCAGCCACTGAAGGGCCTGCTTGCCCTTGACCGGGTGGGTGCCCTTCTCCAGCCGCAGACCGGAGCCGTGGCCGTCGTGCGTGTGCGAGTAGACGTTCGCGTCCACGCAGACCGGGACACCGCCGATCGCGTCGGCCATCGACACCACACCCGAGAAGTCGATCATCATGAAGTGGTCGATGTGGATGTCGGTGAGCTTCTCCCACGTCGCCACAGTGCAGCCCGGACCGCCGCGGCTGAGCGACTCGTTCGTCATCATGCGGCCGGTGGACGCCGGATACACCTTGCCGGTGTCCGGGTCGGTGCACTTCGGGATGTGCAGGAGCGTGTCCCGCGGCATGCTGACCACCGACATGTTGGTGCGGTCGGCGGAGACGTGCAGCAGCATCTGCACATCCGCGAGCGGCGGGCCGCCGAAGGTGTTCTTCGCGCCGCCGAGGGCCTGGTTCTCCTTGGTGTTCCGCGCGTCCGAGCCGATCAGCAGGATGTTCAGCGGAGTCTGACCGGCCGCGTTCGCCTTGCTCTTCGCCGCGCGGTCCTTCTCGTCGCCGAGGTTCAGATCGTCCTTGCGGATGTTGCCGTTCAGATGCTGGTAGTACAGGTATCCGGCGCCGGCCGTGCCGAGTATCAGCATCGCCAGCACCGTCGCCGACCAGCGCAGCACACGGCGTCTGCGGCGTCTGCGGTCCGTGCCGGGCACACCGCCGCCCTCGCCGTCACCGCCGCCGTGACGCCCGCCGCGGGGCTCGGTCTCCGGCTGCTCCGCCGCCTCGTCCTGCCGTACGTCGTGCTTCACCGGCGTCAGGGACATCGTGTCACCCACCGCCGGACCGTCCCCCCGCACACTGCTTCGCCCCACTTCTTGCCCTCCCCACCCTGCGCCGGGCACGGGTCTGTCCCGCGCCTGGGAAGACGCGGGACAGACCCGTCAGGTCACAGCCGTACGGCTGCTATTTGGCGCACTCGACCTTGTCCGCGGTTGACTGCCCTTGTACCTCCGGCGCCTTTACCGGAGCTGTGAGCGAGACACCCGCCCCCTTGTAGTCCTTGCCCAGAGTCAGCGTCATCGCGGGCAGACCCTGAGTGTTCGTCACGCTCTTGCCCGGCTTCAGCGCGGAACCCGGAAGCCCCATGATCGCGGCGAGCTTGCGTGCCTGGTCCGCCTGGTCGGGCGCGTACTCGAGCGTGGTCCTGCTGAGCGTCGTACCGGCGTTGCCCGCGTTCTCCGACTTGAGCACGCCCTGCTCGTTCTGCAGCCATTCGAGGGTCTTCTGCGCGCTCCCCTGCGCGGCACCCCCGTTGAGGATGCGCACCCGCACCTCGGAGGCCTTCGACTGAGTGCCCTTCAGTTTCGCCGCGTCGGCCTCGGCCGCGGCGTCCTTGGAAGCCTTCTCCTTCTTCTTGATCTCCGTGAACGACACGTCGTTCTTGATGGCGTCGTAGACCGCGGGGGCCTGCGACTCGTCGGGGATCACCGTCTTGCGGACGGCGCCGTCCGCCGGGTTGTCCCTGACCGGCAGCGTCAGGAAGGTCACGTTCTTCGGCGGCACCTTCTTCAGCTCCAGAGCGATGTCCTTGAGCGTGCTCACCTTCTTGATGGCGGTGTCGACGGTCAGCGCCGACGTCGCCGCCTCCGCCAGCTTGTACAGCTTGGTCGGGTTGGTGAGGGTGTCGCTGGAGGACATCTGCCGCATCAGCGAGCCGAGGAACTGCTGCTGCACCTTGATGCGGTCCAGGTCGCCCTGGTTGCCGAAGGCGTGCCGGGTCCGCACGAAGGCGAGGGCCTGCTCGCCCGAGACCGTCGACTCGCCGGCGGGCAGCCGCAGTTTGGACTGCTTGTCGTCGACGGCGTGCTCCACGCACACCTTCACCCCGCCCACCGCGGTCGACAGCTCCTTGACCGCGTTGAAGTCGGCCATCATGAAGTGGTCTACGTGGATGCCGGTCACCGCCTCGACGGTACGCATCGTGCAGCCGGCGTCCCGGCCGAACTGGCCGAGGCTCGTGTTGAAACGCTCCTGCTCGGTGCCGGGGATGACCTTCGTGGAGCCGTCCGGCTGCTTCGTCGGGCAGTCCGGGATGTCCACCACCAGGTCGCGGGGGATGCTCATCGCGGTCGCGTTCGACCGGTCCTCGGAGACGTGCAGCAGGATGTTCGTGTCCGCGTGACCGACGCTGCCCTTGTCGCCGTAGCCCTCGTTGCCCTTGCCGGTGCGTTTGTCCGTACCGATGATCAGGATGTTGAAGGCCTCGTCCTTGCTGAAGCCCTTCGAGCCCGCGTCACCGACGTCCGTCGCGTTGATGTTGCCTTCGAGGTGCTTCAGATAGAAGTAGCCGGCGGCGCCCGTGGCGATCAGGACGACGGCCATCGTGCCGCCCGTCCAGGCCAGCACCTTCTTCGCCTTCGACTTCTTCTTCACCGGCCGCCGGCCACGCCGGCCCTGCGGCGCCTCCGGCTGGCCGCCCCGGCGCCGGCGAGGCCCCGGAACGCCGGCGTCGCCGCCCGCGTCCGATGCGTGCTCCGCCGTGTCACGGCCGGGAGCCGCCGGGCGCGACCGCGACCCGGCCCCCGCCTGCGGCCCGCCGGGCCTGCCGGCTGCCCCCGCGGATCTGCCCGGTGCGCCGCCCGCGGCCCGGGAAGCCGGGTTCGGTGACTGGCGTGGTCCGGGGACCGGCGATTGCGGTGCGGAAGGAGTCAGTCGCAGTTCGTATTCACCGGTGTTCGGATTGAGCACCCACTGGTCTGCGGGGTCGATGTTCTCCGCCCGCCCACGGCCTTGCGCGTCCACGGTCGTCCGAATCCTCCGTCGGGCCCACGCGGCGCCTTTCCCCCTCCGAAGGCGCTCGGGTCGTCTCGGTCTGCCAGTACCACTCAGTTCGGTCAGTACGTCGGTCGCACCGCGTTCCGTACCTCGGTCGGTACTTCCTTCAGTGCCTCGTCAGTACTTCGTTCTGTCAGTGCTTCTCAGTGCACGGGCCCCAGGCGGACCTCGCGGCGCGGTGCACCGGACCGCTCACACTATCCGCCCAGTTCAGCGTCGAGCGACGGCGGTGACAAATTCCACGTCCCTACAACCGGGCAATTGCCTCATTTCTTGGAACGTGAGTTCGTCGTCTTGGGGAGGGCTTTACCCGCAGGTGTTCTCGGCGGCCGTGTTGCCGCGGAAAGCGGGGGCCGTGGACGAGTCGTCGGACGCGGTCGCATCACGGCCGTTTCTTCCGGAAGCGGGCGATTTCTTCCCGGACACGGTGACGGGCCTGTCCGTGCGCAGCAGTTGGAACAGCCGCTCCGCTTCCGGTTCCACGAGTTGGTCGCGATTGGCGTTGTAGACGTACGACTCTCTCGGAACGGTAAGGAATTGCACACGTTCCGTGGGGATGTTCCGTACGCCACGAACAAACTGGTACAAGCCGCGCAGGCTGGCCAGATCGGGGTCCGTGGTGAGCGACGACGTGGCCGCGTCCAGCACCGGATACAGCTTCACCGGATTCAGCAGGACGTCGTCGCTGCGCACCTTGTTGACGAGCGCCGCGAGGAAACGCTGCTGCCGGTCCATACGGTCGGTGTCGCTGCCGTTGCCCAGCGACTTGCGTGCCCGCACGTAGCCGAGCGCCTGCTCCCCGTCGAGCGTGACCCGGCCCGCCGGCAGCCGCAGCTTCGCCGCCTCGTCACGGATCGGGGCCGACAGGCAGATCTCGACGCCGTCGACGGCGTCCACCATCTCCTTGAACCCGGCGAAGTCGATGACCATGTGGTGATCGACGCGGACCCCCGTCATGCCCTCCACCGTGCGGATCGTGCAGGCCGAGCCGCCTATCTCGAAGGCGTAGTTGAACATGGCGAACATCGGCTCGCTGCGGGAGCCGTCCGCCTTCAGGCACGACGGCACGTCCACCATCAGATCCCGCGGTATCGACACCGCCGTCGCGCTGTCCCGGCCCGCCGACAGGTGCAGCAGGATCGTCGTGTCGGAGCGTTCCGTGCCGGTGTCCCTGCCGTACCTGCCGTTCACGCCGCCGGCGCGGCTGTCCGAGCCGATGATCAGGATGTTCTGCGCGTCCTTCACCAGGGCCGTGGGGCGCTCCTTCTCGTACCGGGCGAGCTCCGCCGCCGCGGCCTCGTCGGCGGTGATGTTCCCGTCGAGCCTCGCGTACAGCACGCCGGCGACGGTGGCGGTGCCGGCGAGCAGTACGACGGTGATGGCGGCGCCGATCCGCACCCAACGCCGCCTGCGCCGCCGGGCCAGCCCGGCGCCGGTGGCGGAGACGCCGACGGGGGTGCCGGCGGGGGTGGGGGTGCTGGTGGGGTC
>NZ_JALLGL010000335.1 GCF_023072675.1 Streptomyces sp. XM83C
TGCCGGCGGGGGCGCGGATCTCGGCGGGGAAGTTCGGCAGCGTCGACAGGTCGTTGCCGAACGACGCCGTCTCCGAGGTGAACCGGTCGCCGGTGAGCTGCATACCGTCACCCGAGTCCCCCGCGAACCTGATGATCACCCGGTCCAGCCGGCGGACGCTCTTCGCCCCGGCCGGTTTGCGCTGCTCTCCTACGACGGTGGTGTCGGTGTCGGCCTGTTCCGCTGGGCTGCTGACCTTACTGGTCACTGAACTGGACCTCCCTCGGGGCGGCTGTCGGGCAGGGGCCTTTCCACGGGGCCCTCCCGCCATCAACCCTACGTCTCCGCGAGCCGCCTCCCCCTGGTCTTTTGCATCGCGGACACGTCATGACCACAGCACTCCGCTCGGACGTGCCGAGTCATGGAGATCAGTGGTGCGGATCAGGAACAGGGATCCGCAACGGTGGCCGGAACGGAGCCGCGCCGGTGGCCGGAACGGATCCCGTCGGTGGCCGTAACGGAGCCGGAACCGGGCCGGAACGGGTGACCGGAACGGAGATCAGGAATTGAGATACGTGAGCACGGCCAGCACCCGCCGGTGATCTCCCTCGCTCGGGGACAGCCCCAGCTTGAGGAAGATGTTGCTGACGTGCTTCTCCACCGCCCCGTCGCTCACCACCAGCTGCTTGGCGATCGCCGAGTTGGTACGGCCCTCCGCCATCAGCCCCAGCACCTCCCGCTCCCGCGGGGTGAGCCCGGCGAGCACGTCCTGCTTGCGGCTGCGCCCGAGCAGCTGCGCCACCACCTCCGGGTCGAGCGCCGTACCGCCCTCGGCGACCCGCACCACGGCGTCCACGAACTCCCGTACGTCCGCCACCCGGTCCTTCAGCAGATAGCCGACCCCCCGACTGGACCCCGCCAGCAGCTCCGTGGCGTACCGCTCCTCCACGTACTGCGACAGCACCAGCACCCCGAGCCGGGGATGCGCCCGGCGCAGTTGCACGGCGGCCCGGACGCCCTCGTCGGTGTGCGTCGGCGGCATCCGCACATCGGCGACGACCACGTCCGGTAGCGCGCCCTCGGCGTCCAGCTCGCCGATCGTCTTCACCAGGGCCTCGCCGTCGCCGACACCGGCGACGACCTCATGCCCGCGGTCGGTCAGCAACCGCGTCAGGCCCTCCCGCAGCAGCACCGAATCCTCGGCGATGACCACCCGCACCCTGTCCTCCACGATCTCGGTCCCCCATACAGCCGCCTGCGCGCCACCGACAACAACTCCAGCATTCCAGCATCGGGAGGGGAGCGGGGGCTCGGCAACGGGATTCCAGGGTGGATCAAGGGGCGCCCCCCGCGTGAACTCGGGGCGCGCGTCAGGGCGGGGGACGGATTCCGGACCGAGATCGGCCGGATTTCGGTGGTGGGTTTCAGGGGCCGGGGTCGGCTGCCGGTGGTGGGTTTCAGGGTCCGGGGTTGGCTGCCGGTCGTGGTCTTCCAGCGGGAGCGCGGGAGGCTCCCCTCCCCGAGCCGCAGAGGCGGGGGCGGACGAGACGGCGGCCAGGGCCCGCCCATGCCTGCCGTCCCCTTCGACCCGCAGTGGCGGGTGCGGACCGTGGGCCCGCAGCGGCGGGAACGGACCGTGGCCCACAGCGGCGCGAGCGGACCACGAGAGGGCGAGCCGGGAGCCCACCGCAAACCCGGCCGGTCGGGCTCACCGGCCGGCCCGGCCCCCCGCCGGGGGCTGTCACCCCCGCCAGGGCAGCTCCGCCGTGATCCGGGTCGGGCCGCCCTCCGGCGAGTCCACGACCAGGATCCCGTCGACCGCGTCCAGCCGCTCGGCCAGACCTGCCAGCCCGGAACCGCCGGACAGGGACGCCCCGCCGACCCCGTCGTCCACCACCTGAAGCATCAGCCGGTCCTCCGACCGCCACACATCGACGGTCGCCGACCGGGCCCGGCTGTGCTTGCTGATGTTCTGCAGCAGCTCGGAGACGGTGAAGTAGGCGATGCCCTCGATCGCGGGCGCCGGCCGCGACGGCAGGTCCACCTCCACGGTCACCGGCACCGTACAGCGCGAGGCCACCGCCGACAGAGCCGCGTCCAGGCCCCGGTCGGTGAGAACGGCCGGATGGATGCCCCGGGCCAGGTCCCGCAGCTCCTGCAGCGCCGTCTTCACCTCGCCGTGCGCCTCCTCCACCATGCGCGCCGCCACCTCAGGCTCCTCGCGCAGCTTCTCCTTGGCGAGCCCCAGATCCATCGCCAGGTTCACCAGCCGCGCCTGCGCCCCGTCGTGCAGATCCCGCTCGATCCGCCGCAGATCGGCAGCGGCCGTGTCCACGACCACCCCGCGGTCGGACTCCAGCTCCACCACACGCGACGCCAGCCGCGACGGGCCGAGCAGCCCGTGCACCAGCAGCCGGTCCACCATCGTCAGCGCCCGCACGATCCACGGCGCCGCCAGCGTGAACAGCAGTCCCACCAGCGCCGTCATCGTGATCTCGAACGGGTTGTCGAGGTAGATGCTGTGCTGCTCGTCGCCGTACAGCTGAAGGCCGCCCTGACCGGCGTACACCGGGAACACCCAGAACCACAGCGGGTACGTCAGCAGCGCCCAGCCGTACACCCACACGCTCACCGCGACCGCGAACGAGAACACCGCCCACGGGAAGTGCAGCACCGCGTACAGCAGATGCCGCCACGACGTACCGCTCTTCAGGACGGCACCCATCCAGCCCATCAGGCCCGGCTTGCGGGCCCGCAGCGGTTCCGGAGCGTCCACCTCCAGACCGAGCAGCGCCCGCGCCCGCACCCGCTCCAGCGCGCCCAGACCACGGCACCCGGCCAGCCCGGCCGCCAGCACGGGGATGCCGAGGAACGTCACCAGCAGACCGGCCCCCAGCGACACCATCGTCACGGCGTACGTGAAGAACAGCACGCCCATCGGCAGGTTCAGCAGCAGATACGTGAACTCCCGCCAACTGCGCCCCTCGAAAGGCGCCCGCAGCGCCGCCGGCACCCGATGCCGCCCCGGACCGCCGCCGAGAGCCTCGTAGGTCTCCGCGCTGTAGGACCCGAAAGCACGGCCGGCGTCGGGCGAACGGTAGGAGCGGTGCCCGTCCCGCCCGCTGTACGAGCCCTTCGTGCCGTACGAGCCGTCGGAGCCGAGGAGGCCGGGCGTCTCGGGGACGTCGCGGTCGTCGAACCGGTCGTGGGCCGAGCGCCACCCCGGCCGGGGCAGGCGCTGCTCTCCGTACTCCATGGCCATCGCCGTGGTCCGTTTCTGCTCGTGGTGGGGTCTTCGTGTCCATCTCGTCGGCGTCGTGTCGCCGACGGGATCCGGGCACCCGGATGTTCTGCTTCCACCCTGCTCCGTCGCAGGCCACCCGGCCATGAAGCCCGTCGGCGTCTTCGAAGGGGGGTTTTCCCTACCTCGGCCGCTCGTCCGTGCCCCGGTCCCGCCACGGCAGCTCCGCCGTCACCGTCGTCGGGCCGCCCTCCGGCGAGTCCACGACGAACAGACCGTCCACGGCGCCCAGCCGCTCCGCCAACCCCCGCATCCCGCTCCCGCGGTCCAGCGAGGCGCCGCCGCGGCCGTCGTCCCGTACCTGGATCAGCAGCCTGTTCTCCGACCGCCACACATCGACCGACGCCGACCGGGCCATGCTGTGCTTGCTGACGTTCTGCAACAGCTCCGACACCGTGAAGTAGGCGATGCCCTCGATCGCGGCGGCAGGCCTCGACGCCAGGTCCACGGTCACCTTGACCGGCACCGTGCAGCGCGACGCCACCGACGACAGTGCCGCGTCCAGACCCCGGTCGGTGAGAACCGCCGGATGAATGCCCCGCGCCAGATCCCGCAGTTCCTGCAACGCCAGCTTCACCTCCCCGTGCGCCTCCTCGACCATCGCCGCAGCCGCGTCCGGGTCCTCCAGCAGCTTCTCCTTGGCCAGGCCCAGCCCCATCGCCAGGTTCACCAGCCGGGCCTGCGCCCCGTCGTGCAGATCCCGCTCGATCCGCCGCAGATCGGCGGCTGCCGTGTCCACGACCACCCCGCGGTCGGACTCCAGTTCGGCAATACGGCGCTCCAGCTCGTCCGACGGCGACAGCAGCCCACGCACCATCGCCCGGTCCACGTTGCCCAGCCCGCGCGCGATGAACGGCAGCACCGGCCACAGCACGAACAGCGACGTCAACACGACCGAGAAGGTGAACACCCCCCACGGCAGCCGGATGAAGTCGTACAGCGCCGTACGCCACGCCACCGGATCCTTCAGCACCATCCACATCCGGTTGAGGAAGCCCTCCGGCGCGTGCCTGAGCGGCAGCCGACTCGGCTCCTCCACGCGCACCCCGAGCAGCGCCCGGGCCCGCATCCGCTCGAACCGCCCCAGCAGCCGCGAGCCCATCAGCCCTAGCGCCAGCAACGGCAGCCCGATCACGGTGATCGTCAACGTGCCGCTGACGAACACCACCGTCATGACGTACACGAACCCGATCAACGCCAGCGGCAGATTGGCCAGGAGATGCGCGATCTCCCTCCAGGTGTGCCCGTCGAAGGCGAAACGGGCCGGCGGCAGTCGCTCCTCGCCCGCGTCCTGCGGTGAGGACGCGGCGGAGGACGGGATCGAGTGTGTGGATGCGGTCATATGCGTTAGCGTGCCGCGCGGCGGGGCCCGGCGCCATGAGGTCGCCCCGCCTCGTCGGACGGGGGAAAACCCCACCTCCGTCCCACAGCGGCGGCCCGCGCGGATCTCGATGCGTGATGAGCTGCTTACGGGCTCTTTATCAGGGCCTAGACTCCCGTGCGTACAGATCGTCGAATGTGTCGAGAGCGGAGAGCGAGGGCGGACGTTGCGGGAGACGCTGCGTGAGCCGGCCGCCGTCATCGCGGCGGACTACTTCGAGTCGTACTCGGTGGTCGGCCTGCTGGCCGTCGTCGGCGTGCTGTTCGTGATCGTGGCCTTCGGCGCCGGCCGTCTGCTGCGCCCCGTCGTGCCCACCCCCGAGAAGCTGCTGACGTACGAGTGCGGTGTCGACCCCGTCGGCGAGGGCTGGGCCCACACCCAGGTCCGCTACTACGTGTACGCCTTCCTCTACGTCATCTTCGCCGTCGACTCGATCTTCCTGTTCCCCTGGGCGACCGTGTTCGCCCGCCCCGGCTACGGCGCTACGACCCTCGTGGAGATGTTCATCTTCCTCGGCTTCCTCGCCGTCGGCCTGCTGTACGCCTACAAGAAGGGCGTCCTGGCATGGACGTGAACCCGACCGCCCCCCAGCCATCCGAGCCGGCGACCCCGCCGCCGACGGCCCGGCCGCAGGACGCCCGGGAGCCGGTCGCGCTGCCAGAGCCCAGGCGGCTGGGCACGCTGGCCCGCCTGGCGCCCGAACCGATGAAAGTGGTCCTGAACTGGGGCCGCCGCTACTCGCTGTGGGTCTTCAACTTCGGCCTCGCCTGCTGCGCGATCGAGTTCATCGCCGCCTCGATGGCCCGCCACGACTTCATCCGCCTCGGCGTGATCCCGTTCGCGCCGGGCCCCCGCCAGGCCGACCTGATGGTCGTCTCGGGCACCGTCACCGACAAGATGGCCCCCGCGGTCAAGCGCCTGTACGAGCAGATGCCGGAGCCGAAGTACGTCATCTCCTTCGGCGCCTGCTCCAACTGCGGCGGCCCGTACTGGGACTCGTACTCCGTCACCAAGGGCGTCGACCAGATCATCCCCGTCGATGTCTACGTCCCCGGCTGCCCGCCCCGGCCCGAGGCCCTCCTCCAGGGCATCCTCAAGCTCCAGGAGAAGATCGCCCGCGAGTCCCTGGGGGAGCGGTACGGCCACGGCGGCACCGCCCGCCCCTCCGCCGCCGCACTGCAGAGCGGCCTGGTGCCGCCCCCCGCACCGAAGGGGGAGACCCGATGACCGAGGCCGGCTGGCTGCCCGCCCCCGTCAAGGAACTCTTCGGCGCCGAAGCCACCGCCGACGAGTCCTACGACGTCCTGACCGTCGACGTCCCGCCCGCCTCCTGGATCACCGCCCTGGAGACGGCCCGCGACCGGCTCGGCTGCACCTACTTCGACTGGCTGAGCGCGGTCGACGAGCCCGGCCTCGGCTTCCGCGTCGCCGCCCACGTGGCCGCACTCGGCCCGGTGCGCCGGCTGCTGCTGCGCACCACCGTCCCGCACGACGCCGCCACCCTGCCGTCCGCCGTCTCCGTCTACGCGGGCGCCGCCTGGCACGAACGCGAGACGCACGAGATGTTCGGCGTCACCTTCGAGGGCCACCCCGCCCTGCACCACCTCCTCCTTCCGGACACCTTCGAAGGCCACCCCCTGCGCAAGGACTTCGTCCTCGCCGCCCGCGTGGCCAAGGCCTGGCCCGGCGCCAAGGAACCCGGCGAGTCCGCCGGGGAGCACGCCGGCCCCAAACGCCGCCAGATGCTCCCCCCGGGAG
>NZ_JALLGL010000336.1 GCF_023072675.1 Streptomyces sp. XM83C
GCCGGCACCCGCCTTGTCCCCCGCGCCCACCGGCGCGGCGGCAGCGGCCACCACCACCCCCGCCTTCGGTGCCTACCTCGACTTCGGGGCGGGCGGTGTGGCCCGAATGGCCGCGCTCAGCACCTGGCTCGGCGGCGCCGAACTGCGGGTCGGCCACACGTATCTGCCCGGCGACCGCTGGAGCAACATCGAGGGCCGGCCCGGCTTCCTCGACATCTGGGCGGACTGGCGGCGCGAGAAGGACGACCGGATGCTCGTCCTCAACGTCCCCATGCTGGAACGCAACGAGGCCCACCTGAGCGACAGTCAGGTGCGCCGGCTGCTGAAACAGGGCGCGGCCGGCGACTTCGACGGGCACTTCCGCAAGCTGGCCGAGCGGCTGGTGGAGCTGAAGGTGCCGGACACGGTGCTGGTCCTCGGCTGGGAGATGAACGGCACCACCTACACGCACCGCTGCGGCCCCGACCCCGAGGCGTGGAAGGCGTACTGGAGGCGGATCGTCACGGCGATGCGCGCCGTGCCCGGGCAGCGGTTCCGGTTCGACTTCGCGCCGAGCCGCGGCCGGGACGCCGTGCCCTGGACGCAGTGCTACCCCGGTGACGACGTCGTCGACATCATCGGCATGGACTCCTACGACCAGCCGTCCGGCATCACCTTCGACGAGCAGGTGAGGGAGCCGTACGGCCTCCAGGCGCACGTCGACTTCGCCAAGGCGCACGGCAAGCCGGTGTCGTACCCGGAGTGGGGGCTGTTCCGCAACGGCGACAACGATGCCTGGATGCGGCGGATGCTCGCCTGGATGGACGAGCACAAGCCGCTGTACAACACGCTGACCGACTACTGCCCGCACGGCGTGTGGCAGTGCGGGCAGAACCCGCGCGCCTCCAAGGTGTACCGCTCGGTCCTCTCCGGCCGCACGGACGCACCGGCCACCCCCACGCCGAACCCGACGACACCCGAGGTTCCGACGCCCGCCGCGACCCCCACCGTGCCCGCCGTGCCCGCCACGCCGCCCGCCACCGGGCACCCGAAGGACTGCACCCCGCTGGACCTCGGCGAATGGGTCGAGTACTGGCTGGGCGGGAAACTGTGCCTGAAGTTCGACTGGTGGTCACGGACCCGCTGACCGGCCCTCCCGGCGGCGCAGCACCTCCTTGGCGCGCCGCCGGGCCGTGTCCCGTGCGACGGCCGCCGCGAGCAGCGGCGCGGTCGTAGCGCGGGCCAGCAGCAGCCGCGAGTTGGGCACCCGCTCCGGCCGCCAGTGCAGCTTGTACGGCTCCTCGCCGCGCAGCAGACTCAGCGTTCCGCGCCCGCCGCCCGCCGACGTGTGCGCGGCGCACGCCTGGAGCAGCATCACCGCCACGTCCGCCTTGCGTTCCCGCAGGCAGGGGTGGGCCCCGTACAGATAGCCGCCCGCCATGCGCGGCGACAGCAGCGTCAGATCGACGGCGACCACGTCGTCCTCCAGCCGGAACTCGGTGACCACCGCGTCGCCCGCGCGCACCATCGGGCCGGCCGCTCGCACCAGATGCTCCAGGAACCGGTCGGTGAGGTGTTCGCCCGTCACCTTCCGCCCCTGCCACTGCAACCGGTGCAGCTCCTGGAGCCGGCGCAGCGCCTTGTCGACCTCGCCGGGCTCCACGGCACGGCGTTCCACACCGAGCGCGTCCAGCCTGCGCAGCTGCGCGCGGGCCCGCTGCTGCGCCTTCGCCGAGCCCAGCCGGGCGATCAGCGTGTTCATGGGCCCGCCGGGCAGCTCCAGACAGACCGAGCCGGGCAGGGTGCGCCGGGGCCCGGACCAGCGGTCGTACAGCAGCTCGGCGGCACCGCCCGGCCGTACCTCGGGCAGGTCGATGACCGCGGTGCGGGCGGCACTTGCGAGCGCGTCGCCGAGAGCGGCCAGTGCGGGCTCCCGGTGCTCGTCGTCGACGAGGACGTCCGTCCAGTCGGACAGGGGCCCGCCGAGCGGGACCAGCGCGGGCAGCGGACGGCGTACGGCGGTCAGCGGGGCCGCCGCCACCAGCGTGCCGCGCGCCGCGCCGCCCGCCCGCACCAGCCACAGCCGCAGCCGGCCCGGCCTGCCGTACGACCGCCACCAGGCGTGCAGCCAGGGGTGGCTCTGGAACGGGGTGGCCGTGCCGCACGACCGGTACAGCCGCTCCCACTCCCCGGCGAGCCGGGCAAGCGCGACCGGGTCGGTGACCAGTTCGGCCGTGTACGCGGTCACAGCCGGCCCTGGGCGTCGGCGGCGACGGCCGGGCCGGGCACCGCCGCGGCCGGCCCCTCCTCGCGGGGTGCGCGGCGTGGCCGTACCAGCAGCGCGAGCGCGCCGAGCAGTCCGCCCGCGCACGCCCCGACCAGCCCGGTCAGTGCGGCCGGCGCCGAGGACGGTTCGGCGGGTTTCACCGCGCGGGCGAACTGCCGCAGGCCCACATGGGTGGCGGCGCGGGCGTCCTCGGCGTGCCGGGTCAGGGCGCGGGCCACCGCGTTGGCCATGTCGGCGGCCTGCGCGGGGCGGGCGGCGGTGGCGGTGACGGACACCATCGGCGCGTCCGGGGAGGTCTCGGCCCGCACATGTTCCTGGAGGGTGCGCACCGGAACGCCCGCCCACACCTGGGCGTCCCCGAGCACCGCGAGCTGGGTGGCGACCCGTCCGTAGGCCTGCGCGAAGCCGAGCGCGGCAGCCGGGTCGGACTCCTCGGTGGGCACGGCGACGACGTACGCGGTGGCCGTGTACTCGGGCGGTGTCGCCACCCCGTACGCGCCGCCGAGCAGCCCGCCGGCGAGGACACCGGCGGCCACCGGCCACCACACGGGCAGCGCACGCGACCGGAGCGGGCGCGGCAGGGCGCGGCGGGCACGCGGAGCGGCTTGGGTCTTGTCGGTCATGAGGCGGTGGCTCCCTGGAGTGAGGCGGACGAGTCGCCCAGCGCGGCCCGGTACACGTCCATGAGCCGGCCGGCGCTGCGGTCGATGCTGTAGTGGACGGCGCCCTCGGGCGTGCCGCGCGGGCCTGGGCCGAGCGCGCGCGTCCCGGTGACGGCGCGGGCGAAGGCGTCGGGCCCGCCGGTCACCCTCCGGGCCGGCCCGACGGTGTGCGGTGGCAGATCGGCGACGGCCGGGCAGGAGGCGTACAGCACGGGCAGCCCGGCGGCCAGCCCCTCCACGACCGCCAGCCCGAACGCCTCCTCCGGCGACGGCGACACGAGCACGTCCATCGCGGACAGCAGCGCGGGCAGATCGGGGCCGGGGCCGCCGTCGGGGACGTAGGGGCGTTCGCCGGTGAACAGCACCCGTCCGGCGATGCCCGTCTCGTGCGCGAGGCGGCGCAGCACGCTCTCCTCGGGGCCGCCGCCGACCAGCAGCAGCCAGTGGTCGTCGGGGAGCGCGGCCACGGCACGCACCAGGACGTCGAAGCGTTTCCCGGGGGCGAGCCGGCCCACCCCGCCGACGACGTACGCCCCGTCGGGCAGCCCCAGCCGGCGTCGCGTGCGGAGCCGGGCGGCCGGGTCGAAACGGAACCGGGCCACGTCGATGCCGTTCGGTACGACCGCGATCCGCGGTGCGGGCACGCCCCAGCGTCGCAGCCGGTCGGCGACGGTGGGGGAGACGGCGACGGTGGCCCGGCCCAGCCGCTCGCTCGCCAGATACAGGGCGCGCACCCCGCGGGTCAGCCGACGGCCCTCCATCTGGGAGTCGCCGAGGGAGTGTTCGGTCGCCACGACCGCCCGCACCCCGGCGAGCCGCGCGGCGAGCCTGCCGTACACGCAGGCCCGGTACAGGTGGGTGTGGACCAGGTCGTAGCCGCCGGAGCGGATCAGCCGTACCAGCCGGGGCAGCGCGGACAGATCGCGGTTGCCGCCCATCCCGAGATGGTGGACGCGCACCCCGTCGGCGGTCAGCCCGTCGGCGACCGCGCCCGGGTTGGTGAGCGTGACCACCTCGCAGTCGAGGGGCAGATGCCGCAGCAGCAGCCGCAACTGCTGCTCGGCGCCGCCCACGCCGAGACCGGTGATGATGTGCAGCGCCCTGCGCGCCTGACGTGCCGTCATGTCACACCCCCACCACGGGACGGCGGCGCAGCCGGTGCAGCCGGCGTTTCAGCAGCAGCCGTACGGCCGTGTCGCGTTCGCCGATGTGGACGCGGGGCAGCGCGAGCGGCCCCGTGAGCGGGCCGGGGTCGATGGCGCAGGCGTGCCGGTAGCCGGCCGCGCGGACCGCGGCCACCGTACGGGCGTCCAGCCTGCCGTACGGGTAGCAGAACCCGTCGACCTCGCGGTCGAGCAGGTCGGCCAGCGCGGCCCGGCTGCCCGCTGTCTCCGCCTCCAGCGCCGTGTCGTCGGCGGTGGTCAGGTCGATGTGGGTCAGGCCGTGCGAGCCGATCTCCATGCCCTCGTCGGCGGCCCGGCGGATGCCGTCGGCGGTCAGCAGCGGCTTGCGCGGGCCGGGCGTGTCCCAGGCGTTGACGCCGCCCAGCCGGCCCGGCAGCACGTACAGGGTCGCGGTGCAGCCGTGCCGGCGCAGCACGGGCAGCGCGTGCGTGAGGAAATCGGCGTACCCGTCGTCGAAGGTGAGACCGACCAGGCCGTCCCCCGCGCCCCGGGCGCGCGCGGCGAGCAGCTCGGCCACCCCGACACCGCGCAGGCCGCGGGCACGCAACCACGCCAGCTGCCGCGCCAGGCGTTCGGGGGTGACGGTGACGTGGTACGGGTCGCAGGTGCGGTCGCCCACCGAGTGGTACATCGCCACCCAGGGGACCGGGCCGGGGCTGTCAGCGGTGTCGGGCATGGCTGAGCTTTCGGGTCGCGGTACGGGCGAGACGGAGTGCGGGTGCGAGGCCCTCGGAGCGCAGGGCGAGGCCGAGGGCGGTGTACACGACGGTCACGGTCAGCGCGCCGGCCGCGAGTCCGGCCGTCGCCGAGCCGGGCAGGCTCGCCGCGCCGGCCCCGGCGAGCGCCGCCACCGGGGCCGCCCGCGCGGTCCGGCTCAGCTCGCGCAGCACCCGTGGCACCCGGACAGGGACGCCGCTGCGGCTCATGCCGGCCAGCAGCAGTGCCGCGGTGAGGGTGATGCCGGCGGCGTTGGCGGCTGCGATGCCCAGCACCCCGTACGGGCCGACCGTCCACGCCCCCGTCCACGCGGTGAGGACGATCCCGGCGGCCATCGCGCCGACCGGGTACCAGGCGGCGCGGCCCGCCGAGAAGTAGGAGCGGACCAGCACCCCGGTGAGGGTCTGGCCGAGCAGCCCCAGCGCGTACACCCGCATCACCCCGGCCGTCGCGGCCGTGTCGGCCGCCGTGAACGCGCCGCGCTGGAACAGCACTTCGACGATCTGCGGGGCGCACGCGGTCACCGCCGCCGTGCCCAGCAGCACGGCCGCCGCCGCGAGCGCGAGGTCCTGCTCGACCCGGCCGCGTGCCCGCTCGGTGTCGCCCTCGGCCAGAGCGCGCGCCACCACCGGGAAGGTCACCGTGCACACCATCAGCGACAGCACCATCGGCATCTGCGCGACCTTCTGCGCGTAGTTGAGATGCGAGATGGCACCCGCGGGGAGATGCGAGGCGAGGTACCGCTCCACGAGGACCTGCGACTGCCGGCACAGCGCGAACAGCAGCACCGTCGCCAGCAGCGCCGTGTCCAGCGGCCGGGCCGCCCGCTCCCCGCCGGACGCCACCGGATCGGGGCCGCGGCGGCCCCGCAACTGCCGCCACAGCGACGGCACCTGTACGGCGACCATCAGGCAGCCGCCCACCGCGACCCCGGCCGCCGCCGACCGCACCCCCCAGCGCCCCCCGAGGAGGAACATCGCCGTGATGATGCCGGTGTTGTAGGCGACGTAGATCGTCGCCGGGGCGAGGAAGCGACGGTGGGCGCGCAGGGCCGCCGAACAGTACCCGGCGAGACCGAAGCTGACCACGCAGGTCGCGGTGAGCCGCGTGCAGTCCACGGCGAGCGCCGGATCGGGCAGGCCCGGCGCCAGCACCGCGACCAGCCGAGGCGCGGCGCCCACCAGCAGCGCGCCCACGGCGGCGAACGCCAGCGCCAGCCGGGGCAGCGTCGAGCCGACCAGGGCGCGCACCGGGTCACCGGGGACGCCCCGCGCCCGCCGGGCCAGCGCCATGCTGAACGCCGGGACCAGCGCGAACGCCAGCCCGTCCTCGATCAGCAGCGTCGCCGCGAACTCCGGCACGGTCCAGGCGACCAGGAAGGCGTCCGTGTCGCTCCCCGCCCCGAACAGCCGGGCCAGCGACTGGTCCCGCACCAGCCCCAGCAGTGCCCCCGCCAGCGACAGGGACGCGGTGACGAGCGTGGCGCGCGCGACGAAACGGGCGGTGACCAGCGGGGGGCGGGGGGCCTCCGTGGG
>NZ_JALLGL010000337.1 GCF_023072675.1 Streptomyces sp. XM83C
GCCTTGGGGCGTCGCCTCCTGTCGGGGGTGTGTGTCCGGCCTGCCGGGGTGGTGCGTCCGTCCTGCCGGGGTGGGCGGCGGCCTCGGCGACGGCCCGGTCGAGCCGGGCCGTGGCGGCTCGGGGAGGGGGGTCGTCCGCGCAGGGTGTGCCTGTGCTCATCGGGGTTCCTCGGGTCAGCGGGAGAAGGCCGCGTCGAACGCCGCCGACGGGGGGTCGAAGTCGTACGCCTTGAGGCGGGCGAGGGCTTCGGGGGTGCCCTGGAGGCGGTCCATGCCGGCGTCCTCCCATTCGACGGAGACCGGGCCGGTGTAGTCGATGGAGCGGAGCATGCGGAAGACGTCCTCCCAGGGGACGTGGCCGTGGCCGGCGGAGACGAAGTCCCAGCCTCGGCGCGGGTCGCCCCACGGCAGGTGGGAGCCGAGGCGGCCGTTGCGGCCGTCGAGGCGGGTGCGGGCCTCCTTGCAGTCGACGTGGTAGATCCGGTCGCGGAAGTCGTGGAGGAAGCCGACCGGGTCGAGGTCCTGCCACACGAAGTGGGAGGGGTCGAAGTTCAGGCCGAAGGCCGGTCGACGGTCGACCGCATCCAGTGTGCGGACGGTCGTCCAGTAGTCGTATGCGATCTCGCCGGGGTGGACCTCGTGGGCGAAGCGGACGCCCTCGGCGTCGAAGACGTCGAGGACCGGGTTCCAGCGGGCGGCGAAGTCGTCGTAGCCGCGGTCGATCATCGCCTCGGTGGCGGGCGGGAACATCGCGACGAGGTGCCAGATGGCGGAGCCGGTGAAGCCGATGACGGTGTCCACGCCGAACGCGGCGGCGGCGCGGGCGGTGTCCTTCATACGGTCGGCGGCCCGCCGGCGCACGCCCTCGGGGTCGCCGTCGCCCCAGACGGCGTCGGGGAGGATCGCGCGGTGGCGTTCGTCGATGATCGCGTCGCACACGGCCTGGCCGACGAGGTGGTTGGAGACGGCCCAGCACTTCAGGCCGTACTTGTCGAGGAGCCGGCGGCGGCCGGGGAGATAGCCGGGGTCGGTGATGGCCTTGTCGACCTCGAAGTGGTCGCCCCAGCAGGCGAGTTCGAGACCGTCGTAGCCGAAGTCGCGGGCGAGGCGGCAGACCTCCTCCAGTGGCAGGTCGGCCCACTGTCCGGTGAAGAGCGTGAACGGGCGCGGCATGGGTGCGGGGCCCCCTTCTCAGACGGCGATCGGTGTGTAGACGGAGTTCTTCGCGGCGCTCTCCTCCACCGCGGCGAGGACGCGCTGCACCTGGAGTCCGTCGGCGAAGGACGGTTCGGGGGTGCGGCCCTCGGCGACGGCGAGGACGAGGTCGCGGGCCTGGTGGACGAAGGTGTGCTCGTAGCCGAGGGCGTGGCCGGGCGGCCACCAGGCGTCCAGGTAGGGGTGGTCGGGTTCGGTGACGAGGATGCGGCGGAAACCGGCGCGGTCGGCGGGCTCGGTGCCGTCGTGGAACCACAGTTCGTTGAGGCGTTCCAGGTCGAAGGCGAGGGAGCCGTGCTCGCCGTTGAGTTCGATGCGCAGGGCGTTCTTCCGGCCGGTGGCGTACCGGGTGGCCTCGAAGGAGGCGAGGGCGCCCGAGGTGAACCGGCCGGTGAACAGGGCCGCGTCGTCCACGGTGACCTGTCCGCGGTCGACAGTATGCAGTGTGCGGGATGCGTTGAGGCCGGTGGTGGGGGTGCCGGGCAGCGGGCGGTGTCGTACGAACGTCTCGGTGAGCGCGGACACCCCGGCGAGGGGTTCGCCCGCGAGGTACTGGGCGAGGTCGACGATGTGCGCGCCGAGGTCGCCGAGGGAGCCGGAGCCGGCGTGTTCCCGGCGCAGCCGCCATGTCAGCGGGAAGTCCGGGTCGGTCAGCCAGTCCTGGAGGTACGTCACCCGGACGTGGCGCAGGGTGCCGAGGCGGCCCTCGGCGATCATGCGGTGGGCGAGGGCGGTGGCGGGTACGCGGCGGTAGTTGAAGCCGACCATGGCGATCCGGTCGTGTGCGCGGGCCCGTTCGGCGGCACGGGTCATGGCCTCGGCCTCGGCGACGGAGTTGGCGAGGGGTTTCTCGCACAGGACGTGCTTGCCGGCGTCGAGGGCGGCGACCGCGATCTCGGCGTGGCTGTCGCCGGGGGTGCAGATGTCGACGAGGTCGATGTCGTCGCGGGCGATCAGGGCGCGCCAGTCGGTCTCGGCGTGCGCCCAGCCGTGCCGTTCGGCGGCGGCGCGTACCGCGGTCGCGTCGCGTCCGCAGATCGCGGTGAGGTGGGGGGTGCGGGGCAGGTCGAAGACGTGGCCGACGGTGCGCCAGCCCTGGGAGTGGGCCGCGCCCATGAAGGCGTAGCCGACCATGCCGATCCGCAGCGGCGGTCCGGCGGGGGCGGTGCCGAGGGCGGTGGGCCGGGTGCCGGCGGCGCTGGTGGGGGTGGCTGTGGCGGCTTCCGGGGCGGCCGGCTCGTGCGGCTGTGCCATGGGTGGTTCCTCCTCGTGCTCGTCGCGGTGCCCGCCGCGGCGGGCGGGCGCCGAGGGGGGTACGGGCAGGTCGGGGCGGATGCGGGTCAGCGGAAGCCGGTGGACATGTACTGGTCGACGTTGGTCTTGTCGACGACGGCGGAGTAGAGGGTGACGGAGGCGGGGATCTCGTGCTCGGCGAGCCCGGCGGCGCCTTTGCCCTGGGCGAGGGCGCGGGCGAGGTCGATGGCGGAGGCGGCCATCGTGGGCGGGTAGAGCACGGTCGCCTTGAGGACGCCGTCGTCCTTCTCGATGGCCTGGAAGGCGGCGAGGGCGCCGGCCCCGCCGACCATGAGGAAGTCGTCCCGGCCGGCCTGTTCGACGGCGCGGAGCGCGCCGACGCCCTGGTCGTCGTCGTGGTTCCAGAGGGCGTCGAACTTCGGTTGGGCCTGGAGGAGTTGGGCCATCTTGGCCTGGCCGGACTCGACGGTGAACTCGGCGGCCTGGCGGGCGACCTTCTTGATGTTGGGGTAGTTCTTCAGGGCGTCGTCGAAGCCCTGGGTGCGCTGCCGGGTCAGTTCCAGGTTGTCCAGGCCGGCGAGTTCGATGACACGGGCGTCCGTTTTGTCCTTGAGTTTCCGGCCGATGTAGTGGCCGGCGTTGAGGCCCATGCCGTAGTTGTCGCCGCCGATCCAGCAGCGGTAGGCCTGCGGGGTGTCGAAGATCCGGTCGAGGTTGACGACGGGGATGCCGGCGCGCATGGCCTTCAGTCCGACCTGGGTGAGGGCCTTGCCGTCGGCGGGCAGTACGACGAGGACGTCGACCTTCTTGTTGATGAGGGTCTCGATCTGGCCGATCTGCTGGGCGGTGTCGTTGGAACCCTCGGTGATCTCCAGGGTGACGTCGCTGTACCGGGCGGCGCGTTTCTTCGCGTTGTCGTTGATGGCGTTGAGCCAGCCGTGGTCGGCCTGCGGACCGGCGAAGCCGATCGTGACGTGCTTGCCGGGGGTGTCGGCGGAGGCGGGGCGGTCGTCGGCGGCGGGTGTCTTGTCCTTGGGTTCGTTGCTGGTGCAGCCGGCGAGGAAGGCCGTGGCGGAGACGGCGGCCGTTCCGAGGAGCAGTCCTCTGCGGGTGGTGGCGTGCTGCGGGGAGAGGGGCATGGCGGAGCCTTTCGTCAGGTCGTGCTCGTGGTACGGCGCTGGACCAGGACGGCGGCGACGATGATCGCGCCCTTGGCGATCTGCTGGACGTCGCTCTGAAGGTTGTTCAGGGCGAAGATGTCGGTGATCGTCGTGAAGATCAGGACGCCGAGTACGGAGCCGGTGACGGTGCCGCGGCCTCCGCTGAGCAGGGTGCCGCCGATGATGGCGGCGGCGATGGCGTCGAGTTCGTACAGGTTGCCGTTGGTGTTCTGGCCGCTGCCGGACAGTACGATCAGCAGGAACGCGGCGATGCCGCAGCACAGCCCGGACAGCAGATACAGGTACAGGCGCTGGCGGCGGACGTCGATGCCGGCGAGGCGGGCGGCCTCGGGGTTGCCGCCGACGGCGACGGTGCGCCGCCCGAACGTGGTGCGGTTCAGCAGCAGCCGGCCGGCGGCCGTCACCGCGGCGAACACCAGGACGAGCGGCGGTACGCCGAGGACGTAGGCGTCGCGTTCGCCGAGGTGCAGGACGCTGTCGACGGTGACGATCTGGGTGCGGCCGTCGGTGATCTGGAGGGCGAGGCCGCGGGCGGAGGCCAGCATGGCGAGGGTGGCGATGAACGGGACCATGCCGCCGTATGCGATCAGCAGTCCGTTGACCAGGCCGCAGCCCACACCGACGACGACGGCGGTGAACAGTATCCCGGCGAAGCCGTACTCCTGCGTGGCGACGGTCGTCGCCCACACGGAGGCGAGCGCGACGATCGCGCCGACGGACAGGTCGATGCCGCCGGAGGTGATCACGAAGGTCATGCCGACGGTGACGACACCGATCACCGACGCCTGCGTGAGGATCAGTTGCAGGTTGCGGGTGTCGAGGAACTCGTCGGGCCGGGTGACGCCGCCGATCACGACGAGCGCGGCGAGCACCCCGAGCAGGGACAGGGTGCGCACGTCGGCGCGGCGCAGCAGTGTGTGCCAGGCGGGCGGTGCGCCCGCCGGTGCCGTCTTTCCGGCGCTGTCCCTCGGTGGTGACACATGCTGCGTCATGACGCCGGGCCTCCTTCCATGACGAGGTCGAGTACGCGGTGTTCGTCCAGGTCGCGGGCGGGCGCGGTGTGGACGACGCTGCCTTCGCGGAGCACCAGCACCCGGTCGGCGAGGCCGAGGACCTCGGGTATCTCGCTGGAGACCAGCAGCACGGCGAGGCCTTCGTCGGCGAGTCGGCGGACGACTGCATACAGTTCGGCGCGGGCGCCGACGTCGACGCCGCGAGTGGGTTCGTCCAGCAGCAGGACGCGGCAGCCGCGCAGCAGCCAGCGGGCGAGGACCGCTTTCTGCTGGTTGCCGCCGGACAGGGTGCGCACGGGCGCGGACGGGTTGTCGGGGCGCAGGGACAGCTGCCGGGTGGCGGCGCGCGCGGCGGCCCTCTCGGCGCGGTGGTCGAGCCGGCCGGCGCGGGAGAAGCGGTGCAGTGAGGAGAGGGAGACGTTGCGGGTGACGGACTCCAGCATCAGCAGGGCCTGCGCCTTGCGTTCCTCGGGGGCGAGGCCGAGCCCGGCGCGGACGGCGGCGCGGACACTGCCGGGGCGCAGCGGCCGGCCGTCGACCAGCACCTGACCGGCTGTCGGCTTCCGTGCGCCGTATACCGTCTCCAGTATTTCGGATCGCCCGGACCCGACCAGTCCGGCGAGGCCGACGATCTCTCCGGCGTGCACGTCCAGGTCGAGGGGGGCGAACTCTCCGGCGCGGGTCAGGCCGCGCACCTGGAGGACCGGTGTGCCGGCGGGCGGCGCGGCGGGCCGCTCGGGGAAGGCGTACTCGATGCTGCGGCCGGTCATCAGGGAGACGATGTCCCTGGTGGGGGTGGTTCTGGCGGGCAGTCCGCGGGCCACGGCGCGGCCGTCCTTGAGGACGGTGACACGGTCGCCGATCCGGCGGATCTCCTCCAGGCGGTGCGAGATGTGGACGACGGCGACCCCGGCGGCGGTGAGGTCGCCGACGATGCGGAAGAGGTTGGCGACCTCGTCCGGGTCGAGTGCGGCGGTCGGCTCGTCCATCACGATCAGCCGGACGTCGTGGGAGAGGGCGCGGGCCAAGGACACGATCTGCTGCTGTGCGGCGGACAGGGTGTCGGCCGGGCGGCGCGGGTCGATCTCGGGGTGGCCGAGCCGGCGCAGCAGTGCGGCGGACGCGGCTTCGGCCGTGCGGCGCCGTACGAGGAATCCGGCCGTGGTGGGTTCGTGGCCGAGGTGGATGTTCTCGGCGACGGACAGGTGTTCCACCAGGTCGAGTTCCTGGTAGAGGGTGGCGATGCCGAGGCGCATCGCGGCGATCGGGGAGCGCGGGGTGACCTGCCTGCCCTGCCAGCGGATCATGCCGGTGTCGGGCTGGTGGGCGCCGGCGAGGATCTTGATCAGGGTGGATTTGCCGGCGCCGTTCTGGCCGAGCAGGCAGTGCGATTCCCCGGCCTGGACGTCCAGGTCGACGCCGTCGAGGGCGCGTACTCCGGGGAACGACTTGGTGATGCCGGACATGGTGAGCAGCGGTGGGTCTGTGGCCATGCGGGTGTATCCCCTCGGCGCGGGTGTGCGGGGCCGTGGTGCGTGGGGGGGTGCCTCTATGTCCTTCGTCAAGGTGCCTGGGTTGGGTTGGAGGTGGTTTGGCTTGCTGGGGTCACGCGGCGAGTTCGACGGCCTTCGGTGTCCGGGATTGGTAGAAGGTGCCGTCGCGGAG
>NZ_JALLGL010000338.1 GCF_023072675.1 Streptomyces sp. XM83C
GGGGTGGGGCCGGGGCTTGTCACCCCTGCCCTGGCGCCGGGCCCCGGGGCAGCGCCCCGGCGTGTCAGGCCGCCCGCTCGGTCTCCGCGTCGCGCGCCGCCGCGGCGCGCTTGATCGCGGCGTCCCGCTTGCGGACGTACCAGATGCCGATGAGGCCGAGTCCGCCGCCTGCCAGGCAGGTCCACAGCCACCAGGTGTGGCCGTGGTCGTCGAACCAGCCGTAGAAGGGGAGCTGGGCCAGGAAGAGGACGAACCACACGATGGTGCCGCCGGTGATGGTGGCGACCACGGGGCCCTCCAGGGGCTCCGGCGCCTCGTGCTTGGGGGTCCACTTCGCCATGGCAGTCAGTTTAGGACGCGATCAGGTCTACGCGCGGAGATGGTAATCAAGGAACTCATATGTTCATACTGAAACCGTTTGCCACCGACCACTTCTGTTCGTAGGAATCGACAAATGCCCACCTCGGCCCCCGCCAAGGTCCCCGCGCCCGAGCAGCCGGGCAAGGCGCCCTCGACCAGCGCCCTCGACCGCTATTTCAAGATCTCGGAGCGCGGCAGCACCCTGGCACGCGAGGTTCGGGGCGGTCTCGCCACGTTCTTCGCGATGGCGTACATCATCGTGCTGAACCCGATCATTCTCGGCAGCGCGAAGGACATGTACGGCCACCAGCTCGACAACGGTCAGCTCGTCACGGCCACCGCCCTCACGGCGGCGTTCACCACCCTGCTGATGGGTGTCATCGGCAATGTGCCGATCGCGCTCGCCGCCGGTCTCGGCGTCAACTCGGTCGTCGCCCTCCAGCTCGCCCCGCGCATGTCCTGGCCGGACGCGATGGGCATGGTCGTACTCGCCGGATTCGTGGTCATGCTGCTCGTCGCCACGGGTCTGCGCGAGCGCGTGATGAACGCCGTGCCGTTCGGGCTGCGCAAGGCCATCTCCATCGGTATCGGCCTGTTCATCATGCTGATCGGCCTGGTCGACTCCGGCTTCGTCACCCGTATCCCGGACGCCGCCCACACCACCGTGCCGCTCCAGCTCGGCGCCGGCGGTCACCTCACCGGCTGGCCGGTGCTGGTCTTCGTCCTCGGCACCTTGCTGACGTTCGCGCTGATCGTGCGCAAGGCGCCCGGCGCGATCCTCGTCTCCATCGTCGTCATGACGGTCCTCGCGGTGATCATCGAGGCGGTCGCCGGCGGCCAGGCCTGGGGCCTGACCGTCCCGAAGTGGCCGGGCAACCCGGTCGCCACCCCCGACTTCGGCCTGGTCGGCCAGGTCAGCCTGTTCGGCGGCTTCGACAAGGTCGGTGTGCTGACCGGCGTCCTGTTCGTCTTCACCGTCCTGCTGTCCTGCTTCTTCGACGCCATGGGCACGATCATGGGCGTCTCCGACGAGGCCAAGCTGACCGACGCCCAGGGCCAGATGCCCGGCATCAACAAGGTCCTCTTCGTCGACGGCATCGCCGTCGCCGCGGGCGGCGCCAGCTCCTCCTCCGCCACCACCTGCTTCGTGGAGTCAACGGCGGGCGTCGGCGAGGGCGCGCGCACCGGCCTCGCCAACGTCGTCACCGGCGGCCTCTTCGCCGTGGCGCTGTTCCTCACGCCGGTCGCCACCATGGTCCCGTCCCAGGCGGCCACGCCCGCGCTCGTCGCGGTCGGCTTCCTGATCCTCGCCGGCTCCGTCAAGGAGATCGACTGGGCCGACTACACCATCGCCGTGCCCGCGTTCGTGACGATGCTGATGATGCCGTTCACGTACTCGATCACCAACGGCATCGGCATGGGCTTCATCACCTTCACGGCGCTGCGCCTCGCCGCGGGCCGGGGCAAGGAGGTCCCGGTGGCGATGTACGTGGTGTCGGCGGTGTTCGCCTTCTACTACCTGATGCCGGCGCTGGGACTGACCTGACGCCGCGCGGGTGAGCCGTCGGACGCGCCCTAGGTGAGCCCGTAGAACTTCTCCGTCTCCTCGACGGCGGCCTGGAACCGCTCGTCGAAGTCATCCCGAATGAGCGTCCGGACGACATAGTCCTGGACGCTCATTCCTCTTTTCGCCGCATGGTGCCGGAGCCGTTCGAGCAGCTCCCCGTCTATCCGCAGGCTGAGCACGCTGGTCCCCATGCCCATGAGGGTTGCCGCAAGCTTCCGGCCGGTGTGTCACGTTCCGCACCCCGATCACCCGAATGAGTGATACGACGCATCAGTGGCCCGCGTCACGGGCATACCGTGCGACCTCCAGTGGTTGTTAGTCAGAGTAATGAGTTACGCTAAAGACATGCCGGACCTCACCCAGGGCGACGACGCCGCCGCCGTGAACGCCCTGCGCTCCGCCGTGATGCGCCTGTCGCGTCGGCTCAAGCACCAGCGAGTCGACGAGTCGCTGAGCCCCACCGAGATGTCGGTGCTCGGCACACTCTCCCTCTGTGGCAAGGCCACCCCCGGAGAGCTGGCCCGCAAGGAACACGTCCAGCCACCGTCGATGACCCGCATCGTCGCCCTGCTGGAGGCCAAGGGCCTGGTCCGGCTGGAGCCCCACCCCGAGGACCGGCGCCAGAAGGTCGTCAGCAAGACCGAACAGGCCGAGACGATGCTCGCCGAGAGCCGCGCCAAACGGAACGCCTTCCTCGCCGCCCTGGTGGAGAACCTCGACGAGGACGAGTGGGCCAAGCTGCGCGCAGCCGCGCCCGTGCTGGAGAAGCTCGCGCATCTCTGAGGACCGATCACAAGGAGGCGAACGCACTTTGAGTACGGGACCCGGAACACCTTCCGCCCCCGCACCGACCCCTACTACCCCCACCCGCTCCTCCTCGATGTTCAGCTCGCTGAAGATCAGGAACTACCGCCTCTTCTTCCTCGGCCAGGTCGTCTCCAACACCGGCACCTGGATGCAGCGCATCGCCCAGGACTGGCTGGTGCTCGGCCTCACCGGCTCCGCCACCGCCGTCGGCGTCACCACCGCACTGCAGTTCCTGCCGATGCTGCTCTTCGGCCTGTACGGCGGTGTCCTCGTGGACCGCCTCCCCAAGCGCCGCACCCTGCTCTTCACCCAGTCCGCGATGGCCGTCACCGGCCTCGCCCTCGCCGTCCTCACCCTCAGCGGCCACGTCCAGGTCTGGCACGTCTACCTCGCCGCGTTCCTCGTCGGCCTCGCCACCGTCCTCGACAACCCGGCCCGCCAGTCCTTCGTCACCGAGATGGTCGGCCGCGACCAGCTACAGAACGCCGTCAGCCTGAACTCGGCGAACTTCCAGTCCGCCCGCCTCGTCGGCCCCGCCGTCGCCGGACTGATGATCACCGGCGTCGGAACCGGCTGGGCGTTCCTCTTCAACGGCCTGTCCTTCGTCGCGCCCATCACCGGCCTGCTGCTGATGCGCGCCCGCGAACTGCACGTCATCGAACCCGCGCCGCGCGGCAAGGGCCAGCTCCGCGAAGGCCTGCGCTACGTCGCCGGACGCCCCGAACTGATCTGGCCCATCGCCCTCGTCGGCTTCATCGGCACCTTCGGCTTCAACTTCCCGGTGTATCTGTCGGCGTTCGCCGACGACGTCTTCCACGCCGGCGCCGGCTCCTACAGCCTCTTCAACACCCTCATGGCCGTCGGCTCCCTCGTCGGCGCCCTCCTCGCCGCCCGACGCGGAACGGCCCGGATGCGCGTGCTGATCGTCGCCGCCGTCACCTTCGGCGTGCTGGAGATGATCGCCGCGCTCGCCCCGTCGCTGTGGCTGTTCGCCCTGTTCATGGCGCCCATCGGCATGTTCGGCATGACCGTCAACGTCACCGCCAACACCAGCGTCCAGATGGCCACCGACCCCGCCATGCGCGGCCGGGTGATGGCCCTGTACATGATGGTGTTCATGGGCGGCACCCCGATCGGCGCACCCATCGCCGGATGGATCACCGACACGTACGGTGTCCGCGCCGGCCTCGCCGTCGGCGGCGCCGTGTCCGCCCTCGCCGCCACCGGCATCGCCCTCGCCCTGGCCCGCGTCGGCGGCCTGCGCCTGTCCGTCGGCTGGAACGGCGGCCACCCGCACGTCCGCTTCGTACCGCGCAAGCGGGAGGAACTGACGGCGGCGGCCTGACCCTCCCGGGGCCTGGGCTCAGTCGCGGGGAAACTCGCCGGTCTCGAGCGCCAGGCCTCGGGGATGTCCGTGAGGTCGACGTCATCACCCCCGGCCGGGGAAGTCGATCCGCACGTCCGAGGCAAGCCTGCGTGTCCCTCGGAGACGGGCATCCCCTCCAGCCAGTCGAACATCATGTCGAGGCTGAGGTCGCCGCTGCTGTCGGCCATCTCGATCCTGTCCGCCAGGACGGGCATCGTGGCGCTCCTGCCCGGTCATCACTGGGCTCCGGGGCGACCGCGCAGTCACAACGATGGGCATCGTGACGAGGACACGCTGAGGCGGGTGCACCCCCGGATGCACACTGGCCGCATGAGACTCTTCGCCGCCGTGCTGCCGCCCGACGACGTCACCCGTCACCTGGCCGCCGAGGTCGAAGCGCTCAGACGACTGCCCGACGCGGACGCCCTGCGCTGGACCGGCCGCCCCGGCTGGCACTTCACCCTCGCCTTCTACGGCGAGGTCGCCGACACCCTCGTACCCGACCTGTCGGCACGGCTGGAGCGGGCCGCACACCGCACGCCCGCGTTCCCGCTGGCACTGCGAGGCGGCGGCCAGTTCGGGCACGGGCGGGTCCTGTGGACCGGCGCCGACGGCGACACGGCCACACTACGGCTGCTCGCCGACCGCGCCGAGGCCGCCGGCCGCAAGGCAGGCCTGCCGATGGGGGAGCACCGGCACTACAAGGCCCACCTCACCGTCGCGCGCAGCCGGCGTGCCGTCGACCCCCGGCCGTACGTCGACGAGCTACGGGACTTCGCCGGGCAGCGGTGGACCGTACGGGAGCTGGTCCTCGTCCGCAGCCACCTGCCCCGCTCCGGCACACCCGGTGAGGAACCCCGCTACGAGGCGGTCGCACGCTGGCCGCTCGACGGGGCCCGTTAGGCTCGGGGGCGTGGACCCGAAGACCCGGAACCGGATCATGGCCGGTGCGCTCGTGCTGATGTTCGTGGTGGTGATCGTGGCGGCGGCGGTCGGCAGGTAGCCCGCCGACCGCCGCCGCGCACGGTCACCTGTTCGACTTGGCCCCCGGCGGGGGCCCGCCCGGCTCGCCTGCCGGGCTCGCGGTCGTCCCGTTCGGTGCGGCCCGCCTACCAGGCGAAGGCCTCAGGGGACGGCCCCGGGCCCGGGAACACCTCGTCCAGCGACGCCAGCAGCTCCTCGCCCAGCTCCAGCTCCGACGCCCGGATCGCCGACGCGAGCTGCTCCGACGTACGCGGGCCGACGATCGGACCCGTGACGCCGGGCCGCGTCAGCAGCCACGCCAGCGCGACCTCGCCGGGCTCCAGACCGTGCTTGTCCACCAGGTCCTCGTACGCCTGGATCTGAGCCCGCTTCGCCGGGTCGGCGAGCGTGTCCGCGGCCCGGCCGCTCGCCCGGCGCCCGCCCTGCACCTCCTTCTTGATCACGCCGCCGAGCAGGCCGCCGTGCAGCGGCGACCACGGGATGACACCCAGGCCGTAGTCCTGAGCGGCCGGGATCACCTCCATCTCGGCACGGCGCTCCGCCAGGTTGTACAGGCACTGCTCACTGACCAGGCCGATCGTGCCGCCGCGCCGCGCGGCGATCTCGTTCGCCTGGGCGATCTTGTAGCCGGGGAAGTTCGAGGAACCGACGTAGAGGATCTTGCCCTGCTGGATCAGGACGTCGATCGCCTGCCAGATCTCCTCGAACGGCGTGTTCCGGTCGATGTGGTGGAACTGGTACAGATCGATGTGGTCCGTCTGGAGCCGCTTCAGCGACGCGTCCACGGCCCGCCGGATGTTCACCGCCGACAGCTTGTCGTGGTTGGGCCACGCCTCGCCGTCCGGCCCCATGTTCCCGTACACCTTGGTGGCGATGACGGTCTTCTCGCGCCGCCCGCCGCCCTTCGCGAACCAGTTCCCGATGATCGACTCGGTACGGCCCTTGTTCTCGCCCCAGCCGTACACGTTCGCGGTGTCGAAGAAGTTGATCCCCGCGTCCAGCGCCGCGTCCATGATCGCGTGCGAGGCGGGTTCGTCGGTCTGGGGTCCGAAGTTCATCGTGCCGAGGACGAGTCGGCTGACCTTGAGTCCGGTGCGTCCGAGCTGCGTGTACTTCATACCTCCTCACCCAACGCCGTGGAGTGCACTCGAAGCAAGGGGCTCCTCATGAACGCCGCCCAGGTGGCGGGGGCGAGGGCGAGGTGGGGGG
>NZ_JALLGL010000339.1 GCF_023072675.1 Streptomyces sp. XM83C
AGCGTAGTCTCGTGGGCCCGGTGGGCCGGTGGACGAGGAGGGTGCCGCCGAGGAAGGCCAGGGCGGGCCATCCGGCGACGAGGATGCGCAGCCAGGCCGGGACGTGGCCGAGGTCGAGCAGGCCCGCGGTGGCGACGTTGGCGCCGAGCGAGGCGACGAGGGCCACCAGGAACCAGGACCAGGCCAGCCGGGTGCGTTGGGTGCGCAGCCGTCGCCAGGCGGCGACCAGCAGCAGGTCGACCGAGACCGGATAGGCCCACGCCTTCCAGCCGGACTGCCCGGCCGCCGCGGCCAGGTCGTGCAGATGAGCGAAGGACAGTGCGCCGGCGATCACGGCTTGCACCAGCACGGCATCCGGGCGGAGCGAGCGGGGCACGGTCTTCACCTCCCTTCGGTCAGTCGTCGGCGGGGATCTCGCCGGAGCCCCAGCAGGTCAGGCACGCGGCAGACTGCTGGCCAACGAGGCGGCGCTTGCGGCCGACCAGCACGGCGCTGGAGACGTGGCCGGTGCCCTGGCACTCGGGGCACTTCTTCACCGGGGGCTTGCGGGTCTTGCGCGGGGCCATGAGCGACCTCCTGTCGCGTTTTGGGCATGGCTCGGGTAGGGACGTGGCGCGAGGACGGCCGCGCCGACCGAGGGAGCAGGGAGGGTTACTCGGTGACCGGCTGCGGGATCACCAGCGGCGAAGCCTCATCCGCCGCCGGCGCCGGGCGCACGGCCGGGCGGAACGGGTCCAGGAACGGCAGCTCCGGGGTCAGGTGGGCGAACTCACGGCAGACGGCCGCGGCCTGTTCCGGGGTGGTCTCCGGGGTGCGGATGCGCGACCAGCCGCCGGAGGTGTCGCCAGCCACGGCGACGCCGGGACGGTCCGGGGCGATCGTGGTCACCGCGGCCACGGCGTCCGGGGCGATGTCGCCCAGGCCCATTTCCGCGGTCTGCTTGTCGTTGACGCGGTGCACGACCCGGCCGGTGAGCTGAGCGCGCAGCATGGTCGCGCCCCTGCCCAGTTCGGAGCCGAAGCGCTGCCCGCACACCTCCAGGTAGATGCCGACCGCGCGGGCCATCTGGCCCAGCCGCACGAGCTGCATGACCATGTGGTCGCGCGCCGGCTCCTCCTTCTTGGAGGCCACCAGGAACAGCTCCGCCACCTCGTCGACGAGGACGACCAGCGACACCGGCCGCACCGCACCGGGCAGCGCCCACAGGTCCGACACCCCGTGCTCGGCCAAGAGGTCGAAGCGCGCCTCCATCTCCCGCACCAGGACATCGACCAGATGCCCGGCCGACTCCGGGTCGGTGACCAGCGCGGATAGCCGGGGCGCGTACGCGGTCTGCTCGACACCGCGCTTGCAGTCGATGCCGACCAGCCCGACCGGCAGCCGGGCCAGGCCCTGGATCAGGTTGCGCTGATACATGGACTTGCCGGACTGGTTCGCCCCCAGCGTCAGCGCGTGCGGCACCTTGCGGTAGTCCCGCGCGAAGACCGTGCCGTCCTCCCGCAGCGCCACCGGCACCACCATGTCCCGCGGCTGAGCGGTACGCGGCAGCCGCACCCGCTTGAGCACGTCGTAGCCGGTCATCCGCAGCTCCACGACACCGGGACGGGTCTCCACCACGGTCACCGACCGCACACCCCAGGCGTGGCGCAGCCGCTCACACGAGGCCGCCACGTCGGCCGGCTCCAGGCCAGCGGGCAGCCGGAGGGAGACCCGCAGGCCGGTCGAGGTCGGACGCACCCGACGCACCTTCGGCGGCACCGGCCGCACCTCCCGACGCGCGAGATTGCGGGTCATGAAGGCCCGGAGGCCGGACGGCTGCACGGTCAGCCCGCACACCTCCATCGTGGAGCGGTAGGTGTAGGCGAACCGGCCCCAGGTGGCCGGCAGGCCCACCAGCGACCAGTACACCCGCGGCGCCCGGTGCTTGGCGTAGCCGAGCCCGCCGGCCCCCGCCACCGCTCCCGTGGCCTCCAGCCACAGCGTCACGTCCGCCATGGTCAGGCCGCCGGGGTGATCGCGACCGCGCGGAACGAGATGCCGTGCCGCTTCTGGCCGTTGAACTCGTTCTCCCAGTCCCGGGCCTTCAGGCCCACCACCCGCACCGGCATCCCCGGCTGAAGCCCCTCCGGCAGACCCGTCTCCGGGATGGTCACCTGGTAGAGGTTGCCTTCTCCCTCGTCCGAGACCAGCAGGCCCACCGTCGACAGCGGCGCGTTCGTCTCCCGGTCCATCGCCCGCTCACCCGTCCGGGCGTTGGCCAGCTTCGGCACCGGCGCGGTCGCCACGAACACCACCGCGGTCGACAGGTCGATCTTGAAGGACGGCATTATGGAGTCTCCCTCTTGGGATAAGCCCCGGGCTACGTCGTGATCTTGGCGGATGGCACGTAGCCCGGGGCGCCTTGTTCTTGCGACACCACCGAAGCTACTCGCAGAGAAACTGCGAGTCAACAGAAAAACTGCGACTAGCAGCAGAACTCTGGGTCTGCGAGACTGAGTGCCAAATCAAGGGAGGAAGATATGAGCAATTACGGGCTCTTTGTCCGCTTCACATTGCGCGACGGCGCCGGCGAAGCGTTTGACGCCCTGGTCCGACAGACCGCCGCAGGCATCCAGGCGCACGAGCCCGGCACGCTGGTCTATGCGTGCCACGAGGTCGAGGGCGCCCCCAATGAACGGATCTTCTTTGAGATCTACGCCGATCGAGATGCCTTCGAGGAGCACGAGCGTCAGCCCCACACGCGCCACTTCCTGACGGAGCGCGACAAGTACGTCGAAAAGATCGAGGTGGACCGCCTCCAGCCGTACGCCGGCAAGTACCCCACCGGAGCCGAGAAGTGACGACTGCCGACACCACGGCCCTGGGCCCGAGGGTCAAGGAGCTGCGCCGCGCCGCAGGCATGTCGCAGAGCGACCTTGCCGCCGCGATGGGGCGGTCAGAGAGTTGGGTGTCGCAGGTCGAGAGAGGCGTACAGCCCGTCGAGCGGCTGTCGGTCCTACAAGCCCTGGCCGACGCGCTCAACGTGTCCGTGCGAGAGCTTCGGCCAGACGCTCCCCCAACAGAGGAAGCCAAGCAGGAAACTCAGGCGAGGAGCAACGATCTCGACGGCCTACGGGTAGCCCTCACCGGTCACCCAGCACTGGGCAGCCTCTTTCAGCAGCCGTCGACCGAGCCGACTCCGTCGGTTGCCGACTTTCGTCAGCAGGTGGAAGAGGCGTGGACGCTCGTACACGCATCGAGCTACGCAGCACTCAGCGATCACCTCGCCAAGCTGCTACCCAGCATCGAGACCGCAGTACGCCAGGCGCCACCGGGTGACCGCACGGAGCTTCACTCTCTGCGTGCCAAGGCATACCAGGTGGCTGCAGCCAGCTTCACGCGGCAGGACCAGGCGGATGCGGCGTGGATCGCGGCAGACCGCGCCTTGCAGGCGGCCGAACTGGCGGGCCAGCCGTTGGAGGTGGTCGCAAGTCTGTTTCGCATGGCGCACGCCTTCATGAGGCAGCAGCACATGGAGCAGGCGGAGCAAGCGGCGAGGTCTGCTGTGGCCGTCATGGAGCCGAGGGCAGAAGCACCGACATGCCCGCCGGAAGAACTGTCGCTGTTGGGCGCCATGAACCTGGTCCTTGCGGTGATCAATGCAAGGGAGGGGAACCGGGCGCAGACCCATGAGCACATCGAGCGGGCGCGAGGGATCGCGGCGCGGTTGGGTGAGGACCGCAACGACTTCGACACGGAGTTCGGACCGACGAACGTGGAGATCCACGCCGTAAGCACAGCGGTTGAACTGGGAGATGCGGGGCTTGCCCTGGAGGTAGCCCAGGACATTGACACTTCGGGCCTGTCGCCCGAGCGGCAGTCGCGTTTCTTGCTTGACGTGGCGCGAGCGCACACGCAGCGGCGACACGTCGGCGAGGCCACAGCCGCGATCTTGGAGGCGGAGGCTTTGGCGCCCGAGCAAATCCAGGACCACCACCTTGCCCGCGAGGTCATCCGCGACTTGATCCAGCTCTCCAGTCCCCGAGTGCCCGAAGCCCTACGCGACTTGGCCGAGCGGAGCGCCGTCCTCTAAACCGACCTGTTACAGGTTTCTCTACCTCATCAAGGGCTCGCTTCGCTCGCCGTCGCTCCCGGCCTCCTGAACTGCAAGCAGTCCGATCGAAGATCGAAGGTGCCGCGCACGGCGCGGCGGCGCCGGCCGGTCGCCGTCGCGCCGCCCCTCCTTGCCTTCGTCACCGGGGCCGCGCGCCGTCGCCCGCCCGCGCCCACAAGGGGGCGAAGACCAGGCCGGGGCCGAGGCGAGACGGCACAGCGAAGGTCAGAACCGTCGTGGCTGGGGCGGTCGGCTCCACGGCTTTAGGCAGCCACTTTGGGGCGAGCCTCTAAGATCATGGCCCCAACGTCGTGCTTCACCGGGCAGGTCCACAGACTGCCCGACGCGCCGGAAGCTTACGGGGCCATGATCACTCGCCCCAAAGCAGCTCCAGCCCAAAGCCGCTCCGCCGACCTCAATGGGTCAATGCCGCATGGGAGTTGATCGAGGCTGCTATGATGAGAGTGAAGACACACGAAAGAGCCGTAAGGCGTGTTGTCTCTTGCCGGAGACACGTCTTGCGGCTTTCGCGTGTTCAAGAAGCATTCAAGAGGAGGCGAACACTTGGCAGACCTGACGAGCGAGCCCAGCGAGCACCCCGACTCGAACACCGGGAATAGTACAGCAATGGGACCGACCAATCCAGTCAGGAGCGGATGGGTAGAGGTCATCAACGCCGTGGCCAACCTCACGGTGGCACTGACGGGACTAGCGTCCGTTCTGGTGTCGTTGCGGTAAGTGCCTCACGTCGCGTGCCCCTCTCGTGCCCGGAGGGGGAGGGGCACGCGGGGAATGGCGGGGAGTCAGAGTGACGGTTCCGCGTTTGCCCTGCTCAGGGAACCGCTAGGTCAGCGCCCAGCCGCATACGCGATCTTCCAAACTGGCTACGCGGGTTCGATTCCCGTCGCCCGCTCGGATACGGCTCAGGCCCAGGTGAGGCGGGGTTTCCCGCTCCCTGGGCCTGAGTCGTCCCCGGCGCCGGCCTTGCGCCACGAGCAACGTGCACTTCCTCGTCGAGGAGGTCCGCTCCCGGATGCCGTCGCAGGAGCAGGCAGGCCGACTCCGGCCCTCCGCGGGCACCCTCGTGGTCCTGATCTGCCGCACGCGTTCGCGGACGAGTGCCGCCCCGTCGAGATCGACGAGATCGACGGGGCGCCGCTCGTCTCCGCCGCGTTCGTGCTCGAGTACGACTCGACGCCTGATCAACCGGCCCAGGTGCGCGCATCCCGTGCCACGCCGTAGATGCGCGCGACCTGCTCGGGCGAGAGCGTCGGCGACAGACCCGACAGGACCCGGCCGAGGTCTTCGACCGCAAGGACCAGCACCGGCGGATCGGCATTCTTGACCGTGAGTTTCGCCGCGTGCACCACTGAGATCACAGGACGGACAGGCACCTCCATCCCGCAGCACTGCGACAACACCCGCGAGACGCGCCGCGCCTCGGACCGGCTCACGGCGATGTGCCGGGTCGGCGCGCCGTTCACCGTCAGAGCCGAATCGCCGTACCAGACGGCTTTCCCGCGGTGCCGTTTGGAGTTGACGGCGAAGACGCCTGCGGGACCGATCGCAAGGTGGTCGATGTCCGCACCGCTCGCCCACTGCACGGCATGGAGGACGAACCACCCGTGCCCCCTGAGCCGGTCCAGCACCCGCCCGGTGACCCGCTCCCCGGCGAGCCCGTCGAGCCAGCTCCGTATCTCACCCCCGGACCGCCAGCGACCGACGAACCGCATCACCGGATCGGGCTGCAACTCCCGGATCTTGCGACGCACCGCATCACCCGGCCGATTCAACGCCAAGTCATCCGACAACGGCTCCACCCTGCCCCCTCACTGTCCTCCGACCCACACCACCACGCAGGCCGGAGCAGCGCCAAGAGCCATACCGGCCGGAGCTGTTGCAGGCTTCTCCACCTCGTCAAGCCCAGGCTCCACCCCGGGCATCGCCCTGCCTTCGGCCCGCTCCGCCCGCGCTGCGCCGACGCGCGCCCACTGCTGGATCGGGCCGTAGCCCATGAGGCGAGCACTGCACAAGAACGACCCTGTGTTCATGGGGGACGCCTCCCGCAGGGGGTCGTCCGGGACCGGGATGGAGGGGGCGCCGTGGCCTCGGGTACGGCCCTGAGGTGTTCCCGGGGTCGGTCCGGGGC